>JAFTIA010000026.1 GCA_017457105.1 Lentisphaeria bacterium | reverse complement strand
ATGTCGGACAGGTCGGACAGGTCGGACAGGTCGGACAGGTCGGACAGGTCGGACAGGTCGGACAGGTCGGACAGGTCGGACAGGTCGGGCGATTGGCACTTGGTTGAGAGTGTGTCATGCGCTCCGGAATTTCCAAAGAACATGGTTCTCTCGCATTTTTTGTCCTTCTTCCCCTGACCCTTTTTTGTGTTCTGCAGCCGTGCTCTCTGCCCGGCAAAAAAAAGCACACGGTCACCTGTTGGACCATGTGCTTTTATTTCCTTACCGGAAACAAATTCAGTTTGCGTTGTAATTTTTCCGGAAATAATCCGCCGTATCTTCAATAATATCTTCCAGATTTTTTTCCGGCTTCCAGCCTGTCAGTTGATAAATTTCAGTGATATCCGGCCGGCGGCGGCGCATATCTTCAAACCCTTTGCCATAGGCTTGCTCGTAGGGGATCCGTTCCAGCTGGGATTCGCTGTTCAACTGGGCAATGGTTTTTTTTGCAAGATCTTCGATCGTTATCAAATCCTGACTGCCGATATTGCAGATTTTTCCATAACTTTCTTTGCAGTGAAGCAGACTTTTCAATGCTTTCACCACATCTGCAACATGACAGAAACAGCGGGACTGCTGTCCGTCACCGTAGACTCTCAAGGACTCGCCGTTCAGTGCCGCTTTGACAAAGCGGGGCACCACCATGCCGTATTGACCGGTTTGTCGGGGACCGACTATATTAAAAAAGCGGACTATTGTACCAGGCAGATCCTGTTGATGATGATACGCCATCAAAATAAATTCATCCAGCAGTTTACTGCAGGCATAACTCCAACGGGAATGATGCGGTGATCCCAAATGCAAATCATCCGTTTCTTTAAAAAGTTCGCCGGGGGATTTGCCGTACACCTCGCTGGTACTGGCAAGGATGATGCGTTTTTTTGCTTTTGCCGCAGGAACCAGAACATTTTCCGTACCACGGACATTGGTCAGAAGGGTATGCACAGGATCATTGACCACCATTTCCACGCCAACTGCGGCGGCAAGGTGGAAGATACAATCCGCTTCCCTGACCAGTTCGGCAACGGTATCGGCTTCTTCTACCACATCCAGTTTCAATACCTTCAACAGCGGGGAATCTTTGACTGTATCCAAATTCGCTATGGCACCGGTGGAAAAATTATCCGCAACCGTGACCGCATAACCATCTGCCAAAAGAGATTCTGTAAGAAAACTTCCGATAAATCCGGCACCGCCGGTGACCAATATTTTTTCAGGCATCATTTTTAAAATTTTTGTTAATGCCCGGCGGCATCTTTTCTGCCGCCGGGCCGGATATATCAGTTTGCAGAGAATTTGCTTGTGCCGTCCACAAACACCTGTTTGACCTGGAATGCTTCATCCATCAGAACGATATCTGCTGCATACCCGGGCGCCAGCTTGCCCAGTCCGGTCATATTCAATGCACGGGCCTGATTCCAGCTGGTGCATTTCACCGTTTCCTTGAGCGGAAGCCCGGTGACTTCGGTAATGTTCTTCAGGGCTGTTGCCATCTGAAGCGTACTGCCAGCCAGTGCGCCGTTGGAGGCAAGACGGGCTTCGCCGTTCTTGACGATTACAGGCAGCCCGCCCAAATCAGAGGGGCCGTCCGGCAGACCGGATGCACGCATGGCATCGGTGATCAGCTGGATGTGTTCCGTACCCTTGATCTGGAAGACCAGCTTGATCATATCCGGGCAGATGTGCAGTTTGTCGCAAATGAATTCAATAAAGACATCATTGTGCATCAAACCTGCGCCCACCAGACCGATATCCCGGTGATGCAGTGCAGTCATCTGGTTGCAGAAATGACTCAAATTCCGCAATCCATGACGGTAGGCATCCATGAACCCGGCATAGGTCGCCGCGCTGTGAACGCAGGAGGGGGTAATGCCGTTTGCCAGCAATTCTGCCGCAAAGCGGGGACCGTTCTCCATTTCCACGGCATAAGAAACTTTCTTGACCGGGAAAATTTCGTTCAACCGCATGACTTCTTTGACATCCGGTGTCCGGACAAAATCCGGATTCTGGGCGCCGAGGCACTTGGGATTGATGAAGGGGCCTTCCAGATGGACGCCGGGAACTTTGCATCCGAGCGCGCCTTTGGCAACATAGGCCTTGGCAGTCTGCATGGCGGCAGCCAACTGATCTTCGGGAAGAGTCAGCGTGGTCGGGAGCAGAGTGGTGACACCTTCCGAAAGTTTATCCATGGCAATAGTATCCATGGCTTCCTGGGTGGCATCACAAAAATCCACGCCGCTGCGGCCGTGACAATGCACATCAATAAAACCGGGAACAGCCGTCAACCCCTGACCATCCACCACATTGGCAACGGAGGGCAGGGCGTCCCCGTCACAGAAAACATCAGCGACTTTGCCGTCAGCAACGAGGATCGCGGCATTCTTTTCGTCCACGTCCGGAGAAACCAGACGGATATTTTTCAAAAGCATACTCATGATATTCGACCTGTTGGGGCAACCTTACTTGACTTCTTCCAGCTTCAAGTTCTTGAACTGTACCTTCCCGGTCTGGAAGCGGTACAGAATGTAGATCCGCAACTGCTTGACAGCTTTTTCGGGCATGAATTCAACAGATTTCTTCTGCCATTCTTTGACTTCCGTGGAGAAGGATGCGATTTGGCCGTATTTTTTGGTGCCGTCCATGTAGGTCAGGTCAATGTAAAGAGAATAGTCGTGGGCCTGACGGGATTTGGTAATCGATTCCAGACAGATACTTTCGCCGGAAAGAACGATCTTGGCAGGCTCAGTCTGATTGATATTGACTTGACAATTGACCCCGCCGGATTTGCCGGTTTTATTATCGACAGTGATGACCCCATCGGGAGCGATCGTGGTATTGATGGCTTTGGTTTCCGGATCCCGGATCGGGTTCAACTTCATCGGGATTTCTGCTGCGGTGATGGCAATGCAGCCGATAGCGGCGATGGCGGAGAGAATCATTTTTTTCATGTTGGTACTCCTCTGTACATTATAATTTTGATAAATTCAGCTCAAAACGAGCACTTCAAGCATACCATAGCATTTATTTAAATAATTTCAACTCATTCAGCACTGGAATTTATGGAATAATTGAGGTTTTCCCGGGGGATTGGAATGGGAAAAATAACTTTTTTTTCAGAATGGACTTGCATTTTTGGCAGATGGGGGTATATTAAGCAATCCAGATAATGGAATCAAACTGAAATTAAACATAAAAACAGAGGTAAAATCATGAAAAGAACTTTTCAGCCGTCGAACATTCGCCGCAAACGCAGACTGGGTTTCCGTGCCCGCATGGCTACTCCGGGTGGCCGTTTGGTCTTGAAGCGTCGCCGTCAGAAGGGCCGTGCCCGGTTGACTGCCTGCTGAAGTGAAATCTCTTTGCAAAAGCGATAAGCTTCGCTGCAAGACAGAATTTGACCAGGTCCGGCGCGACGGAACCAAGTACGTTGGCCGCGGAATGTTGGTCGTAGTGGCTCCCGCACCGGACGATTTGCGCCGGTGCGGTGTCATATGCGGGAAAAAGTACAGTCTTCTTTCAGTGGATCGGAATCGGGCAAGGCGTCTTCTGTGGGAAAGTTTCCGCTTGTTGAAGCCGGAGATCCCGACGTGCCGGTTGGTATTGATCCCGCGGCGGAGCATGATGAAGTGGAAGCGCCCCCAGGTGACCCGGGAGCTTGCCGCTGTGCTGTTTCAGGCGGGGATGATCCCGCAGGAAGTTGCGGATTCGCCGCCCGAATGCTGATCCGTTTGATCCGCATTTATCAGGCGGTGGTTTCTCCGTATCTTCCGGATTGTTGCCGATTTACCCCCTCTTGCTCCCATTACGGCGCAGAGGCTTTACGGGTTCACGGGGCGGTGAAAGGCAGTTTGCTGACAGTTTGGCGGCTCATGCGCTGTCAGCCGTTTTGCCGGGGCGGGTATGACCCGGTGCCGCCTGTAAAAAAATCGAAGGTCCAGCGTGACGAATTGCCGTGAATGGACCGGTAAAAAGGGTGATGAAAGTGAAATTTGACAAGGAAATGGTCATAGCATTTTTGCTGTGTGGTCTTCTTTTGGTTTTCTGGCAGCCGCTGTGCATCAAGATGGGGTGGATGCCGGATCCTGCTGCCGCAGTCGGTCAGGCTGCAGAAGCGGCAAAGGCAGATACGCAACCCGTCCCTGTTGCGGCTTCTGTTGCCGTTGCTTCTCCGGTGGAAAAAGATGTCAAGCCCGTCGCTCCTGCTGTGAAAACTCTTCCTGCTGTGACGTTGGAAAATAAGTTGATCGCCTGTGCGATCCGGCCGGACAGCGGTGCCATTACCGGTATTACGCTGAAAACTTTTAAAACTGCGGACCGCAAAGCGAACATCGTTGTCGATCAGCAGCCCTCTCTCAAAACTGCCGGCGGTGCAATGCAGCCGGGGGCTTTGGGGGTGTTTTTCCCGGGAAGCTCAACTGTTTTGAATGGAATTGTCAGCAGTGAGCTTTCTGCTGACGGGAAGATTTATACGCTGGTCCGGAATGTTACCGTTGGCGTTTCTCCCTTGCAGATCAAGCAGGTATGGACCATTGGGGATGGCAATGTTTTGAAGATGGCTCTTACGGTCGTCAATACCGGCAAAGTTTCTGCGGATCTGGCGAAACTGACTGTTTCCGGCGGGGAACTGCAGGGCTGGCGCAATGTTTCCGGCGATGAATTGCGGATGGACAGCAGCAAATTGGACTACCGCACTGCCAGCGGCTCGTATGAGGATGTGAATGTGGATGCCAAAGACAGCAAATTTTTCCGTCAGGCGGGCAATGTCCAGTGGCTTGCGTTGAGCAACAAATTTTTTATTACTCTCCTGAAATCCAATCAGCCGTTTACGCTGTTTCAGTCCCGGGTTCTGGAGCCGGGCAGTTCTGAATTTTATTTTGCGGCGGCAGGGGCGCAGTTCGGCAAAGTCGTTCTGGCTCCCGGCGCAACGGCAAACTGGGATTTTCAACTGTATGCCGGGCCGAAAACCACGGCGTTGAAGTCTTTTGCTCCGGATGCGGATAAGACCATGCATCTGGCGTGGGGGCCGTTGGATTATCTGGCCCGTCTTCTTTTGTGGGTGCTGGTGCAGTTGAAGGGGCTTTGCGGTTCTTACGGCTGGAGCATCATTATTATGACGATTCTGGTGCGTCTGCTCTTCTGGCCCGCCACGGCAAAGGCAAACGCCTCCATGAAAAAGATGTCCAAGGTCCAGCCGCAGATCCAGGCTTTGCGGGAAAAGTACAAAGATAATCCCCAGATGCTCAATGCTAAAATGATGGAATTGTACCGTACCGAAGGGGTGAATCCCATGGGCGGGTGTTTGCCCATCCTGCTTCAGATCCCGGTCTTTTTTGCCCTGTATGCCACGCTGGATGGTGCGGTGGAATTGCGGCAGGTGCCTTTCTGGTGGTCGGCTGACCTGGCGGCTCCGGATACGGTGGCTCATATTTTCGGGTTGCCCATTAATCCTCTGGTGATCGCCATGACTCTGTTGATGGTGGTGCAGCAGCGTTTGACGCCGACTGCCATGGATCCCATGCAGCAGAAAATGATGATGGTCATGCCCATTGTGATGTTGTTTTTCCTGTATAATTTACCGTCTGGTCTGACCTTGTACTGGACAGTCAGCCAGATATTCAGCATTCTGCAGATGTTGTTGCAGAAACATTATAACACAGCTGCTCCGGCGCAGGATGCCGGGAGCGCGCAAAAAGCGTAACGGGGCCGCAGAGCCCGTGCGCAGGAGAAAAAAATGGCGGATATGGATGCTGTAAAGATCGAAGAACAGAAAGACAAGGCCACCCGTACTTTGATGACGATGCTGGATTTCCTGGGGTTGGAAGCCACGTTGCGGGTGGAAGAAAAGGGTTCCCGTCTGGGGATCAAGATCAGTTCTCCGGAAGCCGGACGGATCATCGGGCGTAAGGGGCAGTCTTTGGAAAGTCTGCAGACTTTGCTGGATCGGATCCTCTTCCGTGGTGAAGAAAGTGGTCCCCGTGTGATGCTGGATATTGATGGCTATGCACAGGGGAACAGCCGGAGCGGGGAAGGGAATGAAGGCGAAGGCAATGGCGAAGGCCGTCCACGCCGTCAGTTCCGTGACCGTGATGACCGCCGCGGCGGCCGTCGCCGTGAAGGCGGCCGTGGTGAGGGCCGTTCGGATATGGCCGAAGAAGATTTGCGTGCTTTGGCTTTGGACAAGGCAAAAGAAGTGAAAAAATGGGGCGAATCCGTGACTTTGAGTGAGATGAATGCTCATGACCGGCGGATCATCCATGTGACACTTCAGGATGATGAAGAGCTGACCACCCGCAGTGAGGGTGAAGGCAGCATGAAAAAAGTGGTTATTTCTTTGAAAAAAGATTAAAAATCGCTTGCATTTCCCGGAAGGTGTGATATATTAAATCTCATCAACCGGGAAATGGTTGATGAACGACAATTTTGTCGGGGTGTGGCTCAGTCTGGCTAGAGCGCTGCGTTCGGGACGCAGAGGCCGGAGGTTCAAATCCTCTCACCCCGACCATTTTTTTTGCAAAAAAATGGTCAACGAAGCCGTCAGGCTTCACTTCGTGCGGCGACAGCCGCTCTTCTCTTAAAAAACGAAGTTTTTTCTTCACATCTTCACTTGATTGATTCTGCCTTGAAGTGGACCACACACTGGACCACAACTCAAGGAAAATGTGTTTCATGGTAGCAGAAATCCCGAATCTCGTCAAGCGTAACGGCATCTATTACTTCCGGTGTCGTATCCCCTCAATTTTGACCAATGGTCGTGCCCGTGAGGTGAAAATCTCACTCAAAACAGGCAATTTGACTTCTGACCTCCTTGATGTTATACTCCACATCCACTTGCAGGAGCTGATGGATATGGAACTGGTGATACTGGAATCCGGCAAAAAGAATACGGTACAAACCTACAAACTGCTTTACGACGGAGACTTGAGTTGCCGCAAGTTTTTTCTGGGGCTCAAGACTGCAGAGACAGTAGATACAGCAGAAAATCAGTAAAGTGTTCAACGTGTGTTCACATACTGTTTAATCACTATTCAAAAGGAAAAAAATGACCATGAAATGTCTCAGCACCCGTGCCAAACTCATCATCCAGCAGCTTTACGAATCAATGTTCCATGAGCCGTATATGCTGACAGAAGGGAGCCATGCCAAAATCAACAACAATCCTGCTTTTATGCCCATTGTCATCGAAAAAGTCGGAAGACTTCCGGGCTACGGAGAAGTCATCAGCATCGCCCATTACGGAGAGCAAAGTGGTGACTTGATGGCAGACCCGGAAATGGAATTCACCATCATCGGAGGTGACTATTACCCCATCAGCTTCCGCAATGATTATCTGTGCAAACAAAACAGCATCTTTGAAGACGACGGCATAAATCTGCCCCTGCAGCACGACTTAACCACCTTCGCCAACCAATGGATGCGAAACATCGCCGAGCAACAAGATATTATAGAAGTAAAAAGCAAGTTTTTTATTTCTCTAAATTTTCCCATTCTTCATATACTTTGAGGATTGCCTTGAATTTGGATGTTGTAGGGTCAAAAAATGATTTAAGCTCTTGACATTCGACCACTCCCCTGATTTCACTATGATATTGTTTTTTGAATCTTGTTTTATCGATTTTATTATCTATGTATTTTGCACATGCTTCTTCGTAAGTATTCAACCAACTTTCCACTGCTGATTTAAATAATCCCTTGTAAATATCCAATTCTTTTCTTTGTATTTCAGAAAAAGACTTTTCATCCTTTTGTGCGAGAAGAGGAGCCATAGTAATCGATATTGTATTTACTATATTTCGACCATTTTCAATGAGACTTCTCAAAGATGTTTCAATTCCAGAAGATGACAGCGTATTAGCTTTTATAGCAGAAAAAACAGAAAGTACAGCTATGATAGCAGAAACAGATGCTATTATAATTGATATCAGTTCGTATGAAGTCATTCTAAGCCTCCCAAGCTCTTGATTATTGTAGAAATCGTTGTTATTGCCTCATCATTGGATGCTGCTGCAATTTTTTGCATTTGTGAAAAATTGCGATTTTCCAGCACCAAACTCCTCTGGGCCTCAAGCTCTTTCTTTATGAGCTGCCATATTTTTAATTTGTGTTCATGGGATATGGCTTCTCTGGATTCGGAATAGACTAAGTTATCAATTTTTCGTTGAACTGCTCGAACTGCTTCATTTTTATCCGAAGCTTGCCAAATTGTTTGAAAATACTTTTTTGCAATTTCTTCAAAGGTCATTTTCTATCTTCCCTCCTCTATTTATTTTTAATTGTCATTGTAAACATTTATATATTGATTATAGCAAAACAGTCGATTTCGTTTGTTGCCGGTGGTTTCTTCGATGATGTTGAAATCCAAAAGGTAATTCAGCATCTTGCCGATGGTGGCATTGGTCAATCCGGTCAGTTCTTTCAGCTTGGCGATATCAGCTATAGGATGACGGAGCATTGCCTGATGTACTGCCAAGGCTGATGTTGCCGCTCTGCCAAGAGTGGAAATCTTTGCTCTGTCACTTTCATTTTGCTGGTGCAGATTCAAAATGATTTCATTGCTCTCTTTTGCTGTTTCAATGACGGCTTCCAGAAAGAAATCCAGCCATCGTTCCCAGTCTCCGTTTTCACGGATGCCATTCAGCAGGTCGTAATAGTATTGACGGTGACTCTTGAAATAGTAGCTCAAGTACAAAAGCGGCTGTTTCAACATTCCTCCGTTGCACAACAGTAAAGTAATCAGCAAACGCCCGACTCTGCCGTTACCGTCAAGGAATGGATGAATTGTTTCAAACTGCACATGGCTCAAGGCTGCTTTGACCAGAAGTGGAACATTATCATCGTGCAAGAACTTTTCCAGTTCGCCCATGCATCTTGCCGCTTCTTCCGGCGGCGGAGGGACAAAAAAGGCATTGCCCGGACGGGTTCCCCCTATCCAGTTCTGGCTGTGACGGAATTCTCCCGGATTTTTGCCGCTGCCCCGACCTTTGGCAAGCAATTCAGCGTGAATTTCCCGAAGCAAACGCAATGAAAGCGGGAATCCCACTTCCAAACGCATCAAACCGTAAGTCATCGCCGCAACATAATTGCTGACTTCCTGAACATCATCAATGGGAACGCCCGGTTTTTCTTTGAGTTCAAACAAAAGCAAGTCAGACAAAGATGACTGCGTACCTTCGATTTGCGAAGATAACACCGCTTCTTTACGAATGAACATATAAAGGAAAATGCCGACATCCGGGAGCAAATTCGCTGAACCATCAAGTTTGCCAAGCAAAAAAGCAGCTTCATCCAGCTTTTTCTGCAAATTGCCCGTAATCTCCAATGCCGGAAACGGCGGCAACGGATTGGGGATAAAGGCTTTTACCGTTTCCCCGACCGTACTGACAGTTTCATAATGTCCTTGCAGCCCCCGTTTCATAATCCTCTCCAAATTAAAATAACATACCATCTTGCTTTAAGATAATGCAATATCGTAAAATATGCAAGCCATTTATTTCAATTTTTCCAGAAAAAATCAGATTTTTATGATATGGCTCGCCCAATTTGTGACTCACTGCGTCACAAATTAAGCTTTTTCAATTCGTCACGCAGTGAGTGACCAATTTCCATTTGACTTTTGCTGAAAGTGCGCTATGTTTGGCAAGTCGCAATAACAATAATTGGACCACAGAGTGGACCACAAAACAGAGGCTCAATCAGGCTGGCAAATTATTTGAAATAAGGCTCTTACAGAAGAAGGCTCGGCGCTCCTCTCCCCCCGACTATTTTTTTTTGTTCTCTATAATCCAGTCCTTTATGACTGGATTTTTTTGTATCTTGATTTTACCCAACGAAAGACAGGTACTTATAGCGTAAACTCTCCCAAACAGAGAACAAATAGAGAACAGCAAATTCTCCGAAAAGAAAAGTGTTTTGCACAGATTCTCTCAAAACTCTCTGATAGTAAACAAGGTCATACAGGACTTTCCTTCCGAAATAAATATAACCACCACACCATAATAGCCACTTTGGAAAATTCTCCAAAATGGTTCTGATTTTCGCTTTGAAGGTCAAGCCGACATTTCCAAACACGGCAAAGGGGAAGCAACAAGCCGACCGTTTACCTATCCTGACCGCCAATCGCCGCAATACGCCCCTTAAAACGCAAACAGGCTGCAGCAATGCCTGTTTGAGTTTTTCTGTGCTGATGCCTTTATTGTTCGATCCTGCAAAAACCGCGCGGATGCTCCATGGGATATACCCAAATGGTAATATTTTATCCGAATTTGGCAGAATAAAAACAAAAACAGATTTGAAGAAAATTCCATTTGCGATTATATTACATAAGTGTTGTTTAATTTTATCAGGGTGTAAAATTTGTTTTGATAATATAAGTCCGGGGAATGAAAAATGTTCAAAAAAATTTTTAATTATTACTGTTCGGTGCCGCTTTTTCTGAAAATGGCTATTGCCTTTATTTTGGGTATTATTGGCGGAATCGTGCTTTTTAAGCTGGGAGAAAGCTGTTCATCTGCGTGGGCTGAAAAATCATTCAGATCATTGCACCGTTCGGCACTGTACTGGTTTCGATGTTGAAAATGATCGTGATCCCGATCATTTTCTTTTCTCTGGTCAGCGGCTCTGCCAGTTTGCCGATCAAAAAGTTTGGCAAAATCGGGATTTTTGTATTGTTATGGTATTTTGCCACATCTTTGTTTGCAGCATTTTTCGGTTGTATTCTGGCACTTGGGCTGAATCCTGAAATGCAGAATTTTTCAACTCTTTCCGGAAAATTTGCCAATGATGTTGCTTCAATAAAAATGAAAGGCGAATCCGGCGGCGGCTTTGCTCAATTTTTGAATGAATTGTTTATGAATCCTTTCCAGGCTCTTGCAGAAGGTAATTTTCTGCCTGTTATTATCTTTGCCCTGCTCTTCGGACTGGCGATACGGGTTTTGATCGATAAAAACGGCGAAGAGAGCGAAATCGGTAAATCCGGCAATCTGCTGCTGCAGATCTTTGACATCTGCCAGAGAGCAGCCTTTAAGATCATTGACTGGATCATGGAATATTTTCCGGTGGGCGTTTTTGCTTTGACGGCGGTCAATTTTGCCACCTACGGAGCAAAACTTTTTATGCCTTATTTTCAAATTACGATTTGCGTAATTATCGGTGTTTTGGCGATGATTTTTGTGATTTACCCGATTTTTGTCGGAATATTCTGCAGAGAAAATCCTTACAAGATCATTTTCAAACTTAAAGAAGCGATTTTTACCGCATTCCTTACCCGCTCCAGTGCGGCAACGCTGCCCTGTTCATTCAGAGTAATGGATAGTTTGAATATCCGTCGGGAACTTTCCAGTTTTTCATTGCCGCTGGGGGCAACGATCAATATGGATGGAGTTTGCGTACATTTGCCTGTTTTTGCCATATTGGCAGTAAATATTTTCGGAATCGACCTCTCGATGGGGCAACTGGCAATATTGGTGATTTCGGTTGTTTTTGCATCAGTTGGAGCGGGCGGGATCCCCGGTGGCAGTGTATTTCTGCTTTTCATGGTGTTGAGCAATCTCGGACTTGATGATGCACAGACTGCAACTATTGTGGCATTGGCAATCGGTATCAATCCGCTGCTGGATATGTTTGAAACAGCCTGTAATGTAACTGGCGACAATATATGCACTTACATTGTCGGCAAAAAGAACAGTATGCTTACAAAATAAGCCTCCATCTTTTTTCGCAAAAGCCGCAAATGAACGAAGCAACAACTATTTTCTATTAACTTGCGACCGTTTTAGCTTGAGAGAACATTCCGGATTAAGTGAAAATGCTCGAGGACTTTTCTTTCGAAATAAATATAACCACCACACCATAATAGACCCGCAGGATTATTCTCCAAAATGGTTCTGATTTTCGCTTTGAATGGAAAGCCGACTTCTGAATAGAGAATAAAAAAAGCGGCAAAATACCCCCGGTTGCCCCGCAAAGGAAAACATTTCATGCTGTATCAGGTACCATTTTCCGGCCTGCCTGTAATGCCGGATGTGATTGTTTGATTTTTGCCGGATACATGCTATACTTTACAAGGCATAAGTATTGGTTTGCCTGAAGCGGAAACTTTGACGGAAAAGGGGGGGATCTTTGAAAAAGCAGATGGAATACCTTGTTGCCGTATCCATTGCACTTGTTCTGCCTGAGTCCGGGGCTTTTATGCTCCGGCGGCGTGGGATGGTACATTACGGGTTGATGAACACATGTTAAGTGGTGAAAAATGATTCCAGTAACAATCTTTCTTACTCTTGCTTTTATCTGTGTGCTGATTGCGGCATTTGCGGCAGGAGGTGCTGAAAAAAGCCGGATCGTTCCATATTGGAGTCTTGCCGGAGTGGTGGTATCCGCTTTGGCAGGCGGGGGTGTTTTTTTCTGTAAAGGGGCGGTCAAAGAGGTCCTTTTGAAAAAATCTCCGCATTTGGCTTTTATGGCAGATGAGATCGTTATTCCATGGCAAGTCATGTCCGTGATGGGGATCGCCGTCTTTTTCTGCGGGATCATTCTTTTTTTATGGGGTTACAACTGCCGGAAAAACGCATCAAAATGGTATGGGGCGTTATTATGGACTTTGAGCTTGGCTTTTCTCTCTGGACATTTGCTTTTTCTTCCGCAATATTACGGGATCGCCGCATGGGTAAACTTTTTTGCAGCTGCAAAAAGGGATGTGTTTTCGCCGGATATTTCCATGCTGCCTGCGGTATGTGTTATGCTTTTGGTGAACTTCCTCGGCGGATTATTGTGGTTATGGCATACACTTAAAACAGAAAACCGGTCATGGAAAAATATTTTTATCTTTGCCGGGAGTTTTACTGGATTGGTATGTATTCTATGGCTTACTGCGTGGGGCGCAGGAGCATGGGCAAAAAATGCAGTTGATAAAAAAGCTGCTGAACTTGCGATTTTACCTCTGAAGACTGCGGCAGTGGATCCGCCGGAATTGAAATCTTTGATCGATCCGGAATTTTACACAAAACACGCCAAATACAACCCGCCCCGCTCCGGGAAATATGATTGGCAAAAAGATACTGTTCCGGATGACGAAAAAGAGTACACTTTGAAATTTTTTACTTCGCCGGTGCTGGAAAAATATCTGGATTCTTTGAAAAAAAGTTCCGCATATATTGACCGGGACATACTGTATCTGTCAACCTTGAATCACTTCCGTTCTCTGGTTCGCCACCGGGCGGATATTGCTGAACTTTATTCCCGTACAAATCAAAAGGAAAAAGTTTTGCCGGAACTCTTGAAATACCCCGAACTTGAGCGTTTGATCCCTGCGGATACTCCATTCCTGATTTGCGAACTGGTACGGACGGCGGCCCGGAAGATTTGGGTCGATGCGCTGGTGAAGTACGGTCCGGAAGAGAAAACCAGTTTGCCTGCCTACCGGAAACTGCTTGACTGGAGCAAAAGTTGGAAAGTGCATCTTCCCTGTGAAGCCGGGTTCTATTTGACCATCCCTGCGGAAAACAACGGGGCTCTTGCAGCATTTTTCTATACACCGTATTTGAACACCTTCCGCTATCGGGGATTCTTTGATGCTGTAAACAGGATCCCGGCGTTGAAAAATTTGGAACAGCAGGTCGTTATCCCCGGTGACGGGATGTATGCCAACGCCGCCAAAAACCAGCGGCTCGGGATCGTCTTGGGGCGTACTGCCATTGCTTTAAAACTTTATTATGCGGAACACGGCAAATATCCGGCAAAACTGTCCGGGCTTGTTCCCCGTTATCTTTCCCGAGAGTATATTTCGCCTTATACCGGCAGGAAATTCGATTATTCAGCTTCCGAACAGGCCCATTGCCGGACACTTCAAACGGCTCACGGCCCATTATATGCAATGGAGATCGAACATCATTTTGTTTTAACTTCGGATCAGGTGACCCTTTCGACCAAATGAAGGCGGCGGCCGCATTTTTTTAAGATAAAGAGCCGGGAGCTGTGTTCAACTCCCGGCTTTGTCCATGTTGTCGGCGGAATGGGGTTTTTCAGTCTGCAATCACCCATTGTGAGCCGGATTTTTCCAGTTTGTATGTCTCTTTTTTGACACCTTTTGATGTTTTATAAGAAATGGTCACCTCCGCCTTGCTGCCGGTGATTTTTTCAGCAAGATACTGCGCTTTCACCATGGGTGCATATTCTTCTGCGGTATCTTTTTTCAAATCCGGCACTTCTTTGATCAGCTTTTCCAGTGCGGTGATCATTTGTTTGAGTTCGTCCGCTTTAACGCATTTCTTTGCAGCGGCAAAATCTGTTTTTGCCATGCTTGTAAAAAAGGTTTTGACCGTGTTTGAAGGCGTACCGGCCTTGTCCGGAGCCGGAGCCGCCAGCACTTGGGGCAGCATGGCTCCCAGGAGAATGACCATGACACAGGATACCGTTTTCAGTGTTTTCATTTTTTCCTCCTTTCCGGTGTGAGGTGTTTATGGGAAGTATAACACATTTTGCAGAATGTGTCAAGTTTGATGGCAGATTTCTCTGCAAAAAACTTATTGGGGGGCTTTTTGCAGGATTTCGTATAAATATTGGAAACTGCCGGGGCGGTTCAAATAAGTGACTTGCCGGATGGTGTGGCGGTTTGCCTCTTCGATCCACGCCCCGTCATCTGCCGGGATGGGCGCAGGGATCAGGCGGCTTGTTACCAGATCCGGGCGGAGGATATACAAAACTGTGGAAATATCCCAGATCACTTTCAGGGCCTGCGGATCATTTTTCATATAATCCCGGGAGCGTTTCTGAAGATATTTTCCGAATTCAGTGCCGTTGCCGCAGTTTGTTTCGATCTGCGGCAGCGATGTGATCAGGAGTTCCGCCACGCCGGCACAGGGGACCCAGACCAGCGGGACCCCGGAATCAAAAATGACCTGACTTGCCGCAATGTCCTGATAGAAGTTGAATTCATTGTTGACTCTGGTATGCAAGTTGTGACCGCCCAGCCATATAATGACCGTATTTTTGATGATTTCCGGGGAAAGGAGCAGTGCCGATGCCACATTGGTAATGGCACCGATGGCAAAAATGTAAAGCACTTCATCCTTGCCGGCGGCTTCCTGCGCCAATTCCACAATGCGGCGGGCGGCAGGGCTTTCCACCGGCGTAAAAGGATCCGGCAGGTAATTTTCTGAACCTCTGAAAACAAAATGTTCCTTCTGTTTTTTCAGCAGTTCCAGAGAGTAGAGGATCTCCTGATAACTTTTTTCCATGCCGTCCTGCGGAGAGGTGGAGCGATTATTGAAAAACGGCACCGCTGTAACAGCTTGTAAATTTATTTTTTCCGGAGTCAGGATCGCCAGCCCCAGTGCAAACAGGTCGTCGATTTCGTTGGAAAGATCGGTGTCCAGAACCGCATTGATTTTTCCGTGAGGCCATTCAAGTCGTTTCTGACGGAGTTTCTCCGGCAATACCGGAAACAAATCTGCGATTTTCTGCATCCTGAAACCTTTCCATTTATACCTTCAAGTCCAGAGTACTGTAATACTTTTTTCCTTTTTTTCAAGAGGCGTTGAATTTTGTAAAATAAGATTTACTGTAATGGTGTTCTATTTTATAAAAACTTCTGAAAGGAATGACTGTGGAAAAGATCGCTGCTTGTCTGATGCTTCTTGCCGGAGCGTGGTGTATGGGGGCCAATATTGTGCAGGACGGGGCTTTTGATGTTCCACTGAAAAGCGGAAAATCGCCATGGCTCCCGTATGGCGGAGGTCGGGAAAATTCCATTCGCATTGTCCGGGAGACTGGCAATTCCATGCTGGAACTTGTGGATGTCCTGAAAGATAAGGCCATCGGTGTCCGGCAGAATATTCCGGTAAAACCCGGGCAGGGCTACCGTGGTAGTTTGTTGGTCAAAGCCTTGCCGGATCATGTGGGGGACAGCATTTCTTTTCAGGTGCGGCTTCTGCCTGCCGGGATCATCCGGCAGATTGCAGTCAAAGCGGATTCTGCAGACACTTTTGAAAAATATGAACTTTTTTTCTCTGTTCCGGCGGGGATCAATGAGGCGTGTATTTACATCTATTCCAATCATAAAGCTCTGGGGCGGATGGTGGTGGACCAGGTGTTGATCGAGCCTTATGACGGCGATATTGCAGACGGGACCCCGGGGGACAGGAAAGCTGCCAAATTGCAGCTCCCCGCCGATTGCACCGTGGCAAAACTCAATCAAACGCCCCGCCCGATGGTGTTTCTTTCGCCTGAAAGCAACGCGAAAGCCCGGAAACACCTTGCATCGACGCCCCACTTGCAGTCTTTTTTGGCAAGACAGCACGCTCTTGTAAAAAATTATCTGTCATTGAGCGACGGGGAACTGCGTTCCCTGATCCCGCCGCCGGGGAAGGATATTCTTTACGGCCTCGGGCTGAACGTCTGTCCGCAGGGGGGGCGTTTGCGCTGGGGCGGTATCAGGAATCCCTTTAAGGTCATCGGCAAGGATCAAATCCTTTACCCCAATGAAAAATCCACCCCGAAACAGGTGAAAGATTATACCGCCCGGGCGCATGGATTTGTGTATGCGGAACTGGATGAAAGAGTGCTGCCTGCGCTGGCGGATTGCTATTTACTTACCGGAGATAAAAAGTATGCCCGCTGTATCGCCGTTCTGATGGACCGTCTGGCGCAGAGTTATTGCGCGAATTTGCGGGGGCCGCTGGATTACCCGATCAGTTCCAATGATTATTTGCGGGGCGGCAGACTGCAGCGGCCCTATTATCAGGTGGCACGGGGGCTGATGAATTATGTTCACGCATTTGATGCGGTTCTGCCCTCCGGGGAACTGGATGCTCCCTCCGTGGTTTCCGGCCGTACCCGCGGGGAAAATATCATCCGGGACCTTTTGTGGAACGGGGCAATTTACTGCCTCGGGTTTGCTTATGACGGGACACGGATGCACAACGGCCATGTGGATTATATGCGTGGTGCCGCCGCTGTGGGGCTGCTGCTGAATATCCCGGTTCTTGCAGAGCCGCTTTTCAGCGAAGATATCGGCTTCCCGGCGGTACTGAATACGGCGGTGAACCGGAACGGTCTTTATACGGAGTCTTCTTTTATGTACAGCCAGCACTCCATTGAGCTGTACCGGGATCTTGCGGCGTTTTACGACAGTGCGGTGCGGCAGAAATGGCCGGGGATCAAGCGTATTTATGATGATCCGGTATTTTGCAGCTTGCTTGATCGTTATGCCGATAAACTGGAAGTGGGGGGCAAGGTCCCCATGACCGGTGATGACGGCCCGCAAATGTATGTGGCTCCGCCCGCCATGCGTACACCTGCCTCTGCGGGGAAGGGGCTTGACCGGGGATTCCCCCGGCAAATGCCCGGCGTGTGGGAGCTTTATATCCACGGTTCGCCGGAACAGCGGATGGCGGCGGCAAAATATTTGCGGAATGTCCACGGGAATGAGCCCTGTACGCCGCCCCTTCAGCGGAGTCTGGTCTGGAATATCAGCAAAGAGGATTTGAAAGCCATTGAGTCACTGCCGCCGGATAAGGACTATCTGGGGAACACCTCCAATATTTTCGGTTCCAAGGGACTTGCTCTGATCCGCGGCGGCAGGGGGGCGGACCGGCACGGGTTCCAGATGATCTTCGGGCCCCAGCTCAACCACGGTCAGCTGGAAGCTTTGAGCTGGACATTTTATGATCAGGGGGCGGAGTGGAGTTACGATCAGGGGTATCTCAATACTCATTTCCGCATGGGCTGGACTTCCATAAGTGTTTCCCATCAGCAGATGGTGGTGGATGGGGAAATCGTCAAAGTTGCCAATGGCGGCGGGGAATTGCTGGCATTCTGCGGGAACAATCCTTCCGGCATCCAGTATGTTATGGCAAAGCAGGATCATGCGTTCAGCAAATCCAAACGGTTTGAGCGGTTGCTGGGGCAGGCGGATCATCCGGAACGCGGCAAATTGGAATACTGGTTCGATCTTGGGATCGTGGAAGGAGGTTCATTCCGGGATGACAGTTTCCACAGTGCCATGGGGCAGGTGGAATATAGCGATAAATTCACTCCCACCGGGGAACACAGTCTTTTTGGTGATGTGACCAAGGGGATGACAATTCTCCCCAATTTCCGGCTCAGCGGTTATCCGGAAAAAGGTTTTTACTGGCGGCCGCCGGGGAACGGGTACGGATTTCTGATCCAACCGGCTTTGCGGAGATCCGGCGAAGATCTCCGGGGGGAATTCAGCAAAACGGTATTGACGCTTTTCCCGGGGCAGAAACTGGATCCTGTGCTGGTGGCGGATTTTCCCGGTGAGTCCGGGAGGGAATATTATTCTGTCCGGAGTATGGATACCCGTGTGGTGCGTTCCGTGCCGTACCTGATCCGCCGTGACAGGGGAGATGGGATCAGTTTCTTCGCCAAATTCCTTCACTTCCGTATGCCGGACGGTGCTGATCCTGTTTGCAAAGTTACCGCTGTGCCGGTTACGGGAGATGGAGAAAACCGGGCGTATCTGGTGACGCTTTCTGACGGCCGCAGCGACCTCTGGATCGCCGGCTGTACCGATGGAAATAAAAAAGTCACCGTTCCCGGTTTTCCGGAAGTTGCGGTGAAGGGCAAGATGGCGGTCATCCGGTTCGATGCAGATAAAAAGGTGAAATACATTCAGGGCTCCTGCGCCACGCTGATCACTGCGGGGGCTGTACGGCTTGCCGGAGTCCCTGCTTTGACGGGAACGATCCGCAAGTTGGACGATGCTGTGCCAGGTTTGATCCGTTTTGAGGTGGATTGGGACAAGGCTCCCGCCGGGATTTTGCAGGGGCCGCTTCCTGTTCTGACCCGGGCAGACGGTGCATTGCCCGCCGTTTGGACGGCGGCAGTTGTGGACAAAAACGGCATTGCGTTAAAAGATCTCCGCAGTACCTTCTCCCGTGTCCGGCTGGAAAAAGTCAGGGAAAAGCCGGGGTACTACCGGACCGTCCCTGAACTTCTTCAGGTTTACACGCCGCTGGGCGGCGGTGCCTCCCGGCGCATTTTGCAGGGGAAATATCTTCGGAACGGGAAAAATATTTTGGGCAAAGTGGGGAATGTCGATACCTCCGATCCCGGCCGGATCCAATTTCAACTTCTGGATGCTGCCGGGAAAGGATATGAATATGCCGATGGGATGATGGTGGATATTCTGGAAGCCGTCCCCGGGACCCGTGTGGAGGTACCGCAGAATCTTTTTCTGCAGTGATCCGGCAAGGGGGCATCGTTTGCAAATGGAGCAGGGCGTGCTATATTAAAAGCACATTTCAAGGACGGCCTTGACACAGACGTTTGGAGACGGCTCCACGGTTTTTCCGGAGATTATCTTATGGATTGGGTTTTATTGGTGACGGCCGGTCTGCTTGAAGTCTGCTGGTCGGTGGGGATGAAATATTCTCACGGTTTTACCCGGCTTTACCCCTCGCTTTTCACCATTGCAACCATGATCGGCAGTTTTGTCCTGCTGGGATTTACACTTCGCACCCTGCCATTGGGGACTGCTTATGCCGTCTGGACCGGGATCGGCACGGTGGGGGCCGCCATTGCGGGGATCATCCTTTTCCGGGAACCGGCAACGGTGATGCGGATCGTATGTCTTTTGATGATCGTTTGCGGGATCGTCGGCTTGAAACTCCTTGCCCGGAACTGATTTCCAGTAAAATCTCCGCATCTGCGGTGTGATGCTCCATGTTTTCCCGCTCCGGCGGGATTTTTTTTTGCTTTTTGTCGTTTTTCTTCTTGATTTTTGCAGAATGAAATGTATCATAAATAATAGATGAATAAGTGTTTATCAATGATGAATATAGGGAGGTTTTTTATGGCGATCATGACACGGGATTTCAATGGCGTGGATTTGAGTGATCCCAAACTGGCGGCGGAAGCCGTCAAGCGGAAAGCGTTGGAGCTGGGGGCGGATGCTGTGGGGATCGGCTCTATTGACCGGTGGAGCAATGCCCCGCTTCAGATGGATCCCAAACAGATCATGCCGGAATGCAAATCTATTATAGGTATGGTGTTCCGGGTGGAACGGGGCAGTTTGCGGGGCGTGGAGGAAGGGACTTATTTCAGCAATTATTCCGCCATGGGATACGGCGGGATCACTTATCTTTATATGCCCATGACGGTGATCAATTTAAGTAAATTTATTGAAGATCAGGGGTACGAAGCCATTCCCATGGGGCATCAGAGTGACTGGCGCGGTATTGATGGAGAGGGTTTTGCTCATAAGAATTACAGCCGTCCGGTGGCACCCGGGAAACCGCAGCCGGATGTAATGATCCATTTGCGGATCGCCGCTTATCTGTGCGGGCTGGGGGAAATCGGGTTCAGCAAAATGTTTCTTTCGCCGCAATTCGGTCCCCGCTGCCGGGTGGGGATCATTATGACGGATGTGGAATTGGAGCCGGATCCCATTTACGATGGCCCGCAGCTGTGCAACCGCTGCATGGCGTGTGTGAAAAACTGTCCCGGCAACGCTTTTTCCACGGAAAAAACTGTCAAGGTCAATCTGGCAGGACACGAAGTGGAGTGGTCGGATATTGATGTAAATGCCTGCGACTACCATTTCCGGGGCGGGACACATTCGGATAAGGAGGAAAAAGACCCCTATTATGCCGAAGACCCCAAGTCCAAGCCCGGCTGGTGGAGTCCCTTCTTCCGGAAGCCGCGCAATCTGTACAACACCGGGCAGGCGGTTTGCGGTGCCCGCGGCTGTACCCGTGCCTGCATGATCAGTCTGGAATCCCGGGGCGTTCTGCAGAATACCTTTAAGGAAAAGTTCCGCCGACGCCCCACCTGGACGGTGAATTGGGATGAAGAACCGGTTTATGCGGAAGGAACCACGTTCCGCACTGAAAAATCGGGAAGTGATGCGGATTGATGGCAAAATATGGCGAATTCTGACCTTGTACAGTCTGTGGCGAAGGCTCTGGATGTTTTGAAACACATTGCATCCGTGCCCGGCGGCTGCAGGTTGTGTGATCTTGCGGCGCATTTCGGTATGAAGCCCCCTGCATTGCACAATATTTTACGGACCATGACGGATCGCGGTTTTCTGCGGAAAACACCGGGCGGTGTGTATTCTGCCGGGGAAGCTCTGCTGGAGATCGCAGGATCTCTTCCGGAGCCTTTGGCAATGTGTGAAAAAATCATGTGTGAACTCCGGGAATATTATCCGGAGGCGATTATTTCTGTGGCATCACTTTGTCCATACGGTATTACCGGGTTGCGGCGGATCTCGCCGGATGAGCCGGGTTTGATCCAAATTCCGGAAAACCGTTTTTTCCCGCCTTACTGCAGCGTGACCGGGCTGGTGACGCTCAGTTTTTCCGGGCTGACTTTGCAGGAAATGGAGGCACGCTGGCCTTTTGAGGAGTTCGGCGCACCGGACTGGCAGAGCCGGGACGAACTGCTTGCCGCGTTTGTCCGCTGCCGTGCAGAAGGGTTCTGTCTGAAAAGATTGCCCGGATCCTTTACTCTGGCTGTGCCGCTGGGGCGGAGGCGTGCATTGGGGATCCGGCTGAATCCGGTGAGTCCGCCGGAAGAAAAGCGGATACTGAAAATCATGCAGGAACTTTCCGGAAGGGTTCAGTAAGATGAAGTTTGCCGTTGGGTATCAGGAGCCGGAAAACCGGGAACCGTTCAGCCGGATCGTTCAGGATTACCGGGAACATATTTGTGAGGTTTATTTTGCACTGCCCGGTTCCCCCTCCGGGCGGGCGGATTTTGCGCAAAAGGGCAGTATCGACCGGCTGGAGGCGGAATTGGACAGTATCCGGAAGATGGGGGTGAAACTGGATCTTCTTTTTAATGCCAACTGTTACGGCGGGAGTGCCATCAGTCTTTTGCTGGAGAAAAAACTCTGCGCTGTTCTGGACGATTTGCAATCCATCGATCTTCTGCCGGATGTGCTGACAACCACATCGCCTTATGTGGCAATGCTGGTCAAAAAACACTTTCCCGGTGTAGAGACCCGGGCATCTGTCAATATGCGGATCGACAGTATTGGCGGCATGGATTATTTGCAGGATCTCTTTGACTCTTTTTACATGCGCCGGGATCTCCAGCGGGATCTCTTTACCGTGAGCTTGTTTAAAGATTGGTGCGACAGGAACGGGAAAAAGCTGGGGATGCTTTTAAACAGCGGTTGTTTGCGGAATTGTCCTTCCCAGACATTTCACGACAATCTTGTGGCGCACGATAAAGAGGTAAAAAAATACGAAAATACTTCGTGGAATCCCCATTTGTGCTGGCGGCTGTATCAGGAAAAGAAGCGTTATGTGGAATTTTTGAAATCCAGCTGGATCAGGCCGGAGGATGTGCAGTATTACGAAGGTCTGGTTTCCTTCGGTAAACTTGCCACCCGTCAGCACCATTATCCCCGGTTGGTGATCGGGGCATACGCCAATGGGCAGTATGACGGGGATCTGCTGCACTTGACGGAACCTGATTATTCGGCGGCGTTCGGCGGAAAGGGGCTGGATAACCGGGCTTTCCCGGAGGAGTGGCACGAACACGCCGGGCTGTGTGCGGCAAACTGCCGGGACTGCGGATATTGTGCCGGTGTATTGCAGAAAGTTTTGCGTCCTGTTCCGGCGGAATGAATAAATCCTGAAAAACCTGTTTTTTCCGGTCCTTGCGGCATGAAATTTCAGCAAGATGTGCTATATTATGTAAAATATATAGTAACATCAACCTAATGAAGGAGTTTTTTTGCCATGTCTGATGCACCGGATATGATCAAAGCTTACGAGCCCGCAGAGGTGGAAGCCAAGTGGTATCCCATCTGGGAAAACAGCAATTATTTCCACAGTGACCCGAATTCCGGGAAGAAACCCTATTCCATCGTGATCCCGCCGCCCAATGTGACGGGGATCCTGACGCTGGGTCATGTGCTGAACAATACGCTGCAGGATATTCTGATCCGTTATCATCGTATGCTGGGGGAAGAAGTCTGCTGGTTCCCCGGCACGGACCACGCCGGTATCGCTACGGAATCCCGGGTGGACAAGTATTTGCGGCAGGAGGAAAATACCTGCCGTGACGATTTGGGGCGGGATGAATTCATCCGCCGGGTCTGGGAATGGAAGCAGAAATACGGCGGCACGATCATCCGCCAGCTCCGCACCCTGGGCTGTTCTGCAGACTGGGAGCGGGAACGCTTTACCATGGATGACGGCTTGAGCATGGCTGTCCGCAAGGTTTTTGTGGAACTTTACAAAAAGGGCTATATTTATCGCGGTCAGCGTATGATCAACTGGTGCCCGGTGGCAAAGAGTGCGTTGTCCGACGAAGAAGTGATCTACAAGGAGGAAAACGGGAAATTCTACCACTTCCGCTATCCTCTGGCGGATGGTTCCGGTTATCTGGTGGTGGCGACCACCCGCCCGGAAACCATGTTCGGCGATACCGCCGTGGCTGTGAATCCGGAAGATGAACGCTACAAGCACCTGATCGGGAAAATGGTGAAACTCCCCCTGACGGACCGGGAGATCCCCATTGTGGGCGACATCCACGCCGATCCCACCAAGGGTACCGGCTGTGTGAAGATCACGCCCGCCCATGACCCCAACGACTTTGAAGTGGGCAAGCGGCATAATCTGGAAGTGATCAATGTAATGAATCCGGATGCCAGCATGAATGCCCGCTGCGGCGAACGCTTTGCCGGTCTGGACCGGTTCACCGCCCGTGCCGAAACCGTGAAAGCCATGGAAGAACTGGGGCTGGTGGAAAAAATAGAAGACATCCGTCATGCCGTCGGCTATTCCGAACGGGGCAATGTGCCGGTGGAAACGCTGGTTTCCAGCCAGTGGTTCTGCAATATGAAGGAACTGGCGAAGCCTGCGATCGAAGCGGTAAAGTCCGGCAAGATCAAATTCTATCCGGAACGCTGGAGCAAGACCTATTTCCATTGGATGGAGAATATTCAGGACTGGTGTATTTCCCGGCAGATCTGGTGGGGCCACCGGATCCCGGCATGGTACAATGATGAAACCGGTGAAGTCTATGTGGGGATGGAAGCCCCCACCGCCCCCGGGACCTGGCGGCAGGAAGAAGATGTGCTGGATACCTGGTTCTCCAGCTGGCTCTGGCCTTTCTCCATTATGGGCTGGCCGGAAAAAACGCCGGAACTGCAGAAATTCTATCCCACCTGTGATCTTGTGACCGGGCCGGACATCATTTTCTTCTGGGTCGCCCGCATGATCATGGCAGGGTGCGAATTTATGGACGAAATCCCGTTCAAGAACGTTTATTTCACCAGTATTATCCGTGATGATCTGGGCAGAAAACTTTCCAAGAGTCTGGGGAACTCGCCCGACCCGCTGGATGTGATCGCCCAGTACGGTGCGGACGCTCTGCGTTTTACCATTACCTACATTGCTCCTGTGGGGATGGATATCCGTTACAGCAACGAAAAGTGCGAGCTGGGCCGGAATTTTGCCAACAAACTGTGGAACGCCTGCCGTTTCCGCCGTTTGCAGGGGCCGGTAACGCCGGACTTCCGGCGGCTGGCACCTTCTCTGGTGCTGACCAGTGATGAACGCTGGATGCTTGCCAAATTGAACGAAGCCATCGGATCCATCACCACGGCTCTGGAAGAGTTCCGTTTCCACAGTGCGGCGCATGAAGTTTATGAACTGGTGTGGAGCAATTTCTGCGACTGGTTCATTGAAGCGGAAAAAGTGCCGCTCCGTGCGGGCGGTGAAGATAAAGAGCGTGCTTTGATGGTGCTGGATTATGCGCTCTTCCGTATTTTGAAACTTTTGCATCCCTTTATGCCCTTTATCACCGAAGAACTGGCGCACCAGATGCAGTTTGTGGAAGAAGGCAAGTCCATTATGTTTGAAAGTTTCCCGACCATGGACGATATGATCTTTGATCCTGCACAGATCGAACTGGCGGACGGGAAATTTGAACTGGTCCGTGCGGGCCGTGCCCTCAAGTCCGGCTATAATATCCCGGACGGGAAAAAGGTGAATTTCCACATCAAGGCCAATTCTCCGGAAATGCTGGCATTTCTGCGGGAAGAATCCGCTTCTCTTTACAGTTTGCTGAATGCTGCCGAAATCAAGCTGGAATTGGATGCTTTTGATACTGCTGCCAACGGTGCAGCACCGGCGCAGGCGGCACAGCTGGGGACGATTTCTCTGCCGTTGACAGGGTTGATCGACGTTGCCGCAGAAAAGGCGAAGTTGAACAAGCAGATCGCTGAACTGGACAAGAGCATTGCCGGAAGCCGTGCCAAGTTGAGCAATGAAAAGTTCCTGGCAAAAGCCCCGGAAAAGGTCATTGCTGATGCCAAGGCTCTGTTGGAAAAAATGGAAGCCCGTCATGCCGAACTGACCGCCCTTCTTGCAAGTCTGCAGTAAGGTATCGGTATGATACGGCGCAGGATCTTTGCTGTTGCAGCAGGGATCCTGCTGTCATTTTCCGGAATCGTTTCCGGGCATGAGGCGTTGCAGAATGGGTTCCGGAACCCGCCGGACTCTGCCCGTCCCCAGTGCTGGTGGCATTGGGTGGACCGGAAAGTGACCGCCCAAGGGATTGCTGCCGACTTGAAAGCCATGCGGGAATTCGGGTTCAGCACGGCGCATCTCTTTGCGGTAATGGGGCGGCCCGGTTCCTCGGAATGGCCGGAGATCATGTCTCCGGCATGGCGGAAGCTCTTCTGCCGCGCCGCCGAAGAGGCCCGCAAAAACAATATTCAGCTGGGGATGAACAATTGTCCCGGCTGGACCTGTTCCGGCGGTCCGTGGATCAAGCCGGAAGATTCCATGAAGAAACTGGTCTTTACGGAAAACAGTGTGACCGGCGGCCGTCCCGCCCGTCTTGCACAACCCCGGTTTCAGCATGGATTTTACCGGGATACGGCGGTTCTTGCCTTCCCTGCCAAAGCCGGTGCCATTCCCGTTCCGCATGTTGCCGTAACCGGAAAATACAGCGATCCTGCATCATTGTGTGACGGCGATCCGGAAAGCGGTATTCTTTTTCTTCCTGCCTCGCCCGGATTCAAAGAGGTCATTACGCTGACTTATCCGGAGGTGATCGAGGCAAAAGTGATGACGTTTCAATTCGGGGCTCCGTCTATTTTTATGGATTTGACCATAGAGGTCTCCACGGATGGAAAAACGTTCACGACTGCCGCCCGTAAAAAAATGGGCTATATCCGGGACCGGGGGGATGCCCGGGCGGTTCTGCTCCATCAGGGGCGCGGGGTTCGCGGAAAGATTTTCCGGCTGACCCTGTTGCCCGGGGATATGCCGTGGTGGCTGGGGGACCGGCGGCTCCGTATTGGTGAGATCCGGGCTTCCGGCAATGACTTGATCCCGGATGTGACTTCCCGGAACGGTATGGGGGGATTTGAATACATGCCGGAAGCTCCGGATACTGCCGGAATGCCGGGGATCCGCATTGCTCAAATGGTGGATCTGACCGGGAAAATGCAGCAGGATGGATCACTTGGTGCCGATGCCCTGCCGGATGGGATGTGGACGGTTTTGCGGATCGGGATGACCACCACCGGGGCGATGAACCGCCCGGTTTCCCTTGCCGGTCTGGAGTGTGACAAACTTTCCAAACGGGGGCTGGATGCTCACTGGCCGCACATGATGGGTGTTCTTCTGGAGGATACCCGGGATTTGAAGGTGATCCGTTCGGCAACGATTGACAGTTATGAGGCTGGCGGACAGACGTGGACGGATACCTTGCCGGAAGATTTCTGCCGTCTCCGCGGCTATGAACTCCGGCCGTGGCTCCCTGCTGTTTTGGGCTATGTGGTGGAAAGCCGGGGAGAGTCCGCCCGGTTCCTCTATGATTTCCAGCGGACACTTTCCGATCTTTTTGCTGAAAATTATTTTGATTACTTTACGGAACTTTGTCACAAAAACGGGCTGCAGTCTTACATAGAGCCCTACTGGGGGCCATTTGACCACATTCGTGCAGGGCGCAGTGCGGATGTTCCCATGGGGGAATTTCTGACGGAAGAACCGGCGCCGGTCCCCATGAAACTGCCTGCCGGCATCGGCAATGCGGGGGGGCGGAAACGGGTCGGCGCAGAAGCTTTCACCAGCAGTCCTCCCGCCGGACGCTGGCAGCAGACGCCGTATCAGCTGAAACGCATCGGGGATAAGGCGTGGCTTTCCGGGGTGTCGCTTTTTATTGTGCACAGTTATGTGCATCAGCCCTTTGAGGCGGCGCCGGGGATGTCGCTGGGGCATCACGGGATCCATGTGAACCGTCATACACCGTGGTGGCACATGGGGCGGGCGTGGAGCGATTATCTTGCCCGGGGGCAGTGGCTGCTCCAGCAGGGGGACCGCATGGCGGATCTGCTTGTTCTTGCGGGGGAGGGGACCCCGAATCACACGCCGCATCTGCCGGATCTTTACGCTGCCGGATGGGACTTTGACTATTGCAGCTGGAACGATGTGATGGAGCTGCTCCGTTTCCGGGATGGGAATTTCATCCTGGGGACCGGCCGCCGGTATCCGGTGTTCAGTCTGGGGCGGGATAAATACCTCTCACTTGCCACCCTGCAGAAAGCGGAAGCTCTGTTGGCTGCCGGCGGTACGGTGGCTGGTCTGCCGCCAACGGGGTCGCCGACGCTGGCGGACCGGGGAAAAGAAGCGGAATACCGTGCCCTGATCCGCCGTCTCTGGGGAGGGCAAATCTGCCCCGGCACGGTTCGTGCTGTCGGGAAAGGCCGCCTGATCGTTTCCCAAAATCCGGTACAGATCATGCGTCTTGCCGGTATTCCGGTGCGCTGGCAGGCTCCTGCCGGATTGGGTGTTGTCGGGCGCGATGCCGGAAAATATCGCATTTATTATCTTGCCCCCCGTTCCGGAGAACGTTTCCGGGGAAAGGTCCGTCTTGAGGTTCCGCCGGGGATGGTCCCCGAAGTATGGGATGCTGTTACCGGAAAAACCTCTCCCCTTGCCGTCTGGAAGAAACAGGACAATATGATGGAATGGGATTTGGAACTGGATTCCGGCGGGAGTTGTTTTCTGGTGATGGTGCCGGGGAACGGCACTGCTCCGGTTCAGGAAATGATGCGGAAAAAAACGCAAATCATCATTCGCCGTGCGATATATCGGGCGGTGGGATCGCCGGATGGCAAAGACGTGACCGGGTTGGTTTTGAAACATCTTGCAGCTTCCGGTTCTGCCGGATTTCCGGTGACCAACTATCGGCTGGGCGGTGATCCCGCCCCGATGAAACGGAAAGAACTTTATCTTGAAGGGATGGCGGACGGTTATCCCTTCCGCATCTGTATTCCGGAAAATGCGCCGGTGGATCTTTCGCAAACCGGGGCTCCGCTGCCCGGAGAGGGCACGTTCCATCGCAACAGGGCTGGCATACTGTTTGAAAAAGCCGGCTCCATGGATTTGAAACTGGCGGATGGCAAAAAGGTGACCGTCACTTCCGGGGAATTGCCCGGACCGGTTGGGCTGAATGAGGATTGGCAGGTCACATTTTTGCAGGAACCGGCATTGCCGGAGCCGGTGCATTTTGCCCGTTTGATGCCTTGGAATGCGTGTGAAAATCCCGCAGTCCGGTATTTTTCCGGAACGGCGGTTTATCAGAAAAAGTTTGTATTACCGGAAACGATGTTTGCGGAGGATCTGTTTTTGTATCTTGACTTGGGGGAAGTCCGGAATGTGGCGGAAGTTTTTGTAAACGGCAGGTCTGCCGGAGTGTGGTGGTGTCCTGCTTTTACCCGGGATGTCACCGGCTTGCTGGTGCCGGGAGAAAATACGGTGACGGTAAAGGTCGCCAACGTGTGGCCCAACCGGCTTATCGGGGACGGGCAGACTGCATGGAAAGATCCTGTGACCGACGGAATTCCGGATTGGGTCCGGCAGGGAGGGAGACGTTCCCCCTCCGGGCGCCGGACATGGAGCAATTATATCGGCTGGAAACCCACGGAAAAGCCGTTGGACTCCGGTTTGATCGGACCGGCGGCGATCCGGTGCAGGCGGTTTGTCCCGGTCCGGTAAATGCCGTTTTTACGGATTTTTCTGCAAAAATCTTTTCAAAGGCTTGACTTTTGCCAAAAAGATACTACTCTATGGCGGCTTGAGTGGGCGCAAGGTCTGCCTGCCGATCATTCCGCCGCAGATGTCCGGTCATTGTTTGCCGGTATTCGCCTGCATTCCGGTTCCCGGGGCAAAATCAGTCCGTGTTCGTGTAACGGCTTTGGTTTTATACGGTGCCCTTGAAGATTTCCGCCCGGTTGCAGAAGGGTTTCTGCAGACCGTCCGCCAGAAAAACTTCCAACGCAAGATAATTGGGCTCCATCAGTTCGTCAAAGGTGTAATTTCCTGAAACACAGCACTCCAGCGTCAGCGGGAAGGCTCCTGAAGCAAACATCATCATGGTATTGAGATTGAATGTGGCACCTCTGGGGACGACCGGCGTTTCAGGGAGGTCCGGGCGGAATTTCTCCTCATAAGCACGGCGGAGAAATTCCGCGGCGATTTTAGCCCCCCGCTCCTGATAGGCGGGATAGAGAAGCAATGTGGGGGGGATGATGGAGGGCGGGAATTCGCAGGAGTGGCCGTTCAGCACCGCATCCACCCGCCATCTTTCGCACAACTGCAGGATGCCCTTTGCTTCGGCAGTACGGATATTACCGGGGCAGGCATCGTGCATGATGTTGAAGCCTGCTGAATTGGGGTAGCCTCCCGGATATTTTACCTGATCCAGCGGCAGCGGGAAATGCTCTTTGCTGCCCTGCCAGCCGATGATATCTCCATTCAGCCATGTCCCCTGCGAAGCGTGCCGGAAGTCTTCATGACTTACTTTCCGCAGATGATCCGGGGAGATCGCTCTGCCATCCATATTGGCGCAGGGGATGATGATAAAACGGTATTGGGCAATAAGGTCAAGGAGTTCCGGAGAGCTTTTCCCCCGGAAATCACTGCCTGATTCCAGCATTTGGATCAGATTGACTGCGGCGCAGACACTTTCGGCTTCCGCTCCGTGGATACCCGCCAGAAAAAGGAATGTTTGCGGAGAACCGGTTCCCCGGGGATCATAACTTGTGTAACTGGAGGAACTGCTGCCTGCCGACCAGTTCGTCTGCGGGGCCGGTTCGGAAAAATCCCCGTAAAACACTGCATAGACCGGAAAGCCCGCCGGGGTTTCCGCAATGATCTCCGCTTTACCGCGCTTGACGGATTTGCAAATATCCACGATTTCATCCGGCCGGACTTTCCACCAGTCCGGACGGGGTTCAATATCCAGTTTGATCGGCTCAAAAGGCATTTTCATATTTCCTCTCATTTTATACTATTTCTGCACTGCCGCAGGGCGGCATTGGATCTCAAAATTCAGAATATCTCCGTCTTTGACCGGGATGGAGAAATTTTGGCGGCTGTTATGCCAGATGGAAAGGAAGCGGTCTTTGCCGTCATAAAGGACTTTCCCGTTGACGGAGATCTTCCGGTAATCCACAAAAATTTTTTGAAATTGACCATTTTTCCGTACATCCGGTCCTTTTAACTGGATCTGGCACACGCCGTTGCCCGTTACCCGGATGGAGGCTTGGTGCTTTTCCCATTGCATACCGGAAAAGGGAAATGTCATGATAAACCCGGATCGGGTGGGGGACTGCATCCATCGCTCGGCATCAAAAATTTTTGCAGTTCCCTGATTTTCTCCGCGGAGAGCGTTTTTTTCCCCATTCAAATAAAGATCCAGCCGGGCATGCTTTGCGGCATCTGCGGGGAGTTTTGCTTTTTTCCCGGGGGTGACGACGATTTGCGGAGGCATGACATCTGCGGGGGCGTTCAATGCTTTATCCAGCAGGACTTTTCCCGCTTTTTCCAGCTTGAGGAAGCCCTGAATTTTGCCGTTCCGCCGGAATCGGGCACTTACGGTGATCCCTTCAGCGGTGGTGAACCGGACCCCATCATATTCGCCGCCGGAAATATTTTCCACCGGGACCATGGCGGATGTTTGATTATTAGATGCCTGCATGACGGTGAGAAAGCGGGTTTGGCAATCCGGTTTGGCCGGAGTGACTTCCATACGCCAGCAGCCGAGCCATGTATTTTCGATACCGCCCCTGCGTGCCGCCTGTTTTGCCGCCATTTCCGGCAGCGGATAATTCACCCCCTGGACCATAAATTCTTTTCCGGGACCGCCAATCAGTTGGGTTTTGCTGTTCTGCGGGAGAACCGTTTTGAGGAAGAGCATCCCGTCGCCGCCCCGGCTTTTCCATACGCCGTTGGAATATTCCGGCTTCCTCTGGCTGTGCAGGAGGAACACCTTTTCCTGATCAGGCTTTACACTGGTCAGGCGGTCATACACAATAAAGTAATCCGGCTTGATATAGACAAAGTGCCGCACCGCTTCCTTGCATTTCAACCCGGAATAACATGCTGTGGCATCCCCTGCGGTGGCGGCATGGAATGAACTCATGTCCACTCCCAGATTTTTCCCTGCCTTCTGCCGGTTCTGGCCGCCATCATTAAAGACTTTTGAGCGATCGACTTTCGGTGCATTCAAGGGATACCAGTAGGGAGCAAGGGGCTCATTCGGCATACGGATCAGCAGGCTGTTATGGGCAATGGTCTGGGGGTAATAAACCAGATGATGCGGTGCCAGTCCCCGGTTGCCGGTATTCATGGCCTGAAAGCCGTTTTTGAAGATCACAAAACTCAATTCATCATAATGCTGGTGGCCGCTTTCCAGGGCCCCTGCTTTGATGGAGGCGAAGGTGTCGCCGTCCCGGACGCCGGAACGCATATTCAAGAGGCCGAAAGAGGGGAAAAATTCTGCAGTGGAGGGGGTCAGGACATCCCGCATATTGCCGGTGAATTTGATGGAGGGATCGAAGTTGGTCAGAACAAACGCCGTCCACGGGATGGTGGTTCTGTTCATGATCCTGCGCTGATGTTCCGGCAGCATGTTGATCAGAGCCCGCACCCGGGGATTTTCTCCGTAAAAATGGATAATGTACGCCAGATGGTTATACATGACCCCGGTGGAGAGGATATTGGTTATGTGGAAGGCATCTCCCCATCCGTAGTCCCCCAGAGCCCCGTCGAAAATGGTGGAGTGGGGAATCATCATCCAGTTGAAATAATTGGCGTAATCCCGCGGCTGTACCCAGTATCGGGTCCCGTCCAGGCCGCAGGCTGTTTTCAGGGAAAGAAGAAAGTGGTTGGTTGCCCAGGGATAGGCGGCAAAACTGTATCCTGTACAAATACTGGTAAGAAGCCCTTTCCCGCCGGAAACTCTGTCACGGTAATCCATCATGGCACGGTTGAGATTCCAGCCGTCTTCCAGAAATTTTTCCGCCAGATCATCTGCATAACCATCTCCGGCGGCGGCGATCCCGGCGAACCACCAGAGGCCCCGTTCTCCGTAATTGCCGGTTTCCCAGCCGCCGTTGTTTCTGGTGAATCCGGGCTTTCGCATAAATTGCAAATGCTTCAGTAAGGGGACGATGAATGCTTTCCGCTGTGCTTCTGTAAGATCATTGTAAAGCATGTCGTAGGCAAAGAGACCGCACAGCCGCCCGTAAAGATACCATTCCGGCAGGATGCGGGAATTTTCGGCGATTTTGCAGAAGTTTACCAGATGGATCATGTAGCGGTAAGATTTTTCCAGATATTTCCGGTCGCCTGTTGCGTGATAAAGAATGGCACAGGCGGCGGCTTCGTAGCCTCCGTAATTTTTGAAGGCGTATTCCGTGGCGTTTTGATCATTGAGCATTTTGGAAAAAGTGACTTTTTCCCCGTCGAAATGCGCCGCCGGATTTTTGATTTCAAAACGGGGGATGTCCGGCAGGGCATCCACCCTTTTTTTCATCTCCTGCAAATATTCACGGCAAACGCCGTTGGCACGGGCACGGAATTTGGGAAGATCGTCTTTGGAGATAAAAAGCCGGGGATGATTTGGATCGAGTCGGGCTTTCACCTGTTCAAAGGTGAGGCGAGCTTCGCCGCCGTGGAGAAGGGAGGCTGCTGCCCAAAAAAACGCTCCGCAAAGAATGAGAAGTTTCATCATGTTATTTCCTGATATTGATGTTGTTCCGAACGGAAAAAGCAATGCTGTTTATTTACCGTATCCGTTGTTCCCCTGACTGGCTGTGTACCCGTAGGTGAGGGCGTTGACGGTTTTTCCTTCGCCACGGGCTTCGCCGGAACTGGTGCTGTGTCTGCACCGGTCGCCGCCGAAGGGTTGCGTATAGAGGTCATAAAAACCTTTGGTTTCCACATGCCCGTCTATATAAGCAAGGTTTACCCGTCCGGCAGTGGTGGGGTATTGATTGGGGGAACTGTCCAGATTGGTCCGGTTATCATACATGCCGTGGCGGTAGGAGATAAAGGTTATCTGGTTGAAATGCGGGACGGTTGGCCGGATGTTGTCCCCGAAGGAGATGGTTTTCCCGGCATCCCAGACCGCGGCGAGTTTGCGGACAAGCCCGTAAGTTCCGCCGGTGGAAACTCCGGCATGAAGAAAGCTGTTGACACCATAATGGGTGTCTATAAATGCATCGATCGTGGTGGTGGTCACATTGGTTGCCCGGAGTTTCCGGACTTCGCCGGGGCAGACAAAGGGGCCTTTATTTTCTCCCCTGCCGTACCACTTCAGCCCGTAGCCGGCACCGGATTCCTTTCCGTCAAGTTCACCGGACTTGTATCCGGAAAGGATCTTATACCAATATACACCGCCCATAACAAAGGGAAGGATATATTCATTGTTTTCACTGGAATACAAGGCGCTGCCTGTGCCGATCTGTTTCAGGTTGTTCTGGCAGGCTGCGCTGTATGCGGTCATCCGGGCCTTGTTCAAGGCGGGGAGCAACATGGCTGCCAGAATGGCGATAATAGCAATAACAACCAAAAGTTCAATCAGCGTGAACGCTGATTGAGTGAAGATGTGAAGGTGTGAAGAGTTTGCCTGCGGCAAACGTGAAGTGCGCCCTGACGGGCGTAAGGATGTGCAGTTTTTATGAATTTTTTTGAGGTGATGCAACGGCAAAATGCCCGTTTCGCAGGCTGACTTTTCCGGCCGTTCCGGCATGGCAAACATTTTGGGGGAACCCATGAAAACCTCCTTGTGTTTTATCGACGGTTAAGGCTTGTATTTAACTTCTGTAAATAAGTATAGCACATTATGATAATCAAATCAAGGGAAAGAGGTTTTTTTTTCGCTTTTTTCTATATTTAACGGCAAAAATCTTCAACTTCTATAAATAAGTTACGGACGAATGGAAAAATCTTTCCCTGAAAAAGCTTTGCCGGGTTGCAAAAAATACTTTGGGCGTGTAAAATATATACGGAATATGTGAAAAAAAGGAATTGCCGATGGCCAAACCGGAAAAGATCCCGGCATACAGTCGGGTCAAAGCTGAACTTGTCAGGTTTATTACTGAAAATCAATTGCAGAAACATGATTTGCTGCCCTCCGAGTGGCAGTTGGCTGCCATGCACCGGGTGAGCGTCGGCACTGTCCGCCGGGCTTTGAACGATCTGGTCACGGAAAATGTGATCTATCGCCGTCACGGGCAGGGAACATTTGTATCCCCCCGGAGCCGGAAAAAGAAGATCCTGCTGGTGCCGCCGAACAGACCGGAGGCTTTCCGGGCCTATAATGACCATGTGGAATTTTTTCTGGGGGCACTGGATGAAGCCAATGCCGCCGATCTTGCCTGCGTGCCGGAAATGGTGGATCCGGATGACTTTCTTGCCAATGCCGGGGATCTGCCTACTGTTTACCCGGAGGTGGAAGGTGTGATCTTTTTTCGCCGGTTCAGCCATTTTGAGCAGGTGCGGTCGGAACTTTTGCGGTACAAACTGCCAGTTTGTTATTATGGAGGGATACCGCATTGGGATCAGTCGCAGGATATCATGAAGATATTCCACAATGAAGAAACCATTGCCCGGCTGGTGGCGGGGCGGCTGTTTGCGCAGGGGATCAATCGTGTGGGAATCGCATTGCTGGACAATAATCCCATTAATCTCACCCGGGCGGCAATGCTGGAAAAAGTAGCATCGGACTATCCAATAACAGTCCGGCGGCTCCTGGCCGGGGAGATCGCCGATATCCGTATGCTGCGGTTGGCGGCAGCGGAAGCGGAGGCTTTCTTTGTGCCGTGTGCTTTTGCGGCGATCCAGTTGATCCAGAAATTGGAGAGAGTACTGCGGTTGCGGGTCCCGGACGATATCCGGGTGATTTCGGTGGACAATATGCCGGCTGCGGAATTGCTGCGCCCCGGATTGACTACGGTGGATCTCTGTAATTACGAAAATGGCAAACTTTGTATGAGGCTTTTTGCAGAAGGTATCGCTTCCGGCGAAGGTCTGACCCGGCAGATGGACGGTACTTTGCGGCTGGTCGTCCGGGAAAGCTGCTGACCCTCTTTTCTGACCTTGAAAATCCCCCTTTGCGTGCTATAGTTTACGCTGTTATTTTGGACCCCGAAACGGAAATGGAAAAACATGAAATATTTTGCTGATCCCAAACTGCTGATTCTGGATAACGGTATAGAAGTCTATGTGGTGGAACGGCCGGAACAGCCTTCCGCCGAGATTTTTGGCTGTGTGCGTACCGGGAGCATTGATGAAGGGCAGTATCTGGGATACGGCCTTTCCCATTTTGTGGAACACATGCTTTTTCAGGGATGTAAAGACTTTCCGGGGACCTCTGCTGGGGACGAATTGGGGCGTCTGGGCGGCGACGCCAATGCTTACACCAGTTTTGACAGGACTGTGTATTATGTGGAACTTCCCGGCAAAAATGTGCAGCAGGGGCTTGCCATTCTTTCGCGCATGATCCGTTATCCGGAATTTCCGGAGGAACGCTTTGCGGCGGAACGGGATGTGATTTTGCGGGAGTCTGCCATGGGGTTTGACAATCCCTCCCGCCGGGTGGGGGAACTCTGCCGTCAGATGCTTTTCCGTCAGCACGCATTGCGCCACCCTATTATCGGCTATCCTGAACTGGTGGCGCAGGTGACGGCGGATATGGCAAAAAACTATCATGCCGCCCGTTACACGCCCGGGCGGGTCTTTTTTGTGATTGCCGGTGCTGTGGAGAGTTCAGCGGCGGCAGATACCTTGAATCAATATCTGGGGGATTGGGCCCGGAGCGGACTGGCGGAAATCGCCGTGCCGCAGGAACCGCCCCAGTTTGCCTTGAGGAAAGCGGAGATCGCCGTCAAAGATCCGTTGGCGCGACTGATGCTGGCGGTGCGCATTCCCGGAGTATCCGGCAGTGCTACTGCTCCTTATGAGGTGGCATCGGGGCTTTTGGGGGCTGGGGATGCGGCGCATCTTGTCCGCACGCTGCAGTTCGAGCGGGAACTGGCGGTGGATCTGGACAGTTCCGTTCTGGAAACTGCCATGGAATCCATGCTTTTTGTTTCGGCGGCGGCGGAACCGGGCAAGATCGATAAACTTTCCAAAGCTCTTCTGCTGGAATTGGCAAAAATCCGGAAAAACGGTGTCAAACCTGCCGAAGTCAACCGGGAGAAACTGCAGCATAAAATGGAAACCCTGCGGGATCTGCGGACCAATGCGGGGATCGCCGGGACGGTGGCAGGGTGTGTCCTTTCCGGTAATGCGCCGGAAGCCTTTGATGCGTATATGGACCGGGTGGACCAATTGACCTGCGGCGAAATCAATGAAGCGTTCCAGACCATGCTGGATCCGGAACACTTCTGTCTTGCGGTGCAGGTTCCGGAACGCACTGTCCGCCGGAAAAAAGCACCGGAAACACGCGGGGCTTGCGGGGCAAAACTGTTGAAAAGCGGTGCCGTTTACCTGCCGAACCGGGAGCTGCCCATTTGTGATATGACCATTCTGCTTCCCGGCGGGCACTTTTTCACCCCGTCTGACAAAGCCGGTGTGAACGCCATTTGTGCGGAACTCCTGACTGCCGGAAGCGGAAAATGGAGCGAGGATGCCATTGCTGAAAAACTGGATGCGCTGGGGGCGGATCTGACCATTGCGGCCTCCGCCAACTCTTTTGCCATCCGGGCCAATGCGCCGAAGGCGAAATTTCAGAAGTTTGCGGGCTTCCTTGCGGAGATCCTTGCCGCACCGGATTTTCCGGACCGGGTCTTTGAGCGGGAACGCCGTGCCAGGCTGGCGGAAGATGCCGCCAAAGCGCAGAAACCGGCATACGCTTCCCGTTCCGCTGTCCGGGAAATGCTGTATGGCAGCCACCCTTACGCCAACAATGTGTATTTCTCCAGAACTTTGCCGTCCCTGACGGTGGATGATGCCCGGAATTTCTACCGCCGTTTGTGGATGCGTGACCGGACGGTCTTTGCATTCGGCGGCGATTTGCGGGAAAATGAGGCTCTTCAGGCGATGGATTTGCTGCAAAGTGCCCTGCCTTTATATGATGGGGATGCGGTTTTCCCGGCACGGCCCCGGAGTGTGGCGGCGGAAGGCCGCCGGGAGATCGCACTTGACCGGGAACAGCAGGTGGTGTCCATGGGGATGTTTGCGCCGGAATGTCTGGATGACCGGGATTATCCGGCATTTCAGGTGTTGTGTGATTCTCTGAACGGCATTACGGGGCGTCTGTATAAAGTGATCCGGGAACAGCACGCTCTGGCGTACGCCACGGGGATGGCGCTCCGTTCCGGATTCCATCCCGGGGAGGCGATTTTCCACGCATCCACTGCGCCGGAAACGGGGGATCAGGTGGAAGAACTGCTCCGGCAGGTTTTTTGTGATCTGATGGAAAATGGATTGACTGCTGCGGAATTTGAAGAAGCGCGCAATAATGAACTTTTTGCGCTGGACCGTATTTGGGCGCAGCCGGAAGAGAGTTTGATGGATGCGGCGTTGAGCCTCTACTACGGGCGCGGCATCGAAGATATCCGCCGCACCCGTGAGCGTTTGCAGGAGTTGACCCTTAAAGAGTTGAATGCGGTGATCAAACGCCGGTTCTCCGGAGCCAAACTGCAAATCGCCCGTGCGGGAAATCTGGGAAAAGCGAAGTGAGCCGTTGAGATGTTCCGGAGGTTTATTTCCGGACACCCATGACCTGATTCAACGCGTCAAAGCCAACTTCGCCGATGATGCGGCAGCCCTCCGGGGAGGGGTGGGCATAATCGCTGCTCCATACATTCCGGGCAAAAACAACTTTGATTTCCGTTCCCGCCGGCGGGATATTCCGGGTAAAGACCAGTTTCATATTCTGCTGTACCAGATTGCCGGTGCGCCCTGTGAGCCATTTCCCGCGGACAAATTGGGGGGGATAGAACCAGCCGGATTCCACCCGGGCATCCTTGCCGTAAACATCTTTTCCGTTGACAAAGACTTGAAAGCCCTGCCAATGCCGCTTGTAAGGCAGTTCGTATTCTGCCGCCCCGGTGGACAGGATCTTAACAATACGCCGGGCTCCGGCAAACTGGGTGGGGATCCACTTGTGAACGGCGGGACTGGCATCCGCCTGGAGTACGCCCTTGTATTCCGAAGCCACATCTTCCAACGCCTCCGCATACGCCCACACGCCCCGCATGAAATAGTTGGGGGTGTAGGTATTGAGGAGAATGATCCGCATATCCGGATTGGCTTTCCGCAGACGGTCGATCATGCCCCGGATGTTGTTTTTGTAGCCCGCCAGTGTGCGGATGGTGAATTCTGCGCCTTGCAGGTCTGTTATTTGGTCGATGCCTACCATGGCAGCCGGATCCAGCGGTTCCTGCCATGTGATGATGCCCTTTTGGCTGTCCACAGTTTTGATCCTGCGGACGGCAGTGGAGAGATTGTCCCCGTAATAGTTACCGATCCGCAGATAATGTCCCGGTTTGGCGGCAGTTCCTGTCAAATGTTCTGAAGTCAGGCTGGTGGCGGTGATTTTTTTGATGATCCCGGTCTTGCGGGTGGCGGTAAAGGTGCCGTCGGGCTGTTCTTCGATTTTGCTGTAAAACATGGAGCGGAGTTCTCTGACTTGTTTTTCTGTCAGGCCGGTTTGGTCGTGAGAAGTCAGGCGTTCCATTTCGCTCCAGTCATCATTGCCGCCCAGAATGATGTACGCTGCATCGGGGACAAAGACTTTCAATACATCTTCCACGGTACGGTGGTTTTTGTCCGTCAGGAACCGTAACGCCGTAAAGCCGCCGATCCCGGCATTCATCAGCTGATGGTTCCGGTCTGTCACAAAATCCAGCATAAGATACGGATCGTTGCCGCCGGTGATTTCCAGCCGGATCCTGCGTTTTGCCGCATGGGGGAACCGGAATACTTTGACTGCCCGGGCATTGGAACTCCGGAAGTCCAGTCCGCTACTGAACTGGGTGGGGTTGGCAAGGTCGTGGGGAACATTGCCGACACCGTAGGTGCTTTCCAATTTATTTTCATCTTCCGCACTGCCGCCGACGGTACATGCGGTGTAGGCAATGGTTTCTCCGTAGGAGTAAGAAACATGGATCTTCCCCCTGGGCGGCGTAAAGAAGTAAAGATGATGGACCACTTTTTTTCCGTCATGGCCCCGGACGATCACGGCATCATAGCCGGGAAATTTTTTGTAAACCGGGCCACTGACATAATTGAGGTCATAAAGTTTGACTTTCACGGATTGCCCGTTGACCGTGACGCGGTGACCGTAAGTAAATGCCCGCCCCAGGGGGAAGATCGTGGCTTTGCCGTTGCCGGAAAAGGTTTTTTCCTCCTGCCCGAGGGTATTGTTTCTGTTGTCGAATTTCCCCAGAACTTTGCCGTCTGCAAAAACGGTGATTTCGCCGTAAGCACGGGTTCTGGCGATGGCTTGCGTGATCACCAGCTGATCCCCCGAAAAATCAAATTCCGCCCATGCGCCTTTGCCGGTGATTTTGGCGGCATCTCCCCGGAAAAATTTCCGGTTCCGGACGGTGACAGGTTTTTGGCTGAACTGCATATCTTCCGGGTAAATGGTTTTGCTCCAGCGGTCCCGCAGGCAGTCATCCAGAACGCCCGCCATGGACTTTTCATCCAGCAGGCCGGAGCCCCAAACCGTGGAACTGCCGATGACGGCGATTTTCAAATCATTGGTACGGGGATCCCGGATGACCGGTTCTGTACCAGATGCCAAACCGGTCAAAACTGCCAGAAAAAGAAGATGGAGAAGTGCTTTCACTGTTGCCTCCCGTGGGTAAAGGTGATGGATTTTTTTGTAATATATTACCGGAATATGGAAATTGAAAGTATTGAAAAAGAAAATATAGCGATATTTCTCGACGATGTTGCGGATCGCCTTTGAAAAAAGTCTGCCTTTGCAGTATATTATTCTGTTCAAAATCAATGCAAGAGGTCATGCCGTGCCGGAATACAATTCATCTCAATGGAAAGTCAATTTGGGGATGCTGTGGTTTTCGCAGCTCCTGATCATGTCCGGCTTCAGTGCCATGGTTCCCTTTATTCCCCTGTATATGAAAACGGAACTGGGGATCACCGATGAGAACGATCTGGCTTTTTATATCGCCATGTTCAATGTGTTCGGCTCGGGGGCTTATGCCATTTTTACGCCGCTGAACGGGATGCTGGGGGACCGGTTCGGCTTGAAACTCATGCTGTTGCGGGGAACCTTTCTGACGGCGTTCCTCTTTCCCCTGATGGGCTATGTTTCCAATGTATGGCTTCTGATCATTCTCCGTTTTCTTACGGCGGCATGTGCCGGGACCACGGCGGCATCCCAGGCGATGGTCGGCCGGACGGTGCCGGACAATAAGCAGGGCTTTGCGCTGGGGATGCTGACCACGGCTTACTGGGGCGGCGCCATGCTGGGGAATGTGCTTGGCGGGTTGATCATCCACTATTTTGACTATCTGGCGGCGTTCTGGGTATGCGGGATCGCCTATTTTGCGGCGGGGTTTGCCATTCTGCCCACCCGGGACAAGGTGGTGCATAAAATCAGGGAAACGGTGGCGAAAACGGCGGTGAAAAGCGGTTTTTTCCGGTGGGTTCCCCGGTTTTCCCTCCCTGTGTGGGGAACGCTTTTTCTGCTTTTTCTGCTGGGGATCAGCCGGTATTTTGAAAGTCCCTTTGTGGCGTTGAAGGTGGAGGCTATGACCTCTCCGGAAGGGGCGGCGTACTGGACGGGGATCGTCAGTGCCATGGTTTCGGTGGGGGCGATCCTTTCCGGTGCTGTTATCGGGTATCTGGCGGACAAGGTTGCGCCGCACAAACTTTTCCCGCCCATGCTGGCGATTGCCGGGGGAATGGTGGCTTTGCAGGGATGGAGTTCCGGCGTTTGGAGTTTCTGTATTTACCGGACTCTGGCGTACTTTGTCTGCGGGGGGATGCAGCCGGTACTGCTGAAATTGATGTCTTCGGTAACTCCCCAGGAACAGCGGGGGGCGGCATTCGGGTTCAGTACATGTTTTCTGTGCATTGGCGGGATGTTGTCTGCATTGTTTGCCGGGTGGTCGATGATGTATTTTTCGGTAAACGGTGTATTTTATACGGGAGCGGTACTGTTTCTGCTGCTGATCCCGGTTTATATCACGCCGGTCATCCGTGTGGAGAAAGCGGCAAAAAAACTTGCGGGAGCCCGGTAGGTTTTCCGGAAACAAGGGAGAATAGAATATGATTTTGTGGGTGATTTTGGGACTGCAGGTCCTTTTACTGGCAGGTTATGTGGTGATTTTGCGGAAAGCGGACTGCCGGAAAAGGGATGCGGATACGGCGGAAGATTTGCAGAAGATCACGGAGGCGGTGGATGGTCAATTCCGCCGGAACCGGGAGGAATTGCAGTCTGCATTTTCCTCCAGCCGGGAGGAGAGCAGCCGTAACTTTGCCTTGCAGAGTGAGCAGGTCCGCAATGCTTTTACGGATTTTATGAAATTTCTGCAGGATTTCCGGGATGCGGTACGGCAGGCGGAGAAGGATTCCGCCAGACAACTGAATGAAGGGTTGCAGAATTACGGCGACCGCAGTGATGAAAAACTTTCCCGTCTGGCATCTTCGCTGGAAGAAAATATCACACGCTTACGGGAGTCTTTGCAGGAGGAGAACCGGAACAACCGGCAGGAACAGCAGGAGTTCCAAAACCGCTTTCAGGAAGGGGTTCAGAACCGTCTGGAATCCACCCGGGATGCGGTGGATGCCCGGTTGAAAGATATTCAGCAGGAAAGTGCGGAAAAACTGGAACAGATGAAAAAGACCGTGGATGAAAAACTGCAGAGTTCCATGGAGAAACACTTTAATGAATCTTTCAAATTGATCAGTGAGCGTCTGGAACAGGTCCATAAAGGGCTTGGGGAAATGCAGAGCCTTGCCGCCGGGGTGGGGGATTTGAAAAAGGTTCTGACCAATGTCAAGACCCGCGGGAATCTGGGAGAGATCCAGCTTTCCGGCATATTGGAGCAGTACTTGGCTCCGGACCAGTATGCGGCAAATATCTCCACGGCACCGGGGAGTTCGGAAGTGGTGGAGTTTGCCGTGAAGATGCCGGGGAAAATGGGGGATGAACCGGTGTATCTGCCTATTGACAGCAAGTTCCCGGTGGAAGATTATCAGCGGCTTCAGGAGTGTTATGAAGCGTTCCCCCGCATGTCGCCGGAGGTGAAAAAGGCGCAGGAGAGTTTTGCCCGTACCGTGAAAAAGTGTGCATCGGATATTCACGATAAATACATCTATCCCCCCCGGACAACGCCTTTCGGGATGATGTTTGTCCCCAGCGAAGGGATCTATGCGGAGATCCTGCGTCTGCCGGGATTGTTTGAGCAGTTGCAGAACGATTTTAAAATTTCTGTGGTGGGCCCCTCCAATCTGGTGGCATTTTTGAATGCGTTGCAGATGGGCTTCAAAACCCTTGCCATTGAGAAACGCTCCAATGAAGTCTGGAACATTCTGGGCGCAGTAAAGACGGAATTTGCCAAATTCGGCGATGAAATGGATGCCACAAGAAAGAGTTTGCAGGCAGTGGTCAACCATGTGGACAAGATCGGGACAAGATCCCGGGCTCTGGAGCGGCAGTTGCGGGATGTGCAGGCTCTGCCGGATGCCGAGGCAAAGGCGGCTTTGAACGAATAAGCTATTCCTTGTGCCAAAGTCCGTATTCGTCTGTATTCGTCCGTAGAAGTCCCTACTTCCATGCCCCCGCTGTGGGCATGAAACTCTGCCTCTGCGCAGGAAAAAAAACGGCAGAGAGTCGATTCTCTGCCGTCAGAAGTGCCTTTGGCGTGTTTTTTACTGGCGGGGGCCCAGGGACATGTAGTAACTCCAGCCGTAATTTTTCGGCTGGGGGCGGTTGAGTTCGGTATTTTTCATCACAGAAGCGTGACCGTCACACCACGCAATAGGCATGGAGGTGTATTTTTCATGCCGCCCGAGAGGCTTCCAGGAGGCATAAATCAGGGTCGATTGGGTAATGGAGGTGGCTTCTTCGTCCGAGGTTTCCCCAATCATCAGCGTTTCCCCCGGATTCATAACGTCTGTGGGGCGGGTAGTCCACCACGTTGTCCCATTGTAATAGCCCAGACTGACTTTACCATTATTGGGGGAAACATAATTGTTATTGATGGCATAAGAATAGCCGTATCCGCCCAGATGACGGTTGAATTCCCAGGTTACCGTATACTTGGTCATGCTTTGCGGCTTCCATACCGGGCAGCGGAAGATGCCGGTTGCCATCATTTTCCCGATACCGGTATCCGTTTGCGGGACACCGGCTGTGTTAGCGGTATAGTTCAGGATCTGCTGTTTCCAGGATGCCCATCCGGCAGCATATCCGCCCGGATAAGAGATGCCGAAAATCGGGAACAGGTTATTGTCCGAAATATACTGCTGCGCCCCGGTCCCCATGGTTTTCATATTGTTGAGACAGCTGGACTTGTACGCCTGATCCCGTGCTTTGTTCAGAGCAGGGAGCAGCATGGCGGCGAGGATCGCGATGATGGCGATCACAACCAATAGTTCGATCAGCGTGAACGCTGATCGAATGAAGCACGGCTCCGCCGTGTGAAGCGCAGCGTTGCTGCATGAAGCGTTTGCCTGCGGCAAACATGAAGCACTTGCTTTGCAAGTATGATGCGGTGTATTTTTGTGAGCGGCACT
>JAFTIA010000025.1 GCA_017457105.1 Lentisphaeria bacterium | reverse complement strand
TTGGAGCGGGGGGCCGGGGCTTATCATTTAAGGGCTGCTCGCCCTTAAAAATCCCCGCAAGGGGCGGTTGCCCCTTGACCCGTCGCTTGACGATCCAGATCGTCTGCGCTCCATAATATCAGTCTATGTTTAGTACAGAGCTATTTTTTTAAAATCAGGGCCGATCCAGAGGAATTGGAGCAAGGGTACGCCGCATTTGCAAAACCGGCACAGCTTCCCGATGCCGCGACCCGCCATTTCCGGAAAGCATATCATGAAGGATATCCACCGCCGCCGCCCCCAACTCTTCACAAGGCTCACTGTATGTAGTCAATATTTCCCGGCCGGCGGACCAGCCGATATCATCGTAGCTGATAATGGAAATATCCCTCCCCGGAAGCAAATTCTGCGCCATGCACGCCTGATAGACCCCGCACGCCTGATAATCCCGGGAAGCAATGATCGCCGTAGGACGGCACGCCCCCTTCAGCAAATCCCGACAGGCAAGATACGCACCCAATTCAAAACTTTGCGACATCACCACCAAAGCATTCCTGTTGCCGCTCATGCCGGAATCTGCCAACACTTCATAATAAGCTTCGATCATCCGGGGATAAAAATAATCCGTTTCACTGCGGACGATCAACGAAACATTGCGATGCCCCATAGCATAAAGCATCCGCACCACTCCGCGGATCCACTTCCGGCGGTCCACATAACTTGCAGGCTCATTCAAATCCGTTTCCCGCCCGGCCGTCACCCGCAGAATATCCGCCCCGGCGATCTGCCGCATATACGATTCATCATGCAGCTGGCGGGAAAAAACCACCCCCGCATAATTCTTTTTCAACTCCCCAACATCCGGCTTCAGGATTTTCAGATCCACCGCATCCCACTGATAACCATAAGCGGATAACCGCCGCCCGATGGCAGCCGTGATTTGAGGGCGGGGATCGCGGATCCCATGCTCCTGATGCAGAACAGCGATCCGCCGCACCTCCCCGGAACGCATCTCCGGGACCCAGAATCCGCGACCAGGCTCCCGGATCAGCAAATCCCGCTCACACATCTGCCGCAAAGCCGCCTCCACCGTCCGGGGACTGGCAGAATACTCCGCCGCCAGCATCCGGATGGAAGGCAGCAGCGAATGTACCGGAAATTCACCATTCCGGATCCGCTGTTCCAATTCCGAAATCAAACGCTCCGCCACCGGAGACCGGCGATTTTTTGCACCTGCCATACGCTGTCTTCTCCCATACTGCTTTTGAATATTTTGTCTTATATTAAATACAATGTACTAAAAATAACACATTTTTCAAGTCCGCATTCGTTTTTTTTGAAAAAAAAAGAAAAAAAAGGTTGGCTTTCCGCATAAAAGCCCCCATATTTTCAGTGGAAAAGAATTGCAACGAGGGAAACCGGTGAAAAAAATGAATAAAACAGAAGCAGATGTGATCGTAATTGGCGGCGGCATTTCCGGAGCGTTGGCGGCCATTTCCGCCGGACGGGCCGGACGGCGTGTCCTGCTGGTGGAACGCTATGGATTTCTGGGCGGGATGCTCACCGCCGGAGGCGTGGGCCCCATGATGACTTTTCACACCGGAGATACCCAGCTGGTACGGGGTCTTAACGGGGAATTGATTGAACGGCTGAAGCAGAACGGCGGATCCCCGGGGCACTTGTTTGACACCACCGGATACACCTTCAGCGTGACCCCTTTTGATGCGGAATCCATGAAACTGGAATTGGACCGGATGTGCAGGGAAGCCGGTGTCCGGGTGCTTTTCCACGCCCAACTCACCGGGTGCAGAAAAGAACATGATCGTATCCGCAGTGTAACAGTGCAATCAGGGGCCCATACGCTGGAAATCACCGGCAATGTATTTATTGATGCCACCGGCAATGCCGATTTATCCGTACTGGCCGGGGCTCCGACAGCCAAAGGAAGACCCGAAGACGGCAAATGCCAGCCCATGACCATGAATCTCAAACTTTATAACGTGGATATCTTTGTTGTCCGCCGGTATATTCACGATCATCCGGAAGATTTTCCGATGCTGAAAGGGGATACCTCCATCATTGACAATGCGCCGAGATTATCTACCGGCGGCTTTGTCAGTCTGCTGCAAAAAGCACGGGAAAAAGGAGAAATCTCTTTCCCCCGGGAGTGCGTTCTTTTCTTTGAAACTGCCAATCCGGGCGAAGTCATTGTGAATACCAGCCGCATTGCAGAATTGGACCCCACTGATCCCTTTGATGTTTCGGAAGCCGAGAGGATCGGCCGGGAGCAGGCCCGGGAGCTCATGGACTTTGTCCACCGGTATATGCCGGGTTTTGAAAATGCGAAACTGGCGTTCACCGGACCGGAAATCGGCAGAAGATCCAGCCGTCAGCTGAAGGGCGCATACACGCTGAAAGTACAGGATATTCTGGGCGCCGCAAAATTCCCGGACGCCATAGCCTGCAATGCGTATCCGGTGGATATCCACAGTCCCACCGGAGACCCCAAAGGCAATCTGCACGGCCACTTGCAGGCGGGGGAATATTACACCATCCCCTACCGGACGATGTATACGCCGGAAATAAAAAATCTGCTGGTCGCCGGACGGGCCATTTCCAGTGACTTTGCGGCACAGGCGGCATTCCGGACAACACCGTGCGCCGGGGCCATCGGTCATGCGGCAGGCGCGGCGGCGGCACTGGCGGCAGAAAACGGCGATGTTACTTGTCTGGAATACGCCCGGCTCCGGGAACTCCTGCTGGAACAGGGGGCATTCCTGCCGCCTGCATAAGACAGCGGATTTTCAGCGGTATTTCTGCGCCGCCCCTCTTGACTCCCATCCTTGCAATGATATATTAATTCTGCACAAATTTGCAGAAAGGATGTGTTAACGATGAGCCAAGTTAAATTTTCCGCCTTTGCAGACCTGCACCACTTCCCCGGAGTCTTTTACTCCCGTGCTGAAGAACGGCTGGACTTCATCCGCAAGAGAGCCGAAAAAGAGCAGGTGGATTTTGTGATCAGTCTGGGCGACTTCTGCCACGATATTTATAAATCCGCCCATGTTTTGCAGCAGTACCGGGATTTCCCCATGCCGACGTATCATGTTTTCGGCAATCACGATGCAGACGAAACAACGTATGAAGAAGTTTTGCAGGCGTACGGGCTGGAAAAAGACTTTTATTCCTTTGATCTCAAAGGCTTCCGTTTTGTCATCCTGAACAGCAGTTATATGTATAAAGACGGGGAGTACTTCAATTACAGCAAAGGCAACTACTTCCCCCATCAGGACAAGCGGGAATACTTTTCGCAGGAGGAACTGGACTGGATGCAGAAAACACTGTTTGAATCCCCCTATCCCTGCATCCTTTTCAGCCACGCCAGTCTGGAACGGGAGTTTGACGGCGGTGACGGAGCTGTCCACAACAAGGAGCAGGTCATGCCCATTATCCGGGAAGCCAACCGCCGCTGTCCCGGCAAGGTCCGCATGGCAATCAACGGCCACATGCACCGGAACGGCATGAGCATTCAGGAAAATGTGGTCTATCTGGACTTGAACAGCTCCACTTATGACTGGCTGCCCAAAAAACACCAGTTTTTCCCGGAAGAGATCACAAAAGAATACAATCTTGCCGACCACACCGTGATCGTCAACGACCCCGTCCACGCAGTGATCCGGCTGGATACGGATGGAACGATCCGGATCGACGGGATGAAAAGCGACTACTTTATGGGCATCACCCGGGAAATGACGGACAATGTCCGCTATGATCAGGCGGGCCGCCCCGCTTCTGCGGAAGTTCTTTCCGTCCATTTCAAAATGTTTTATGATCAACAGTAAATGAGATATTGAAATGAAAAAAAACGTATTCCTTCTGCTCCTGCTGGCAGTCTCCCTGACTCTGGCGGGGAAAGAACCCAAATATATTTTCCTTTTTATCGGTGACGGCATGGCCACCCCCCAGCGGATGATCGCAGATGAATTTTCACGCAAAACGGGGAAAGGGCAACTGGTGATCAACACCCTTCCCTTTCACGCCACCACCCGCACCAGTTCCGCCAACAATCTGGTAACGGACTCTGCGGCGGCCGCCACCGCCATTGCCTGCGGAACCAAGACCAATAACGGGATGCTGGGCGTGGATCCGGCACAAAAACGCCTTACCTCCGTGGCAGAAGAAGCCCGGGACAAGGGCCGCAAAGTCGGCATCGTTACCAGCGTGACATTGAATCACGCCACGCCCGCAGGTTTTTACGGACACCGGAAAAGCCGTTCTCAAGCCTACGATCTGGGGCTGGATCTGGTCGCCTCCCATTTTGATTTCTTTGCAGGCGACGGCATTTCCAAGCATGACAGAGGCCCCAAGTCCATTTACGATCTGGCAAAAGAAGCCGGATACACGATCACCAGCGGCAGGGAGGAAATGAAAGCCCTCAAGCCGGGAAAGAAAGCCATTGCCATCGCCGCATCCCGTTCCAGTGCCATGCCTTATGACATTGACCGGGATCCGGCCTGCCCCTCCCTGGCAGAAATGACGGAAAAAGCCATTGAAATGCTTTCCAACAGTCCCAAGGGTTTCTTCCTGATGGTGGAAGGCGGTTCCATTGACTGGGCGGGGCACTCCAATGAAGCGGCCGCCAATCTCTTTGAAGTGCTGGCACTGGATCAAGCCGTCAAAGCTGCCATGAAGTTTTACGAAAAACACCCTGATGAAACTTTGATCGTTGTCACAGGCGACCACGAAACCGGCGGCATGACCATGGGTTTTGCCGGGACGGGCTATGCCATTTATATGGAACGCCTTGCCCTGCAGAAGCACAGCTCGGTCAAGTTCCACCGGCTCCTTGCCAAAGCCCTGAAAGCCAAGCCGGACATGACTTTTGAAGAAGTAAAACCCCTGCTGGCGGAAAATTACGGCTTCATCTTTGACAGCAAAGAAAAGCATCCCATGAATATCACAGCAAAAGAGCTGCAGCTCCTGCAGGATGCCTTTGCGGCAAAGAAACTGCCCCAGACCGCCAATATCATTATGAGCGGCAAAGCGGGGATCGGCTGGACCAGCGGTTCCCACACGGCTCTCCCGGTGCTGACCACCGCCATCGGCGCAGGTGCGGAAAACTTCACCGGATTCATTGACAATACGGATATTGCCAAAAAGCTCAAAGATCTTTTATGAAAATCCGTTTTTCCAGAAAAGACTGCATCTTCTGTGCCGTTATGGCGGTGATTTGTCCGGGGCTGTTTCTTATCCCCGCTCCGGACAAACTGGCCATGCCGGGGGGCGAAACGGTTCCGGCAAGGGTTTTGAAAACGGACGATTCCGGCCTGCTCCGGCATGGACTGGTCCTTGCCGGATCGCAGGTTTTGCAAGTGCAGATCCTTTCCGGAAAATACAAAGGAGAAACATTTCAGGCGGCAAACGAACTCCGGGGACAACTGGAACTGGATAAACAGTTTCAACCCGGAGACCGCATCACCGTCGCCCTGCCGCAGGGAGCCCAGCCCCGGCAGACGGTACTGACGGCAAAAGATCATGACCGCACCCTCTGGACTGCCGCGCTCTTCGGCGGGTTCTGTTTACTGCTCCTCTTTTTCGGCGGCTGGACGGGGGCAAAGGCATTGTTCAGTTTTGTATTCAGTTGTCTTGTGATCTTCAAGGCGCTGATCCCGCTGACACTTTCCGGCGTACCGGCAAGTCTGGTGATCGCCGGGTGCGTGATCCTCCTGACGGCCGTCATCATCTTCCTTGTGGCGGGACTGACCCGCAAAGGCATGGCGGCATTTACCGGAGCAGTGGCGGGCGTACTGGCGGGGCTGATCATGGCGCATCTTGCCGGGGTCCTGCTCAAAATAAACGGAGCGACCATGCCCTATGTGCAAACGCTGCTTTACAGCGGTTATCACGACTTGAATATTCCGGATATTTTTGTGGGGGCGGTGATCCTTGCCAGTTCCGGAGCGGTGATGGATCTTGCCATGGACATTGCTTCGGCGGCGGAAGAATTGAATTTCCACAATCCCCGGCTTTCCATGAAAGAACTGACCTGTTCCTGCCTCCGCATCGGCCGCAGTGTGGTGGGAACCATGACAACCACACTGCTTCTGGCGTATTCCGGCGGCTATCTCACACTGCTGATGATGTTTTCCGTACAGGGGACTCATATTACAGACATCCTCAACAATCCTCTGGTGGCGGCAGAAACCGTCAAAACACTGATAGGAAGTTTTTCGCTGGTACTGGTGGCTCCGTTGACCGCCGTCACCAGCGGTTGGATTTTTACAAAATTTCAAAAAAAGGATAAACTATGAACAATAAGATCTCTTCCGCTGACGGGATCCTGCCGGACGCCCTTTACCCCTACCCCCGCATCTGCGCCCACCGGGGATACAGCACTGTTGCGCCGGAAAACACCCTGCCCGCATTTGTGGCGGCGGTGGAATTGAATGCGCCGGAAATTGAAATGGACGTGCGTTTTTCTAAAGATGGCGTGCCGGTGGTCTGCCACGATGATTCACTGGAGCGTATTTCCAACGGCACCGGCATGGTGCAGGAAAAAACGCTTGCGGAATTGAAAGAACTTGATTTCGGCAGTCATGCGGGAAAAGAGTTTGCGGGGATCCGGATCGCCACCTTTGAGGAGATCCTTGAAAAATTTTCCCGTAAAGTCATCATCAATCTGCATATCAAATCTCTCACAGCAGAGATTTATCCGGAAGATCAGTTCCGGAAAATCGTGGATCTTCTCCGGAAATATGATCACATGGAACACGTTTACATCATGGCATCTCCGGAAATCATGGAAAGAGCCCTGCAAATGGCTCCGGAGATCCCCCGCTGCATGAGTGCAGGGATCTTTCGTGACGGTCACGAAGTCATTGCCGGCTGGGAGATCGTGGACCGTGCCATCCAGTACAAGTGCAGCAAGGTCCAGCTTTTCACGCCCTACTATGATCAGGCATTGATCGACAAAGCCCACGCCAACAATATCCGCTGCAACTTCTTCTTCTCCGACGATCCGGAAGAAGCGGTCAAACTCCTGGAAATGGGCGTGGACACCCTGCTCACCAACGACTACCTCACCGTAGCCAACGCCACAAAGCATCTGACAAAATAGCGGCAAACGAGCCGCTTCAATGCGGTCAGCGGTCAGGCTCCCCGAGCCTCCGGGAGTGCAAGGCACAGGGTGGGAGCAATGTACTACGGACGGAAACGGACAAATACGGACAAATACGGACATGGCACATAGCTGAAAGAGAGCCATGTCCCCTGGAAATTCCACAGCCAATGGCACACACTGCCCCAGAAACTCCCTTTCCCTCCGATGCTTCCGGCGAAGGAGGGTTCGTAAACATCCGTAAACATCCGTGCCTTCTAAAATAAGGCGGCAACATGCACGGTCCGACGGGTCGGACGGCATAAAAAAAGTGCCTTTTTCAAGGCACTTTTTTTATTTTAATGACCGATGGTCTTGGGCGGCAAGGGCAGGCGTTTGAAATAAATGTGCTTTACCGTTTTTCCTTCGGCAAGCCAGCGGCGTTCAAAGTCACTGGTGATCCCTTCCAAATCCCCGTTCGGTTCCACCGGCGCAAAAAGCATGGATTCATTCATCACTTTTTCCACCGCATCACAATAGGGTTTGTCATCACTGGAAAAGTGAAAAATACCATCCTTTTTCAGCACCCGGTGCAGTTGCGCCGTAAAGTCCGATGCCAGCAGACGGTGCCCCCGGTGCCGACCTTTCGGCCACGGGTCAGGGCACAGAAGATGGATTCGGTCAAGACAGCCATCCGGCAATGCCAGTCCCACCAGATGACGGGCCTCCGTTCGCAGAGGAATGATATTTTCCACACCTTCACGATGCATCCGCTTTACCAGTTTCCGCAACCGCCCCACCATCACATCCGCCGCCAGGATCAGCCGCTCCGGATAACGCTGTGCCAGCTGCGTGGTATAAGACCCGCAGCCGCACCCCAGATCCAGTTCGCAAACTTCCCCGGCGGGACGGAAGGAACAGTATGTCCCGGTCAGAAAGGTAATTTTCTGATCTTCTTTATGTCCATTCATAAGGTTTTCAATCCCAGTAAAAGTTTTACCAGTTCATCCCCCCGCCGGAATCCCAGACTGCCGCGCAATGCCGCCCGTTCCCCGAACGAGGTTTCACCGTCGGCCGCAAAAGAGGGACCGCACAGAGCCACCGGAACCGGCGTTACCGTATGCTGACGCAGCTTGATCGGCACCGGGTGATCCGGCAAAACTGCAAAATTCACATCCTGCCCTTTGAGGGCATCCAGAATCGGGGCAACGATCTTTTCATCGAAGGCTTTAATCGCCTGCATTTTCAGCTGAAGATCCCCCATGTGGGAACACTCGTCCACCGCTTCCACATGCACATACACCAAATCATGGGTTTTCAGCATTTGCAATGCCGCTTCCACTTTTCCGGCGTAGTTGGTATCCAGAAATCCGGTGGCGCCCGGCACTTCTGCCACAGTCATCCCGCTGGCACGGCCCAAGCCCCGGATCACATCCACCGCACTGATGATCGCTCCGCGCTTTCCGGCGTAACGCTCTTCAAATGTTTTGAGAGCCGGCGTATGACCGGGGCTCCACGGCCAGATGTCCGTTGCCGCAGACTCCACATCGGCATTTGCCAGCACTTCACGGGCCTTCCGCCCCAGTTCTTCCAGAAAAGCCACCGTGGCTTCCGCCTCCGGGGTTTTCGCCGTCAGCGGCAGTTCCGCGACCGGCAGATCCTGCGAAGAATCCGGCTTGAAATAATCCACTTCCGCAGAAAATTCCTTTCCGTGCAGCACCAGAAGATTCCGGTAACTCACCCCGGGATAAAACGTCACTTTGTCCGAACCCAGTTTCTCTTCCAGAAGGTTCAGAAGCCGGGTGGAAACAGCGTTTTCGATGTGTCCGGCAGAGTAATCTCTCAACACGCCGTCCGCATCCACTGTCACAAGGTTGCACCGCCATGCCACATCGTCCGGCGCAAGTTGGATCCCCTGACTCAATGCCTCGATAGGTCCGCGGCCCGGATAATTCTCTTCCGGATAAAACCCCAGTACCGACATATTTGCCACATCGCTTGATGTAGGCAGATCAGGCGGCAGGGTAAGAAATGTTCCACTGATCCCCTGGGCAGCAATGCTGTCCATTGCCGGGGTATCCACTGCTTCCAGAGGCGTTTTGCCCCCCAGTTCCGGAATGGCTTCGTCCGCCATTCCGTCCCCCAGAAAAACAACTGCTTTCGGCATGATAAGAAATCACTTGGAAGCAACAGGTTCGATCACATCGAACCCGCAGAGAGGCCGCAAAACCTCCGGAACCACCACCGATCCATCGGCACGCTGGAAGTTTTCCAGAATAGCGATCATCACACGGTCCGTTACTGCAGTGGCACTGATGGTATGCACAAAATCCCGTTCGCCGTTGGCTTTCTTGTAGCGGATATTCAACCGGCGGGACTGGAAGCTCGTCAGGTTGGTATTGCTGGTGACTTCGCGGTACGCCCCGAATCCGGCAAACCACGCTTCGATATCGTACTTCTTGTACCCCGGAGCCCCCAGGTCACCCACGCACACATTCACCACATGATAGGGGATCCCCAGCGACTGCAGGATGTATTCTTCGTTGGCAAGACATTCTTCGTGGAACTTCACAGAGTCTTCCGGCGTGCAGAAAATGATCTGCTCCACCTTGTGGAACTGGTGGACGCGGAAGATCCCCCGGCTGGCTTTGCCGTAACTGCCGGATTCCGTCCGGAAACAGGGCGTGAATGCCGTATAACGCAGCGGCAGTTCCGCTTCGTCCAGACAGTCATCCGCATGATACCCCACCAGCGTCTGTTCAGAAGTACCGATCAGAGCCAGATCTTCCCCCTCCAGAGAATAGGTCTGATCCGCAAAGAAGGGGAGATACCCCGTACCGTACAGCGTCCGTTCCTTCGCCAGACAGGGCGTCATAAAAAGCGTAAAACCGCGCTTCACCAGTTCACGCTGGACCCAGAAAAAGAGCGACTGCGCCAGCACAGCCCCCTTCCCTTTCCAGTAATAATAACCGGACTGCGCCACCTTGGCACCCCGGGCAATATCCAGGATCCCCAGCATTTCGCCCAGTTCCTGATGATCACGCACCGGGAAATCAAAGGTGGGAATGGTACCGACTTTGCGGATCTCCACATTGTCCAGATCCAGATCCCCGTCCGGCACATCGTCTGCCAGCATGTTGGGGAGGAAATCCAGCATGTGCTGCAGTTTTTCCTGCTGCTTGGCAAGCTCCGCCTCCTTGCGGCCCAGCACATCTTTCAGCAGGCGGACTTCGTCACGGGCGGCGGGATTGTCTTTGCATTCTTTGCTCAACTTATTCCGCTTGGCACGGAGTTCTTCCACTTCCACCGTCATCTGACGGACCAGTTTATAAACCTGGGCAAGCGTATCAAAATCAACGGCACATTTCCGACGCTGGGCGTTGGCACGGACTTCGTCAAAATGTTCCAGAAGCATCTTCGGGTCGATCATTTTCTCACCTCTCTACTCATTAAAACTGCGGCATCGGAAATGCCTTGGTGAATTCACGGACTTCATCACCCAAAGCCGCCAGAGCCGCATCATCCGCACGGTTCGCCACCGCACGGTCGATGAAATCGGCAATGCGGAGCATTTCCGCTTCCTTCATGCCCCGGGTGGTCACTGCCGGCGTACCCACGCGGATACCGCTGGTGACAAAGGGCTTTTCGGGATCGAAGGGAATCATGTTCTTGTTCAGGGTGATCCGTGCCTTGTCGCAAGCGATCTGCACTTCTTTGCCGGTGGCGTTTTTCGGACGGAGATCCACCAGCATCAGGTGATTGTCCGTGCCGCCGGAAACAATACGGAAACCCTTATCCTGCAGAGCTTTCGCAAGCACGGAAGCATTCTTGACCACCTGCTGCTGATACAGTTTGAATTCCGGGGACATGGCTTCTTTGAAGCAGATCGCCTTGGCGGCGATCACATGTTCCAGAGGACCGCCCTGCAAACCGGGGAATACACGGGAGTTGATGGCCTTGATATGCTTTTCTTTGCAGAGGATCAGGCCGGAACGGGGACCGCGCAGGGTCTTGTGAGTGGTGGTGGTGACCACATCGCAATAAGGCACCGGGCTGGGATGCACACCGGCAGCCACCAGACCGGCGATGTGCGCCATATCCACAAACAAAAACGCGTTGGCCTTGTCTGCAATGGCACGCAGACGGGCAAAATCAATGATGCGGGGATAGGCACTGGCACCGGCAAGGATCATCCGGGGCTTGCATTCCATGGCAAGGCGTTCCACTTCGTCATAATCAATAGCTTCCGTTTCCGCAGACACACCGTAGGGAACGATATTGAACAGTTTGCCGGAGAAGTTCAGCGGATGACCGTGGGTCAAATGCCCGCCGTGATCCAGACTCATGGCAAGAACCGTATCGCCGGGGTTCAGCAGAGCAAAGTAAACCGCCATATTGGCCTGACTGCCGGCGTGGGGCTGCACGTTGGCGGCTTCCGCACCGAAAAGCTGTTTGGCACGCTCAATGGCGAGGGTTTCCACTTCGTCCACAAATTCACAGCCGCCGTAATAACGCTTGGCAGGATACCCTTCGGCATACTTGTTGGTAAGGATGGAGCCCTGCGCCGCACGGACAGCACAGCTGGTGAAGTTTTCGGAAGCGATCAATTCAATGCCGTCACTCTGGCGGGCGGCTTCTTTGTCGATCCACGCAGCGATTTCCGGATCCGCCTGACGGAGAGCGGCGATATCGTCATAGGTCATCTGTTCAGCCTGCGTCAAACGGCGGACATGGCGTTCATCGCCGGAAAACGGCGTATTGATCCAGGCATTCGCCACGGCTTTGGCATCTTCTGCGGACATTTTGTCGCCGGAAAGCACCAGCACGTTGGAGGCATTATGATTCCGGCTCTTGACCGCATCTTCCTTGCTTGCGGCCACCACCGCACGCACGCCGTGGAAACGGTTGGCAACAATGCCCATCCCGGCACCGGAACGGCAGACCAGAATACCGCAATCCGCATCGCCGCAGGACACGGCACGGGCAACGGCGCTCCCCGCCACCGGATAATCGTCCGCCGGATCCAGCACAGCCGGACCTTTGTCCATCACGGTAATGCCGGAAGCCTGCAGAGAGGCGACCAACTGTTCTTTGAGTTCGAACCCGCCGTGATCAGCACCGATGGCCAAACGCAGCGCTTTGGGATTGAAATCCTGGATTTTCATAATGACTCCTGTAAAATAATGGATTGATATATAGTTAAATCTCTTTATTTTTTATTTCCTGCCCGGCAATTCTTGCGGCCCACGCATCCAGCCCCGGACGCATCACCTCAAAGACCTCCCGGTAAACAGCTTCATCTCCGCCATACGGATCCGGCACATCGCCGTCCGGCAGAAGACAGCAGGTCTTTCCGGCGTATTCCGGCACGATTTCCAGCACCGCCCGCCGGTGGGAAGACCCCATACAGACAATATGATCCGCCTCGTTCAAAAGCTGAAATGTAAGCGAGCTGCTGCGGAATCGGGAAAGATCCCCGCCGACGCTCCGGATCACAGCCTGCGCCCCGGCAGAAGCCCGGGCCCCGTCACAGGCACAAATCCCGGCAGAAGCAACTTCCGTTTCCCACAATCCCGCAGCCTCCAGCCGGCTCCGCACATAGGCTTCCGCCATAGGACTGCGGCAGGTATTGCCGGTACAAATAAACAGAACTTTCATCGCCTCCTCCGGTCTGCTGAAACACGCCCTATAATATACATCCAAACCCGTCAAATGTAAAGCACTTTTGCCATAAACTTTAATCAATCTCCGCAACAAAAACGGAACCGGCACCGCTGACAGACGGACCTGTCCCCTGTGCGGGGGTGCTCTTCCCCATACATCCGCCGGGCAGAGTACACAATATGATCCAGTTCCGCACTGAAATCCAGCCGGAGAGCCGGCTTCACTGTTCCGTCATAACGCAGGAATTCCACCCGTTCCGGTACCAGGCGCAGATCCACAAGGGCATAACGGCTCAATACGGTATCGATGGAGGCGTGGTCCTCAAAGGTGAGAAAACGGCACTTTCCCTCTGTTCTGTACGCCAGAACCGGGGCGGCACACAAAGTCAGATCGGCCAGAGAAGTCATTACAGGGAGTTTGATCATGATCCGGTCAATGGGCCGGACTTTCCGCAGAATCGCCAGCAATTCCGGCAGAAAGGGATTTGCCAGCAGAGCCCGGACTTCCCCTTCTGCATTTTCCGGATCCAGCACCCGCAGAAATCCCGTCCCGGCAGGGGCCTCGCCCCGCCCTGCGGCATACCGGTCCCGGTTCAACTGCCGGAGGACATGCCCCACCACATTGTCCGTACTCCGGTAATAAAAAAATTCCCGCAACGCAGAACCAACTGCAGTGCGGGCATAGTAATAAGCCGTCTGCATCCGGCAGCATTCATATTGCCGCCGGAGCCAGACAGGGGCGTCCGGGTGCGCCCCGTCCACACACGCTGTACGGTAAAGATACAGCGAATGCGGACATTCCGCAAACATCTTTTCCCGGCTCAAAGACCAGACGTTCACGATCGTAAAATAATCAGTTCAGGACAACCTTCACCTTTTCGCGCATACGGAAGACCTTTTCCTTGGCCTCTTCCACATCCTTGCCGCGGGCAAGCAGCACCCCCAGACGGCGATGCCCCTTGATTTCCGGCTTGCCGAAAAGACGGATGTTGGTATTGGGTTCCGTCAACGCTTCCTCCACCCCTTCAAAGGCAATGCTGCAAGACGTTCCGTCTGCCACGATCGCTTTGGAAGCAGAGGGGCCGTGGAACGCAATGTTCGGGATCGGCAGACCCAGAATCGCGCGGGCATGAAGGTCAAACTGGGAAAGATCCTGGGAAATCATGGTCACCATCCCGGTATCATGGGGCCGGGGACTGACTTCACTGAAGAGAACCTTATCCCCCTTGATGAAAAGTTCCACGCCGAAAATCCCCCGGCCGCCCAGAGCCCCGGTCACCAGCCCGGCAATGCGCCGGGCCTCTTCCATAGCTTTGGCACTCATGGGCTGGGGCTGCCAGGATTCCTGATAGTCCCCGCCGACCTGATGATGCCCCACCGGTTCCAGGAAAGAGGTCCCGCCCGCATGACGGACCGTCAGCTGGGTGATTTCGTAATCAAAATCCACAAAACCTTCCACGATCACCTTCCCGGCACCGGCACGGCCGCCTTCCTGTGCATTGCGCCATGCTTCGTCGATATCGGCTTCCGTCTTGATGGTGCTCTGACCATGACCGGAAGAGGACATAATGGGCTTGACCACACAGGGGATACCGATTTCCTTTACTGCCGCATCAAATTCCGCACGGTCGGAAGCAAAACGGTAGGGAGAGGTTTCGATCCCCAATTCTTCGGCAGCCAGACGGCGGATGCCTTCACGGTTCATGGTCAAACGGGTCGCCCGGGCCGTGGGGATCACGGTAAACCCTTCTTTTTCCAGTTCCACCAGTGTATCCGTGGCAATGGCTTCCACTTCGGGGACGATGTAATCGGGCTTTTCCAGTTCAATGACTTTCCGGAGAGCCTCGCCATCCAGCATGGAGATCACATGGGCCCGGTGAGCCACCTGCATCCCGGGGGCATTGGCGTAACGGTCCACCGCCACCACTTCCACCCCCAGACGCTGCATGGCGATTGCCACTTCCTTACCCAATTCACCGGCACCGCAGAACAATACTTTTGTTGCACACGGAGACAACGCACTGCCAAGTTTAACTCCCATGGAAACTTCCTTTCAATTTTTTATATCATCTAAGTACACTGTTAACGGATCATGCCGCCGACCAGTTCAGACACGGCGGAAATGTGGTGACGCTCCATATATTCTCCGATCCCTTCGATCACCCGGATGGATGCCATGGGATCCACAAATGTTGCCGTCCCAACCGCAACGGCACTGGCCCCGGCAAGCATAAACTCCACCGCATCCAAACCATTGCAGATACCGCCCATCCCGATCACCGGGATCCTGACGGCATGGCTGACATCATAAACCATACGAACCGCCACCGGCTTGACTGCCGGGCCGCTCAAGCCGCCGGTCAGGTTTGCCAGACGGGGACGGCGGGTCTCCACATCGATCGCCATCCCGGTAAAGGTGTTGATCAGCGACACCATATCGCTCCCGGCAGCTTCCACCGCCCGGGCAAAGTCAGCAATATTCCCCACATTGGGGCTCAATTTGGTAATAAGAGGCAGTTTCGTGGATTTCCGGACAAGAGACACCACTTCGGAAGCAAGCTTGATATCCGTCCCGAATGCGGCACCGCCGTGCTTGACATTGGGGCAGGAAATATTGATTTCCAATGCAGTGATCCCGTCCGATTCCGCATCCAGCCGCGCCGCGACTTCGCCGTATTCCTCCAGCGTTTTCCCCCAGATATTCACAATAACAGTAGCACCGGTGCTCCGCAGAAAAGGCATGTAATCCTCGCCATGGAGAAACTTTTCCACCCCCGGTCCCTGAAGACCGATGGCATTCAGCATCCCCCCTGCCGTTTCCGCAATGCGGGGCGTGGGATTGCCGTGCGAGGGTTCCATACGGATCCCCTTTACCACCACCGCACCCAGACGGGAAATATCAAAATACTCGTGATATTCTTTGCCGTACCCGAAAGTCCCGGAAGCGGTCATCACCGGGTTTTTCAGTTTGAAAAGCCCCAAATCACAACTCAAATCAACCATTTGTCAACTCTCCCTGATTACGGCAGTTCTTCCACCAATTTTTTCAGGTGCTGCAAATCCAATTTACCGCTGCCCAGCAAGGGCAGAGTTTCCAGTTTGACAAAGTTTTCCGGTTTGGGGATCCACAGGTTCGGCAGTTCCTTTTCCCGCAAACCGTCGATCAATTTTTCAGGATCCAGATTTTCCACCGTGTGGAACACGATGAGTTTTTCGCCGCGCTTGGGATCCGGCTTGCCGGTAACTGCCACGGCACGGCCTTCACATTCCAGATATTCAGAAATGGTGCGTTCCACCAATTCGTGAGGAACCATTTCCCCGCCGATCTTGCTGAACCGGGAAAGACGGCCGGTAATGGTGATGTACCCATCCGGACTCATGGAAGCAATGTCGCCGGTACGATAGAAACCGTCCCGGATGACTTCCGCCGTATTTTCCAGATCGTCCAGATAACCATTCATCACATTGCCGCCCTTGACCATCAGCATACCGGAGTGGTACGGAGGCAGTTCCACGCCCGTTTCCGGATCCACGATCTTCACATGGATCCCCGGCATGGAGGCACCGATGCTGTCCGGCTTGCCGGCCAGTTTCCCCAGAGCAAGGAAGGAACTCGCCAGATTGACGGATACGATGGGGCTCAATTCCGTACAGCCGTACCCTTCCACGATCTGCATACTGGTAAGTTTGGAGAAGTCACGGACGATGTCACTGCGGAGCTTTTCCGCCCCGGTAATGACCAGACGCAGAGATTTCAGCTGCCCATCCTTCACGCGCCGCATGTAGTTCTGCAGGAAGGTCGGCGTAGTGATCATCAGGGTGATCTTTTCTTCTTCGATCAACTTCAATGCCTGCGTCGCATCCAGAATGTTCATCAGGAAAACAGACTTGGTTCCGGAAAGCGCCGGGAAGGCAAAGCAGACGGTGAACCCGAATGCGTGGAACAGCGGCAGACTGCCGATGACCTTGTCCTCAATGCTCCAATTGATCACACGCCAGAAAGCAAAAATATCGCAGTTGATATTCCGGTGGGTCAGCGCAACCCCCTTCGGCTTGCCGGTGGAACCGCTGGAGAACAGCAGAACGGCCGGACGGTACAGGTCATAACGGGAATCCGGAGAATACAGCCGCAGCAGAAGCCGCCAGGGCAGAAGCAACGCCTGCAAAATGGTCTTCCGTTTTTCCCACGGGGAAACCGTGGGAACCACATCTTCCAGAAACACCATTTCCGGCAGTTCGTCCAGCTTGATCTTTTCCAGAAATTTTCGGCTGGTAAGAACCAGTTTGGTCTTGGACTTGGCAATGGCCTGCTGGAGAGCTGCCGTCCCGGCAGTGTAGTTCAAAATCGCCGGAGAACGGTCCGCATACATCACCCCCAGGATCGCCGCCACCTGCGCCGTACAGTTGGGCAGCAGGATCCCCACATAACTGCCCGCCGGATTTTTGTCCAGTTCACGGATCTTGCGGGAGAAGATCAGCCCGCGGACCAGCATGGCAAAGTTGCTCAATTCCGCACTGCCGAAGTCTTTGAAAGTACAACTGAAAGGATGCCGCTTGGCACGGCGCAGATATTCAGAATGAAGCGGCAATTCCCCGGGGAACGCTTTCATTTCCGAATCCGCCCCCATTTCGGAGATGATCTGCCGGAGCTGGAACCCCTTCAAATCGGGAGAAACCGGCTTGCCGATAGTGATGGAAACCATGATCGGCAGACGGCGGGGAGGCAAAAATTTCAACTTCCCGTTCAGCGGAGCAAAAAGACGGCCCCACAACATCCCCAGACGGATGGGGATCACCGGAACCACCCGGTCTTCCGGCAGCATGGTCCGGATACCGGAATGGAATTCCCGCAAAAGACCGTTATCAGAAACACCGCCTTCGGGATAAACGCAAACCACGTTCCCCGCCCGCAAAAGGCCGCGGACCTCTTCCAGAAACTTCCCGACTTCCTGCTTGTTCCGCATGGAAGGCACACGCACCACCCCCAGATAGCGCAGGATCAAACGCAGGGGCCACGGACGGAAAAAGTCTTCGTGCATCATAAAATGCACCCGCCGCCAGGTGGCGGCAAGGATCATCAGCGAGTCAAAAAACGCCACATGGTTCGCCACCAGAAGCGCCGGACCGCTGGCAGGGATCTCCCCAACGCCGTCAACACGGATCCGGAAAAAGGTTATGCGGCAGACAAACTTCAAAATCCGCAACAGAAAAAAGGGCTGCAGAAGCAATATAATTGCCAATGCAATCAACGCATAAATCAAAACATTCGGCATACTGGATCAACTCCTTATCTTTGAGGGATTTTTATCTTTTCTTCCGCTGAACAGGTGCCGTAACGGCTGAAGCAGACGGCGGGGCCGTTTTTCCCGCCGCGATCTCAGCCGCCCGCAAAAAGCCCCAATCCAGCAAACGGCGGGCAAAAATATCCCGCTCCTTTGCGGTGGGGAAACCGGTAACACACCCCATCAGACGGCGACCGTCCCGCACTGCCGAAAAGGTCAGGCAGAATCCCGCCGCCCGGGTGTACCCGGTTTTCATCCCGTCCACCCCCGGATACCGGGGGACAACCAAACGGTTGGTATTGCGCAACTCTGTTTTGCCGCCCTTGACCATGGGCCGCTCGATAAAAGTCCGTTGAGTTCCGACCCATTCCATCAAGTCCGGATACTCAAGCAGACGTTCACCCAAAATCACCATCCCCATTGCAGAACTTACAGAATGACTGCCGTCACGATTCGGCAGACCGTGGGGATTCATAAACCGGGTACCGGGCATCTGCAAACTTGCCGCCCGGCGGTTCATCTGTGCAATAAAATTGTCCACACTGCCGTTCCCGGCAACTTCTGCGATCTGATACGCCGCATCATTGGCACTCTTGATCGCCGCCGCCTTCATCAAATCCCGCAAAGGCAGCGTTTCCCGCGCATCCAGCCAGATGATCCCCTCCCTTGCCGCACGGGCCGTTGCACGGGAGATCTGTACCGGCATATCCAAAGACCATGCAGGTGTTTTTTCCAGAGTTTCAAACGCGGTCAGCAAGGTCATCATTTTCGCCATGGACGCCACGGGGACCGACCGTCGTTCATCTTTGCACCACAAGACATTGCGGGTCGTTAAATCCACCAGGAATCCGGACCGGGCAAGTCTGCCGTGGGGCATTTTGGGCAGATTGCCCCGCACGGCTGTACGAAAAGAAAAAGGTTTGCCGAACCAAGAAGTCTTTACAGGGTTGCGGTAACGCCCCGCAACAGCAGGAGGCGGCAGCTGCGCAGTCTTTTGCTGCACAGCTGCACCGGATGCAGAAAGGGGTTGAGCCGGGCTTGTCTGCTCTTTGGCAGCAGGCAAACCCGCCGGACGGCCCGAACCGCCGGGGCGGCCGGACCAGGTGACACATGCGATCACGATCGCATGGATCAGGATGATAACACCCAGAATGATCCCGAAAACCCAAAGCCGGGTCCGGGTGATTTCATTAAGCCCGCTCATGCGTCGCCCGATATCTCAAATTCAGCGCAGTGACCAGTGCCGCCACAGCCGCACGGTCAATATTGGTATGTTCCCCTGCGCCGTAAACCATAGGTTCGCCTTCGCCGCCGCGGATCCCCACAAACGCCATGGCCACAGCGTGTTCACTGTTCCCCAGCGTCTGTTCGGAAAAGTCCACCAGCGTGAATTCCGGGAGCAGTTTGGAGTTGTTCAAAGCATTGGCCACTGCGGACAGCGGGCCATTGCCCTGACCGTACAACTCATACCGTTCCCCGTTGACGTGCCACGTAAAGTTCACACCCAGCCGGTCACCGGTGGAAGAGGTGATACGGGAATATTCGCTCATCCGGTAAGGGCCGGAGATATTCACAAAAGATTCCCGGAAAATCTTTTCCAGTGCAGAGGAATCCACTTCGCCGCCTTGTTCATCCATCACATCCTGCACCACACGGCCGATGGCGGGGTGCATGGCTTTCGGCGGATTGATGCCGAATTCCTTTTCCAGCACAAAGACGATCCCGCCCTTGCCGGACTGGCTGTTGATACGGATCAAACGCTCGTATTCCCGCCCAACATCCGCCGGATCCAGATGCAGATACGGCACCTTCCAGCCCTGACCGAAAAATCCGCTGATTTCCGGCCGCCGGTCCAGCCCCTTGCGGATGGCATCCTGATGCGACCCGGAGAAAGCCGTAAAAACCAGCTGCCCGGCGTAAGGATGCCGGGGATGCACTTCGATCCCCGTATTGGATTCCACGATCCGGACAATATCCGACATATTTTTGAACTTCAACCCGGTATCGATCCCCCGGGATTCCAGATTCAATGCCAGAACAGCGATGTCCAGATTCCCGGTGCGTTCCCCGTGACCGAAGATCGTCCCTTCCGCACGGGTGGCTCCCGCCAGCAGTGCCAGTTCACTGGCAGCCACGGCACAGCCCTGATCGTTATGAGCGTGGATACTGATGGCAGTTTCGCTCATATAACGGTAATTTTCGCAGAACCATTCGATCATATCCGCATACTGGTTCGGCGGACGGCGTTCCACAGTAGCAGGCAGATTCAGGATGAAATCCTGCGGCGTGGAAGCCCCCCACGTTTCTTTGACTGCCGTACAAATATCCACCGCAAACTGCGGATCCGTATCCGTAAATTCTTCCGGAGAAAATTCATAACCGACTTTGCCCAGCAAACCGGCTTCGCCCAGCAGATCCCGCACCATACGGGTACCTTCCACCGCCGTCTTCAACAGCACATCCCGGCTCTGCCCCAGCACAAATTTGCCGTGCAGATCACTGGTGGGAACATACAAGTGCAGGATCGCCTGTTTGACGCCCTGCAAAGACTCCACCGTCCTGCGGATCAAATGTTCCCGGGACTGGGTCAGGACGGAGATCTTCACATCATCCGGGATCAGATTATCTTCGATCAATTTCCGGGTAAACGCAAAGTCGTCCTGCGACGCAGAGGGGAAAGATACTTCGATTTCTTTGAACCCGATTTCCGTCAGCATTTTAAAATACTGCAGTTTCCGGGGGGGATCCATGGGGATCGGCAACGCCTGATTACCGTCACGCAAATCCACACTTGCCCACACCGGGGGTTTGGTCAACACTTTATCCGGCCACTGCCGATTGGCTGGAACAACCCGGTCCAGCATTTTGTATTTCGGAAAATTCGCCATTTTCAATTCTCTTTCTATATCTCAAAATATTTTTTACTTCTGATTCAAAATCCGGATCGCTGCACACGCCGCACCGAATCCGTTGTCGATATTCACCACCGTCACTCCGGACGCACAGGAATTAAGCATGCCCGAAAGTGCCGCAAAGCCTCCAAGGGCCGCGCCGTATCCGACGGACGTCGGCACCGCGATCACCGGTGCCGGAGTCAATCCGCCGACGACGCTGGGCAGAGCTCCTTCCATTCCCGCCGCCACAATGCAGCAATCTGCCTTGCGGAGCTGATCCCCCAGGACCAGCACCCGCTCGATGCACGCCACGCCCACATCGCTGTACAGCGTGGCCCCGATGCCGCAAAAACGGAGAGTGTTCAATGCTTCCTGTGCCACAGAAAGATCCGAAGTACCGGCGCACAGGACCGCTACTTCTCCCCGTGATCCCCGGGGAACCGTATAAAGGGCAAACGTTCCGGCAAGAGCATCCGCTTCACCGGCAGGGAACGCCTGCTTGAGAACTTCGATCTTGGCACCGTCCAGACGGGTCACAAAGGCTTCTCCATTCTTTTCCGCCATGTGACCCACGATGCGGACCAGCTGATCCGCATTTTTTCCGGCACCGTAGATAAATTCAGGGAAACCGCAACGGGCAGTCCGGCCGTGATCGATCCGGGCACAGCCGATATCAGCCACCTGCCCGGTCAACGCCGCCGCCTGCGCCAGAGCCTGCGCCAGAGAAACTTCCCCTGCCGCCGTCTGTGCAATCAACTTTTGTACTGCCTCGTCCATTTTCCTGCCTTGTTTCATTGAAAATCAATGTGGTGCCCGGAACGGGGATCGAACCCGTACTTCCAAAGGAAAGCAGATTTTAAGTCTGCTGCGTCTGCCATTCCGCCACCCGGGCATTACATATTGCGGTAAATATAGCACGGTTAACAATTTTTTCAACCTGATATTATATATATACAGGCAGTATTCCCGGCGATGCACTGTGCGCCCCCCTTTTCCTGCAAAAAAAATCAAAAAAAATGGTTCCAACCCATAAAAAAACTGTTGAAAAAAGAGAAAAAGGAAATATATTAAAAGTTTGGTTGCAAATGTAAATTACCGGAGATGAATCAATGAAAAATATTATGGAAATGTCCCGGGAAGAGCTGCTGGCTCTCCGTCAATCCCTGCAAACGGAATACCGCCGTTATCAGGATAGAAACATGAAGCTGGATCTTTCCCGCGGCAAGCCCGCAAGTTCCCAGCTGGATTTGAACAATGCCCTCATCGGTGCCATGCCGACGGCAAAAGCCTCCGACGGCACCGATACCCGCAACTACGGCTTGCTGGAAGGTCTGCCGGAAGCCCGCGCGCTCTTTTCGGAACTCCTGAACATCCCGGTGGAACGCATTGTCATCGGCGGAAATTCCAGTTTGAACCTGATGTACGACTCCATTGTCCGCTGTATGCTTTTCGGCACCGGCGGCCAAACACCGTGGTGCAAGCTGGACAAGGTGAAATTCCTCTGCCCCAGCCCCGGCTATGACCGGCATTTTGCCATTTGCGAAGATATGGGGATCGAAATGATCACCGTCCCCATGACTCCCACCGGGCCGGATATGGATATGGTGGAGGAACTTGCTGCCAATGATCCCGCCATCAAAGGGATGTGGTGCGTACCGCTCTACTCCAATCCCCAGGGGATCTGTTACAGCGATGAAACGGTGGACCGTCTGGGTGCCATGAAAACAGCAGCTCCCGATTTCCGGATCTTCTGGGACAACGCTTACGGCGTCCATCACCTGTATGCAGAACACAAGCTGAAAGATATTTTCGGGGCCTGTGAAGCAGGCGGCAATCCTGACCGTCCCTTCTACTTCTTCTCCACCTCCAAGATCACCTTCCCGGGTGCGGGGGTGGCGCTGATCGCCTCCAGTCCGGCAAATATTCTGGAGATCCGCAAGCGGATGACCATTCAGACCATCGGACACGACAAAGTCAATCAGCTCCGCACCATCCAGTATCTCGGCAACGCGGAAGGCGTCCGTGCCCTCATGCGGAATCTTGCCGCCGAAATGCGGCCCAAGTTCGATCTGGTGCTGAATATGCTGGAACGGGAACTGGGCAACACCGGCCTTGCCACCTGGATCAAGCCGGACGGCGGATACTTTGTTTCTCTGGACACCATGCCCCACTGCGCCCGTGAAACGGTGCGGCTGGCGCAGGATGCCGGGGTGAAATTCACCGGTGCAGGAGCGACCTTCCCCTACAAGAAGGACCCGGAAGACAAGAATCTCCGGATCGCCCCCACCTATCCCACGCTGGAAGAATTGCAGCCTGCCATGGAGATCTTCTGCCTCGCCGTCAAACTTGCCGGTGTGGAAAAACGGCTGTCTGAAATTTAAGCTGTCGATCCGACTGTCGCCCCGCAAAAAATGCGGGGCTTTTTTTTACCGGAATTGTTTCCGGTACTGTGTGGGTGCGATCCCTTTTTCTTTCCGGAACCAATTGGAAAAATAAAATTCATCCCGGAACCCCAGCCGGGAGGCAAGGATTTTAATAGGGTATTCCGTATTTTCCAAATATTGGCAGGCATAAAAAACCCGCTGACGGCACAAATAACGGTGAGGCGACATTTGCCAATCCCGCTGGAAGATCCGCCGCACCTGCGCCGGAGATTTCCGGATCACTGCCGCCAGATCCTCCACAGAAATATCCTCCTGCCAATGACTGTCCATAAACTCTTTCAGCCGGATGCCGTCTGCCGAGTGCCGCATTTCCGGGTGCAGATCCCGCCACTCCCGCAGGTTTGCCAGTATCCGGTGAAGTTGAAGACTGATGGCAAGATCCGTCCCGGCCCCCCATTGCCGGACAAGGGCAAGCGCCTCCATAAAATCCGATTCCATCCGGCAGTTATGAAAATAGACCAATCCGTGCAGCCGATAGGCTTCGCACAAAGAATCCATCAGTTTTCCCCCCACATTGACCCACACTTTTTCCCAGGGATCACGCCTGTCTGAATAATATTCATGCGTAGAACCCGGCTGCAGAAAATACACATCCCCGGCGGAGATTTTATAGTGTTCGCCATCACAGACAAGTTCCCCATGCCCCCGCAGAACATACTCCAGAACATAAAATTCCTGCAAGTTCCGCCGGGCGATCCGGTATTCCGGATCCGGGTGGGTGATCCCTGCCGCATGAAGCGTCAAAGGGGCATCCGGGACCGGACCCGGCCCTAAATAGATGGTTTCATGCCAATGTGCCATGATCGTTTTTTCTATGTTTTTCTTCTTTTTTATATGGAAAATACTGATTTTATGATATAATTTACATGCAATGTGCAAAATTACGAGCATTTCAACACCTAACACAAGGAGTTTTTTTATGACGATTCCGAGAAGTGAGTATCCCCGTCCGCAATTTGAGCGGAAGGAATGGATCAATTTGAACGGCGAATGGAGTTATACCTTTGACTTCTCCAAGAGCGGGGATGCCAGAAATCTTCAGCAGTCTGCCGGGTTCGACGGCAAGATCACCGTCCCCTTCTGCCCGGAAAGCAAACTTTCCGGCGTGGGTTATACCGACTTTATTGAAATGATGTGGTATCAGCGTACCCTTGATATTCCGGCAAACTGGGCCGGCAAAAAAATCCTGCTCCGCTTCGGCGGCGTGGATTACTCCTGCATCGTCTATGTGGACGGCAAAGAAGCTGGCCGCCACACCGGCGGGGCCTCCCCCTTTGCCGTGGATATCACCGATTTCGTTACGGCCGGGCAGTCCCACAACCTGGTGATCCGGGTGGATGACAATATCCGCACCGGCATTCAGGCCCACGGCAAGCAGAGCCCCTGGATGAAATCCCAGTATTGCAATTACACCCGCACCACCGGGATCTGGTCCACGGTCTGGATGGAAGCAGTCCATCCCGCCGGTCTTGGCAAGTGCCGGATCCTGCCGGATTATGACAATGGCGCGTTCTCCTTCATCCCGGAATTTTATCAGGTGAAAATGGGGAATACCATTACCATCACCATTGCCGCTCAGGGGAAAAATACCGTTTGCAAGACTTCCGCCGCCGTGAACGGCCTCCCCATCACGGTTACGCTGGATGATCCCCAGGAATGGAATCCGGAAACGCCGTTCCTTTACGACATCACTTATACCGTGAAAGATGCGGCAGGCAACGTACTGGATGAAGTCGCTGCCTATGCCGGTCTGCGGAAGATCCATCTGGAAGACGGCAAGTTCTACTTGAACAACAAACCCATTTTCCTGCGTTTTGTACTGGATCAGGGCTTTTACAAAGACGGGATCTGGACCGCCCCCAGCGATGAAGCCCTGAAAAAAGACATTCAGCTTTCCATGGAAGCCGGGTTCAACGGCGCCCGTCTGCATCAGAAGATTTTTGATGAACGCTTCCACTACTGGGCTGACCGTTTGGGCTACCTCACCTGGGCGGAATTCCCGGACTGGGGGATGAATTTCTGGCAGCACTTCATGCCGGGCACCAATCCCAATTACAATTTGTCCTTCCGCAACTACATGGCTGAATGGGGCTCTGTGATGGAACGGGACATCAACCACCCCTCCATCATCACCTGGACGCCGTTCAACGAAACCCATCGTTATTTTGACTGGGAAGAACATCGCCGGTTCCTTGCCGATGTGTATGATCTGACCCGCCGGATGGACCCCACCCGCCCGGTCAACACCACCTCCGGCTATTGCCATGTAAAGACCGATCTGTGGACTATTCACCACTATGCCCAGACCGTTCAGGATCTGGCGGAAGCGGTGGATACAGAACCCGTCTATATGACAACGCCGGAAGAACTGCCCGCCTGGAAGGGGCAGCCGTACATCATTGACGAATACGGCGGTGTGAGTTACCTCCCGGAAGGCAGCAAGCCTTTTGCCGATAATACCTGGGGCTATAACAAGGAAAAACTCACCCGGGAAGAGTCCGAAAAGCGCATTACGGATCTGACACGCTTTATTGTGGAACATCCCCGGCTGGTGGGCTACTGCTACACCCAGCTCACGGACATCGAACAGGAACAGAACGGTATTTACAACTATGACCGTACCCCGAAATTCGATGCTAAAGTCATCCGGGACTGCTTCTCCATGAAGCCGGATTGGAGTGCATTCTAATCTGATTACAACCGGGAGGCTGCTCCTTTTTTGAGCAGCCTCCATTCTCTCCCCCCCCGAATGAGCAGCCCGGCATACGGAAACTCGGCAACTTGTGTATAAAACATTATACCGGAGAGAAGGATTTTTTGCCATAAGTTAGTGTGTAAATATTTGAAAAAAAAATAATCGTATACTACATTAACCGTCAGGCAATGATTTCCGGAAAAATCAATCACACGGAAATCAGTCAACAAAGAAGGGAAATGGGGTATGAAAAAGTTGTACTGGGGAGTCGTTGTATTACTTGCCTGTATTGCAACATTGAGCGCAGCACCAGTCGTCAAAGTCTGCAAAGGCAACGGCAGTGTAAATGTGCAGTTCTCAGTGGAATACGGCAAACCGTACTGGTACGTCAACAAAGGGAATACCACTGTCAACCGGCTCTTCCGCTTCGAGGAAGGTCCGCGCAGAGTTCAGCCCAAAGTCGGCGGCCCATGGATCTATGAACTGAAAAATGGTACTCCCCGCCGTCTGGTCAACAGCAAAGGCAAAGTCATTCTGGAATACCGGGACGGAAATATTTACAAGCCGGGCACTTACAAAGTTGTCGGCATGTACAAAAATAACGCCATCTACAAAGGTAACAGCAGCGTCGGCTGTGTTGCCAATATCCGCAATGGCGAGTTGCCTTTAGGGCTGGCGTTGAGCATTGCCGCCCATTTTTATCTGGCTGACGAGCTGGGCTTTACTCCGGAATCGCTGGAACCGCCAAAACCGAAAATCGAGCATGTAAAAATTTCTGTGCTGTCAATTCCTTTCAATAAGCAGGCGGTCACGACCTTCTATGCAGGGGATCCCAAAGACGGCAAAGTACTTTACACTTTCCGTAACGGTTTCATTTATGAAGGTCAGATGGATAAAGATGACAGAGACAAGGCAATATATGCTGTCGGCATCGGCAAATTCGCTCAAGTCGGCAAAAAGAAAAATGTGCCTTACATCATCCATTTCTACGATCTGAAAAATAAGATATCCAAACCGGTGTACACGTTCCAGAGCATTGTCCGGTACGCACTTTTCAGCGGAGACTCTGTCAGCGCAGCCCCCCTCTACCATCTGCATGGCAGCGGCATCTGCGCCGGATCCCAGACCAAAGATGTCCTCGCCCGCATCAACAATGACGGCTCAAAAGTCTTCCGGGGGTCCCAGGTTACCGGAACTCCTGTGCTGACCGTGGTCGGCAACCGGTATAATCACTGGGTGGAAATGTTCATCTGGGCAAAAGTTCTGGAAAAGGACATTAACGATTATCTCACGGCCCATCCGGAAGCAAGCAAACCTTTCCCCACCCAAAAATAATCCGGGAATCCGCTTGAAACAGGAGGAAGCTGCTCATTGGGGCAGCTGTCCTCTCTCCGTCAGCTGTCCACCTGACGGGGGGCCGGCATGTACGCAAAATTTGTTTGCAGTCAGCGGCAAAAAAAGGGTATTGAACAGTTTTTGTCAATACCCTTTTTTTATTCCTGCACCGCCGGTCCGGTGCCGAAAGTAAAATTACTTTTTACGGCAACCGCACTTGGGACAGACTCCGTCTGCATTCAGAAGGATCCCGCAGCAGGGACACCGCTCCATCGTGTGACGGGACGGAAATTCCTGCGTAGCGGCATTGTCCCCGCTGGTGAAGGTGATTTTCACCACGTTCAATTTGTCTTTCAACAAATCGTACACCATTTTGATCATCCCTTCCACCGTCATGGTTTCTTTGGTGACCACCAGACGGCAATCAGGATAGGCTTCTGCAAGTTCCGTTTTGAATGCAGGGCCTTTCATGGTGTTCTGCGGGGCTCCGTTTTTGATCCCCTGTTTCTCGTACACGCCCAGAACGGCGGGCAGCAGAGGATCATCCTGCCGCAAGATCAGTGCATGATCAAAATTCTGGATGATGTTCCATGCCGTTTTCTTGATCTCGTTGCAGGGGAAGACCATATTCACTCCGGGATTGACGGAATCTTCCACCTCAATGGTCAATCCGCCGGTATGCCCGTGCAAATATTGCGCTTCCCCTTTGAAACCGTAAAAACGGTGCGCATACTGGATCGTAAAGTGTGTAAACGATCTCATTTCCCCCCTCCTTTTTTTACTGTTGCGAAGCCTCAGTAGTTTTTGGCCTCGAGTTCAAAATAGGCTTTCGGATGACTGCAGACCGGGCAGATTTCCGGAGCCTTTTCGCCAACGTAGATGTGGCCGCAGTTGCGGCATTCCCAACGGTTTTCGCCGACACGCACCCAGACTTCACCGCTTTCCAGATTGGCGGCCAGCTTCCGATAGCGTTCTTCGTGACGCTTTTCGATCGCCGCAACCATGGCAAAGCGTGCCGCAAGTTCCATAAAACCTTCCGCCTTGGCTTCTTCGGCAAAGTGATTATACATATTGGTCCACTCTTCGTGTTCACCGGCGGCGGCGGCAAGCAGGTTTTCCGCAGTGGTGCCGATGCCGTTCAGAGCCTTGAACCAGAGTTTGGCATGTTCTTTTTCGTTGTTGGCGGTCTGTTCAAAGATCGCGGCGATCTGTTCGTACCCTTCCTTGCGGGCCTTGCTGGCAAAGTAGGTGTACTTGTTGCGTGCCTGGGATTCCCCGGCAAATGCGTACAAAAGATTGGCTTCCGTCTTGCTGCCTTTGAGTTCCATGATCTCAACTCCTTTTATTGATTTTTGGGTTTGATTATTCTTTTTATTTCCCCTTCCCTCCGGAGAAACAGTTTTCGCACTAAATCTAACATTTCCGCAAAAAAAAGCAAGTGGAAATTCTTACTTTTTTTAAAACTTCTCCCCGGGATTTTTCCAGTAAAAACGGCAGATCCGGCGGAGTTCCCCCTGAAAAACCGCCGCCCCTGCCTCTTCCCGGATGCCGGGAATACTGCGTAAAGACTGTTTCGCCGCCGTATTTGCGTCCACACAGGTGATCAGCAATTCATCCAGCCCCAGTTTGACCGCCTCCTCCAGCAGAAGATGGTTCACTCTTTTACTGTATCCCATCCCCCGGCATGACGGCCGTATCACCAATCCCAGATGGCCGCCGTAGTTCCGCAGAGCATCGTTCAATTTCAGCCGGATATCCGCCGCTCCGATGCACACCGTTCCCGTCATGATCCAGAACCGGACCGAGGGCATCAGCCCCGGAGCAAGTCCGGCTCCTGCCTCATGTTCTGCCAACTCCTGCAGCAGCGTTTCCCGCCACGAGGCGTATTCTGCCGGATCATTCAGCAGATAATCATCATGCACATGCCCCCAGCACTCCCGGCAGAAATCCAGATAGGCCGGAAGCAATTCAGCAGATGGGCGGCGGCAAAGAAGCATCTCCCTCACAGCGGATTTCCTTCAAAATCCGGCAGGGCATTCATCACATTCTGCCCCCGGCAGTCCACCACTTCCATCCCCTCCGGAACTTCAATGGTTTGCTGATCTTTTGCAAGATGCACCCGCACGGGGCCCAATGCACTCTGCCACACGCAGGAGGCTTCCTGCAACCCGCAGAGATCCGGCGCAAATCGCACCGTCCGGGCATTCAAAGGCGCAATGCCGCACACCTGCCGCAGCAGCCATTCCGCCGGAAGAGAAGACCAGCCGTGGCACAAACTGTTCCGGTAACCGGTAAAACAGCCTTCGCCGTTTTCGCCGTGAATATCATATTCCCCCGCCGGGATGAATTCATCAATACGCCCACCTTTTTTGAGCCACGCCACATCAAAGTGTTCCCAGAAAGTCGTTGCCCCGGTTTGCAGCATGCCGCCCCAGTATTGACGGATCAAATCCAGAGCCTCCTGCCGGTGCCCTGCTCCGGCGCAGACATCCAGCGGGAAACAGCCGAGGAAGGTGGATAAGCCATCCGGAAGTTTCCCCCGGTACGCCTTTTCATAAACAACCCCAGCCGGACACTGCCCGGCAAGTACCTGAAAAGCATTCCCGGCAGTACTGAAAGAAAGTTCCGCCGGACACTGCCGCATTTTCCCGGCAAGTTCCCGGCAGCGTGAAGCCATCGCCGGTTCCCCCAGAACTGCGCACAGATCCGCCCCGGCCGCAAAGGTGGTGCAGAGCAGTCCGTGCAGACCGGCACGCAAAACCGCCTGATCCGTCATCCCGGTCGCCCAGTCGATCAGCAAACGGTCATCTGCCGGGCGGAAAAAACCTTTTTCATCAACCATTCCGGCAAACACATCCAGCAATTCAAGCAGATACCCTTTCTGCATCTGCAAATAGGCGGTATCGCCGAAATGCCGGAACCACGCCCGATGCCCAAGGATCCACCACATAGAGTAAGAGGTGATCCCGTTGATCACTTCCGGCAACGGGGTACTATCCCGCAGAAAATCCATGCTTTTTTCGATAACAGGCTGTTTCCCGAATACACTGGCGGCGGTGATGACTTCCGGATACAAATCCCCCATCCACACCAAACGGTCCCGCTTGATCCCGTCCCAGACGAAATCCTGCATACACAGTTCCAGCGTATAAACGGCAGTCTCCCAAATCTTTGACAGCAAAGGATCGGAGCAGTGAAATTCTGCGGCCCGTGTCATTTCCCGGTGAACAAACCTGCCCCGGAGCCCCCGGAGCGGCAAGGGTTTATCTTCCACATTTTCCAGCTTGACGAACCGGAACCCCAAATCACCGCAAGCGTTTGCGGCACTGGAAGATATCTTCTGGCGGAATTCATGCACCGCGTGCCCATGGGCAGGATGGCTGAAAGTTTCCATCACCGATTCCCCGAAGGACACAAGGATCTCCCGCTCCATCTCTCCCAGCCAGCCGGAGACAATGTCGATCCCCCCATGCAGTTCCCGACCGAAGTCAAAGACCACCCATCCCCCCGGCTGCAAAACGCAAAACGCCTTATCCGTGGCAATGGCCTGACAGGAGTGTTTCCCGCAAAAAGTTTCACCGCCGGAACAATCTTTCTGAACAACGATCCGCTCCGCAAACACAAAATCCGTCACCCGCTCATCTCGGGTTGAAGCATACTTTCGCATCTGTATTACCTCACCTTCCCGCAAATCCGTCACCCGCGAAAAACCCATTCGGGCGAAATACCATATTTCCGGTTATGAACACCGGCCGCCCAGCCGTAACTCTGCGCCACAAGGTCGATCAAATCATCACTTTCAAATTGCACCGTACATTCATCCAGCCGTTTGCCGCCGGTCATTTCCAGCGGGAATGCCTGGTTGGGACACATGAAGTGCTTGGTCATTCCGTAATGTTTCTCCATGGGCAGACAGGGTATTTCCGGCAGTTTTTTCAGTGCGGCCTCCGCGCCGTCACGCAGCAGCCGGTGAACTTTTTCCGGCGAATAATTGATCGCGGTATAACGGCTCCATGCCTCCTTGACCTGTACGGTAACAACTTCCGGACCGATTTCCTGCTCCGCTTCCCGGCACGCCGCCTGATCCCCGGAAACAAGGATGAGCGGCACGCCGAAATATGCCCCGATCCGTGCGCCCAGACCGATTTCCCCGATCTCCCGGCCGTTCAGTGTCAGACGGGCCGTACCATGACTGTTGTATGAGTGGGACATATGCCCGAGAGTGGAGTGCATACAATGGGCGCCGATCATCACAAAGGCATCGTAGGAGCTGTCGATCCAGCACACCGGCTGCTGACCGCCAAGCTGCATCAGCGATGCCGCCGGGTGTAACTGAAAAATATCAATATTGTTACTGCCGCCATGCCCGTCCAGCACCACGATCTCATCGGCTCCGGCGGCAACCAGTCCTTCGCAGCAGGCATTCACCTCCTGCACCAGAGCGGCCTCCGCTGCGGGGCAGTTCACGATGGTGTTGCCAATACCGTCCGAACGGCCGTTGACGCCGGACGGGCCTTCCAAATCCGTCAAAATCATCACTTTCATGGAACAACTCCTTCGTTTTATTCTGCAGGCATGGGGGCCATGGGGTCCAAGATCCGGTGATCGCTGAATCGCAATACCGGTGAACGGAGTCCATGGAGTTCAAAAACGGTGATCTCATTTTCCCCTTTCCGCAAAAGCGGCCGGGGGATATAAAGTGTCCGCTGGGGGCCGATGTGCCAATAGCGGCCGATATTGAAACCGTTGACCTGCACATATCCCCGGATCCCGGCAGGGAACTCAAGCCAGGTATCCAGAGGCTCTTCCTCCACCGTCAGCACTGCCCGGTAAAAACCCGGTACCGCAGAAAATGCTTCCAGTTCCCGGAAGGGGAATTTCGCCCAATCCTCCTCCAGCGGCAGAGGCCGGACTTCCCATTCTCCCAGTTGCCGGTTGCCGTTTTCCAGCATAAAACTCCGCATCCCCCGGGTTTCCTTTTCCATTTCCGTCCCGTAATTGATCCGGCCCATATTTTCCACAAGAATCTCCAGAGTACTGTCCGGCTCCTGAACATTCAAATATACCTTTTGATCCCCATCATTGCGGTACACCGTGGCAACCGGCGCACCATTCAAAAACACCATGGCACGATCCCGCATCTCCCGGAAGATGTAACTCCCGCTCTGGAAAGGTTGTATGGTTGTTTTGTAATGGATAAAACCGAAACTCTGTCCGAAATATTCCATAGGTTCCGGCAGGGGAAGATGTACGGGAGCAGATACCTGATCCAGCACATCGCTCAACGGTACAAATCCGGTACAGCGTATTTCCGGATAAGCCCGGGCTGGATTCCGGCTTGCAGGAGCAGTGGACCCGGGGCGGAATTCCTCCATCACCCGCTGGACAGCAATGTATTTCTCCGTGGGATTGCCCCCCTCATCCAGCAGAGAATCCACCTCATAACTGGTCAGAAGCGGACAGTATTGACCGCCGAAAAAATTGGCTCCGCTGGTAAAGCCGAAATTGGTTCCGCCGTGAAACATGTAACTGTTGACCGAACTGCCGTCTTCCAGAATTTCCCGGTAATCCTGTGCCACTTCCTCCTCATCATGATGGAAAGGCGTTTTCCCCCAGTGCCACGCTTTGCCGTTCCAGAGTTCCATGGTCACAGGGGCGTTGGCATAGCCGGTGTCGATCCCGGCAAATACAGACAGATTCTGCCGGGGATGGTTGCGGTAATTGACCGTGGCCGGTATATCCGGCAGTGTCCCGGCATCCAGCAGAACTTCTGCAGCACCGTCAGATGTAAAAAGCTGAACATCGCCGCCATTTTCCCGGATACAGTCGGCAATGGCACGCAAATAGGCTTTGTCCCTGCCGTAACTTCCGTATTCATTTTCCACCTGAATGGCGATCACCGGGCCGCCATTGGTGCAAAGCAGGGGACGGACTTGCGCCATAACTTCCCGCAAATAACGCCGGGCGTATTCCAGAAAAACAGTATTGGAACAGCGGAGCCGGATGCCCGGTTTGCCCAGAAGCCACCCGGGCATTCCTCCCAGATCACATTCCGAACAAATATACGGCCCGGGACGCAGGATCACCAGGAGGCCCATTGCCTGCGCCAGACGGATAAAAGCGGCAAGGTCAAGGCGTCCGGAAAAATCAAAAACCCCCTCCTTTTTTTCGTGCAAATGCCATGCAACATACGTTTCCACCGCATTGAACCCGCAGGATTTCAGCATTTGCAACCGCTCGCACCACTGTTCCGGCAGAGTGCGGAAATAATGGATGGCACCGGACAACAGAACAAAGTCCTGATCATCCAGCAGAACTCTGTTATTTTTTATGGCAAATTGCATGATCGGTATTCTCCTTACAAAAAAAAACGATATTACAGTTTACATCCATCCGGGCAAAAAACAAACCATTCAGCTTGAAAAATCGACAAAAATCATGTAAATTGCCTGTCAAAGGAGAAGTTTACCATGAAAATAGCTGTATTAGCCGACCTGCATTTTCCCGATGATCCGCCTTTGATGCACGAAGATGTTCTGCAACAATCTCTGCAAATCTGCCGGGACACCCGGGCGGATCTGGTGATCCTGGCCGGCGATATGGCAAAAGCCGGTGCCATCCGCGCCGGAGACCGCATGATCCGGGAAATGAAAAATCTCCCCTGCCCCGCCATCATCACCCGGGGCAATACCGAGGAAGAGATCCCCGGCTTTGAAGAAAAAATCAGCTTTGCCGGTGTTTATCAATCAAAGGATGTGGAAGTGTTTTCTCTGGAAACTCTGCCGGATGCACCGCCCCCCTCCGGGAAATTCCGGATATTGGCAGCTCACCGCCCCATGGAGGCTCCCGCAGGCGTGGATCTGGTGATTTGCGGTCACAAACACCGGGATATCCGGGAAAATAAACTCGAAGCGGTCCGCGGGCTGGATCCGGACAAAGTCCTTGGCGGGCCCCCGGCTGTGGCATTTTTTGAGATCCAAAACAACCGGGTCTGCCGCACAGAAGCCGTTCTCCCCGGGTTCTCCATTGACGATTGGAGCAGAGAGGAAAAAGAGACCCTCTTCCGGCAGATAGGAGTCGCCGTCAAGGTAAATGCCGCAGAGGAACTCCGCAGAGCAGAAGAGTTGAATGTCCCCAAAGTGGAAATTTTACATAAACTCTCCGATGCAAAGAGCCCGGCGGAACATTATCTGCAAACGACAAAAGGGGAGATCTCCATCCATCTCCCGGATATTTCCTTTGAAAATCCGGATAAAGCTGCGGAGATCGTCCGCTGGGGGACTGACCTCGGGGCGACCCGTTTTACAGCCCATGTTCCCAAAGCCTCTCTGCGGGAAATGCTGGATGAAAAAAACTTCAACCGCATGGCAGATCTGTACGCAAAAACCTTTGCCGCCGCCCCGCAGGCAGTGTTCGGCATCGAAAATATGCACATGCGTGATGGAGAAACAGAATTTGAACGGCGTTTCGGTTACACGCCGCCGGAACAGCTGCAAATGATCCGGGCAGTACGCGCAAGACTGCCGGAACAGAAGATCGGTGCGGTACTGGATATCGGCCATGCCCGGAACAACGATGTATTTTACCCGCGCTATTCCCTTTCCCAGTGGTACGAAATGCTGAAAGGGGAAATCGTGACCATGCACCTGCATCAGGTAAGCGATGCAGACGGCGTAAAAAATCACACGCCCATCACAGGATGGTATCAGAGATTGATTTCCCTTGCTTCCTTCATCAAAGAGCGGCGCAGCGGCAATTTTGCGGAAGCAGCACTCTTTGTGGAATGCAGAGGCGGCTGGGAAAGCACCTACCAAATGTTCCGGAAAGAGCTGCAGGGTTGATATCCGGCAGAAAACTGTAGCCGAACTGTTTTTACATCATTGAAATTTAAGGCAATCGGGTGTATATTATACAGTTTTCGTTTTGCGATTTTTTTTGGATATAAAATGTACACCAGGAGGCGTTGAACTGTAAAGATTTCCGTAAGTTTCTGCGAGTGACTCTGCTCAAGATCCGGTGATCCAGTCGTTCAAGACGCTTCATTCCCTTCTCTGAACAGTGTCGGAGTTACCGGAATGGGACTGCCGCCGCTATCAAATTGCATTTACAGGCGCATCCCACCGGACAAACCTTTTTTTCAAGGAATAAAAATATGATCAATGTTCTCCTGTTTTCCATATTTATTTTTGCAGGAAGCGGCTTTGCGGCACTTCTATGCAACCGCCACGGGAATCCGCAGCTCCCTGCATGGATCGGCAGAACCGGGGCTCTTGCCGGAGCTTTTTCGGGGATGCTTTCCGTAGTAATGCGCTTTTTGCCGGATACAGTACCGGCAAGCAGTGACTTATACGGGATCTATTTGAATTTTGACAATCTTTCCGCTTTTTTTCTGCTGCCGGTCCTGCTGGTCGGCGGCGCGGCGGCCATCCATTCCCCCGCCTATCTGAAAGGTCACGACCACGGCAAGAGCGGCAATTACTGGTTCTTTTTCAACATGACTCTCGCCTCCATGACGCTGGTGACACTGGTCCGGACACCGCTGACATTCCTGCTGGCGTGGGAACTGATGGGAACGATGAGTTTTGCGCTGGTAGCCTTTGAATACCGTTCAAAACTGACCCGTCAGGCGGCATGGATCTATCTGTTGGCATGCGAAGCAGGGGCGTTGTTCCTGATCGGGTTCTTTGTTTTTGCAGGCCGGGAGATTTCTCCGGCAATTCTGTTTGCACTGCTGCTGATCGGATTCGGCCTGAAAGCAGGGCTGCCTTTTCTGCATATCTGGCTCCCGGAAGCACATCCGGCGGCACCGGCACCGGTTTCGGCAGTCATGTCTGCTGCCATGATCAAACTGGGACTTTATGGAGTTCTGCGCTTTCACCACATGATCAATATCCCGGATAATATCATCGGCTGGACACTGCTTTTCTGCGGTCTTGCCGGAGCGCTCTTTGGTATTATTGCCGCAACTGCCCAAAGCAATCTCAAGCGGCTTCTTGCCTATTCCAGCATTGAAAATATAGGCATCATCTGCATCGGACTTGGACTCGGGTTTCTGGGAATAAATGCAGGGAATTCCATGATGGCGGCAGCCGGGTTCTGCGGGGCACTGCTCCATCTGCTGAACCACATGCTGCTGAAAGGAAGTCTTTTCATGCTTGCCGGAACAGTTTACAAAGCTACCGGCACACTGAATATGGACCGCATGGGAGGGCTGATGAAGCGTATGCCCCGGACCGGATGGCTTTTTGCATTTTCCGGGATCTCCATTTCCGGGATCCCGCCTTTCAACGGATTCCTCGGGGAATTCCTGATTTATGCGGCGGCATATTACGGGATCATCTCCGGAACCGGAACGCCGGTCTTTTTCTCATCTCTTCTGACCATGATCACGCTGGCACTGGTGGGTGGCATTGCGGCCGGGGCGTTTTCCAAAGCCATTGGCGGGATCTTTCTGGGCGAACCCCGTACCCGGGAGGCTGCAGATGCCTCGCAGGCCCCGCTCTCCATGGATTTACCGCCCTTTATCTTTACCCTGCTCAGTCTGGCAATGATCTTTCTTGCCGGAAATGTCTGCGCATATTTGATCCCTGTCATCACCGATGCACTGGGCGTCCGCCCCTGCCATTTGGGAGTGCCGGTAGCGGAATTGCAGGAATTACTGTATAAATTGAGCATTTTTGCTCTGATCGTCACGGGATTTTTTGTGCTCCTTCAATTTCTGCGGAGTCTTTTGATGCGCAACCGGGAAGTCACAGTCCGGGGGACCTGGGACTGCGGTTATGCCGCCCCGGATGCCCGGATGGAATATACAGCAACGGCTTTCAGTCAACCCTTGAGCGATTTCCTGCATCGCCTCACGGGCTGGCGCAAAGAGGTACTGCCGCCCCGGGACTTTTTCCCGAAAGAAGCCGGCATCCGCATCACCACGGCGGATCCGGCGGCAAAACGCTTCTGGGTCCCAGTTTTCCACGCATTCGGGACGGCGGCGGTAAAGGTGCGTATCCTGCAATCAGGGCTGCTTCATCTTTATATCCTTATTATGGTAACTGCATTGATCCTGATGCTGTTCTGGGGTTATTTCTTCTGTGGCGGGCAGAGTGAAAGCATCCAAAAAACACCCGCCGCAACCAAAACTGTGGAGGTGAAAAAATGAACTCACAAACGGGTTGCTGGGCGGTTTCCGCCCTCCTTTCTCTCCTGCTGGCACCGCTCCTCCCGGGGATCATCAACCGGGTGAAGGCATTCTTTGCCGGACGCAGAGGGCCTTCTTTTTTCCAACTTTATTATGACATTGCCAAACTTCTGAAGAAAGGCTGTGTTTACAGTTCCACTGCCACCCCGATCCTGCGACTGGCTCCGGCCGCCGGTCTGGCGGCATTGCTGGCAGGAGTGTTGCTGATGCCTTTCGGAATGAACAGTTCTCCCTTTGCATTCACCGGTGACATCCTGCTCTTTATCTATCTACTGGGCTTCTCCCGGATCTCCGGAGTACTGGCGGCGCTGGATACCGGATCGAGTTTTGAAGGCATGGGAGCAAGCCGGGAAATGCAATTTTCCGCACTGGCAGAAGGGGCATTTCTGGCAGTCACCGGCTTCCTGGTGATCCTGACCGGAAAATTCTCCCTTACGGAAACGTTGAACGGCTTTACCTTCGGAGCGTGGAGCTACAGCGGAACAGCCATGCTGCTTATTGCGGCGGCATTTTTTCTGGTAATGCTGGCAGAATCCTGCCGGGTCCCCTTTGACGATCCGGAAACCCATCTGGAACTTACCATGATCCACGAAGCCATGATTTTGGATTACGGCGGGCCGGATCTGGCACTGATCCTTTACGGGGCCTCTCTCAAACTGTGGCTGTTGGCCAGTTTCTTTGTACTGCTGATCCTGCCCTGCGGCATGACCTCCACCTGGCTGAATACAGCTATTTACTTTGTTTCAGTGGGCTTTACGGCGGTAATGATCGGCGTTGTGGAATCGGTTATGGCACGGTTCCGGTTCCTGAAAGTTCCGCAGTTCATCAATGCGGCCACGGCACTGGCAGTGCTGGCCATTATTTTCATGATCGTATTCGGGGAGGTGGCATAATGACTGGAATCATGGAAATCGTCCTCGCCGGGATTCTGGGCGTGGACCTGTTTCTGGCGGCATCCAGCCGTCTTTTGAGCTGCATCCGCTGGGTGGCGGTGCAGGGGATCCTGCTGGCGGTCCTGCCGCTGGTGATGTGGCAATGGTCCGAAGGCACCCCGCACATGGAGGGGATCCTGGCGGCGGCATGCAATCTGCTCCTGAAAGGGATCCTGCTCCCCGGACTGCTGGCGGCCGCCATGCGGAAAGCCAATGTCAAACGGGAACTGGAACCCTTTATCGGGTACTCCGGCTCTATTCTGGTCATTGTACTGGCGGGGGGCGGACTTTTCTGGCTCTGCGGCAAAATCGCACCGCTGCCGCCTCCGGCATCTCTGCTGGCTCTGCCGGTGGCATTCACCACTATGGCAGCAGGGCTTTTCATCATCATTGCCCGCCGGAAAGCCATTACGCAGGTCATCGGTTTTCTGGTGTTTGAAAACGGGATCGCGGTTTTCGGTACAGGCATGATGCTGGAACACGGACTTCTGGTGGAACTGGGGGTTCTTCTGGACGTGCTGGTACTGGTCTTTATCATGGGGATCACCCTTTTCCAGATCAGCCGGGAATTTCAACACATCGACTCTGACCGGCTCAACCAGCTGGATGACAGCAAAATGCCGGTCAATGCGGATCTTTCTGTGGAGGTGGAACAATGAGTCTTATCATCCTTTTTGCCCTTCCGCTGGTTATGGCGGCAGTCATCTTTTTTACCGGCAAAAAATTCCCGGCACTGGCAAGAGTTCTGCTTCCTCTTTCGGCACTGGCACATTTCGCCCTGACGGCGTGGACTCTTTTCCATACACCCGATCTGGAATGGAGCTGCGGCGGCCATATCTGGCTCAAACTGGATACGGCGGGGTGCTGGATCCTTTTTATCACCTCCCTCCTTTTTCTGGCGGTGGCGGCACAAACGTATTTCTGGCTCCCTGCAGAATATGAAGCAGCGGCATTGCGGCACGGCGGCGATCCCCGGCAGCACTTTATGCCGGAACGGATCTTTCTGGCGTGTATCCCGGCCTTTGCGGGAACAATGACACTGGTGGTCACCTCCTGGAATCTGGGACTTCTCTGGGTGGCGGTGGAAGCCACGACCCTCTGCAGTGCGCCCCTGATCCTTTTCCACCGTTCCAGTCAGGCATTGGAAGTCATGTGGAAATATCTGCTGATCTGCTCGGTGGGCATTGCCTTTGCCCTGTTCGGCACGATGCTTCTCGGGGTGGCGGTCCGCTCGTCGGGAAATGCTCCCGGCTGGTGGTATGCCCTGCTTTCGGCAAAAGAAACGGTGATCGAACCGGCGTGGTTCAAGGCCGCATGGATCTTTATCCTTGCCGGGTACGGGACCAAAATGGGTCTAGTACCTTTCCATGCGTGGCTCCCGGATGCTCACAGCGAAGCCCCCGGAACGGTTTCCGCCATGCTTTCCGGATCGCTTTTGAACTGCTCACTTCTGGGGATCCTCCGGTTTTACCGGCTGGCTCCGGAAAGTCTGCTGCCCTTCTGCAAAACCCTGCTTGCTGTCTTGGGCCTGCTCTCTCTCCTGATTGCGGCACTTTTCATCATCCGTCAAGGGGATTTCAAGCGCATGCTTGCCTATTCCAGCGTGGAACACATGGGAATCGCCACGCTGATCCTGGTTTTCTGCGGGGAAGAAATCATGCTGCCGCACCTGCTGGGGCACTCATTCATCAAAATGGCACTCTTTCTGACGGCGGGCAATCTTCTTCTGGCATACGGCAGCCGTTCCATTGCCGGGATCGGCGGAATGCTGGGCGAGCTCCGGCGCAATGCGGTAATCTGGACCGGGGGGATCCTGCTGATCTGCGGGGCCCCGCCCTCTCCTCTTTTTGTTACAGAATTTTCCCTGATCGCCACTGCTCCTGCGTGGGTCGGGATCATCGTTGCAGTTCTGCTTTTTGCAATTTTTGCAGGCATGACCATGGCGGCACTGCGGATGACTATGGGGGAAAAGGGCACGCTTCAGTGTCCGGAAATTCTGGCAAAGCGGGCAGAAAAATTGTGGTTGGTCCCCGGCGTGATGATCCTTGCCGCCACATTGCTGGGACTTTATCTCTTGTGGGCGTTTAACCCGATATGGAGTCTGTAACGATGAACAATACTTTCTTAAAAATCAAAAATGCCACGGCGGCGCCGTTGGCGTCTGTCCCGCTGGTAAGTTTTGCAGAGTTCCGGGATGCGGTCAAACAGGCGGTTCAAGAGCACTCCATGCGGGTCGCCAGTTTCTTTGCCATGCCGGAAGAAAACGGGGATCACCGGATGACCGTGGTCCTTTGCGGCGACAACACAGATTTGCTGTATCTTCTCTCTTTCCGGGCGGGCCGGCGGTATCCGGCACTGACCGCGGATATGCCGCAATTCCACTGGTTTGAGCGGGAAATTGCAGAGCAATACGGCATTGTTCCGGAAAATCACCCGTGGCTGAAACCCATCCGTTTCCACCGGACTCTGGACAATGCTCCGGATGCCTGGGGCAGAACCGACGCCCCCACAGCGGGCGTAACCGATTACTTCCGGATGCAGGGAACTGCCGCCCATGAGGTAGCCGTTGGCCCTGTTCATGCAGGGGTCATTGAGCCGGGGCATTTCCGTTTCCAGTGTATGGGGGAAAATGTCTATTCTCTGGAAATCGAACTGGGCTATCAGCACCGGGGCATCGAAAAAATGCTGTTGGGCGGCCCGGATAAGAAAACACAGCACTTTATGGAAACTGCCGCAGGGGATACCACCGTGGCATCCGCCACAACCTATGCCAGGATCATGGAGGCCCTCTGCGGCTGCACGGTCCCCGGGCGGGCACAGGCCATCCGGGCTCTGGCACTGGAGCTGGAACGGATCGCCAACCACACAGGGGATTGCGGGGCATTGGCGGGAGATGTGGCATTTCTCCCCACAGCCTCCTACTGCGGGCGTATCCGCGGGGAGTATCTTAATATGACTGCGGAGATTTGCGGCAACCGTTTCGGCAGAAATCTTGTGATCCCCGGCGGGGTGCAGTTTGATATTCCGCAAACCATGTCTGAAAAACTTCTGGCGTGGCTGGACAGGATCCGTCCGGAACTCTTCCATGCGCTGGATCTCTTTTTTGACACACCTTCCGTACTGGACCGGTTTGAAAATACCGGTACGGTAAGCAAAGAAGATGCCCGGGCCATCGGTCTTGTGGGTGTGGCGGGCCGTGCCTGCGGCTTGGGCATGGATACCCGCCAGAGCCATCCGGACGGGGGCTATCAGCTGCGCCCCATCCAGCCCCTCCGCCCTGCCAATGCGCTGACCGGCGATGTTCTCTCCCGGGCAGCGGTGCGGTACGGCGAGATCCGGCACTCGGAGCGTTATGTCCGTGACTGGCTGAAAGCTCTTCCGGAAGGGGATGTCTGTACTGAATTGGCTTCAACACCTGCCCCGGACATGATCGCAGTCGCCATTACGGAGGCATGGCGCGGAGAATTGTGCCATACGGCTGTTACCGATAAAAACGGCAAATTCCGCCGTTACAAGATCGTAGATCCCTCGTTCCACAACTGGTTCGGTCTGGCACTGGCACTGCGTGGTCAGCAAATCTCGGATTTCCCCATCTGCAACAAGAGTTTCAACCTCTCCTATTGCGGACACGACCTTTGAGGAGGATAGTATTATGTTCAATATTTTGAAAGCTCGTCTTGTTCAGGGATACCGTACCGGGAAATTCCCCCATCAGCCGCCGGTTTTGCCGGAGCGTTTTCTGGGGCGGCCGGTCATTGACGGAAGTAAATGCTCCGCAGAAATCAGTTCCCAACTTTCAGAAATGTGTCCTGCTGACGCCATTTCCGGCTGCGGCAATGATTTGCAGCTGGACTTGGGAAAATGTATTTTCTGCGGCAAATGTCAGGAAATATCCTGCGGCGGCATCACCTTTTCCAAAGAACACGCCGTTGCAGCACTTACCCGTGAAAATCTGATCTGCAACACGGCAAATTCCCGGAATTACACGCCGGAAGAACAAGTCCGGTGTGCCATTACCCGCCTTTGCGGCAAATCCCTGAAGATCCGGGAAGTTTCCGCCGGGGGCTGTGCCGCCTGTGAACTGGATTTTAACGTACTCAACACTCTGGCGTGGGACATGGGAAGATTCGGCATTCAGGTGGTGGCATCCCCCCGCCATGCAGACTGTATTCTGGTAACGGGCCCCGTGTCTGAAAACATGGCTCTGGCATTGCAGAAAAGTTTTGATGCAGTGCCGGATCCGGCGTTTGTGATCGCCTGCGGGGCTTGTGCCATTTCCGGCGGGATCTATGCGGAAAGTCCGGAGACCCGGGGCGGCGTTTGCGGCATGTTCACGCCGGACTTGTATATCCCCGGCTGTCCGCCTCACCCCACCATGATTCTGGAAGGACTTCTCCGGCTCATGGGGAAACGCTTTTTGCAGAAAAAAGCATAATACAGTCCTCCGCGAACAATAAAGCCGTCAGACCACTTGGTACTGACGGCTCTTTTTTTTAAACCGCTTCAGCGCAGAGTATTACGCATCCAGAAATAGAAACTGTCGCCGATCTGCCGGTATCCGCTCGCGGCCGGATGAACAGCATTATTCTGCATCATATATGTTTCCGGATTCTGGGCATTGTACGGGGTCTTGCGGACCGGATAGTTGTTCCGGCAGTCAATATTGACATTGACCGGCACAAGCTCAAAACGGGGATGGTTACGGTACTTCTTCTCCATCATCTGCCACAATGCAAACGTATTACGCAGATATTGCACCCGGTTGATCCGGGTGGTGTAGTTGAACCCGAAAGCATCCTGCGATGCCGCCGGAGGCGGGATCAGGCCAACCCCGATCTTCGCCTTGGGAGCGGCTTCCGCCAGCGCGTTCAGAAGCGTATCGGCATCCCGGCTGATGCTTTCCAGTTTCGCCGGCAAGGTTTCCCGGGTACAGGCGGCAATGTCATTCACCCCCAGAAGAACGGTGATCACATCCGGCACTCCGCCCTTTTTCGCAAAGAACCCGGGAATATCCAGTTTGCCCGGCCCGGCAAGGAAAGGACTTTTTGCCCGAAACGCATCTCCGGGCGTCCAGCGGTTCACAAAGTGGGAAAACTGCCAGCCGCCATACCCTTCATGGACCACGCCGTCTTCAGCCGCAGGTTTGCCGTTCCCCGCATGGGAACCGACAAAGCTGACCTCAAACTTATCTGCCCGCAACGCCCCGGCGATGTGTCTGGGATAAATGGTGCCATTGGTAAGGCTGTCTCCGATCATCAGCACTTTCACGCTCCGGGGGGCAACTGCGGCAGGAGCAACGACGATCTCGGTTTCCGCAGATGCCAGAATTTTCCCCTCAGCATCCCGCCATTCCAACCGGAGCGGATGGGTACCGGTATGTTCCGGTTTGGGAGTAAAACTGTAACGGTCAGCAAACTGCGCCCCCACTTTTGCGGCGACCTCCACTGCGCCGGGGAGAGGCAGAACGGAAAGATTGTCAAAATAAATATTCAATTCTTTTCCCGGAACAGCGTAAAGCCGGGGCGGCAGATAAACCGGCCCCTGAGGAGCACGGGGTTCAATGGCTGCTACCGGATAATGCGCGGCTTTCCGTGGGGCATCTTTCTTACGGACCATGCAGGAAAAGCTGTCCAGATCCAGCGAACTTGCACGATCCACAAAGAGGACGCCGCGGATCCTGCTGATGGGGCCGATCACCGAATCATTGATTTGCGGAAGTTCCGCCTCAAAATTTTCCACCAGCCACTGATCCGTATCTATGCTGCGAAGCTGCGGAACCACATTTTTCTTTACCCACTCGCCCCGGGCATTGTAGCAATAAATTTCAAACCGCATTTTCCCCTTGCCCCGGACGGCGCAGGAAAAAGCGACTCTCTCCCCGCCGGAAGCCGACTTAAAAGGCGTCATAAGGCTGAATGCGCTCCGGGGCATATCCGCCACATCCACATGCAGACAGGCTGTGCCGTCATAACTCCCGCCGGTGCGTTTTTCCATTTTCCAATTTTTATAGATACTATTGACGGAAAACCCATCCGGGGAATTCCCTTTCCACAGCTCAAAAGAGCCATTCCCCTCCGGATTTCCGGCATAAATGCAAAGCGTCATGCTGAATATCAGCAACAGAATAAAGTGTTTGACCATGGTCTTTTCTCCTTTGTTTTTTTGGGCTGTGTACCAAACAATGACTGATTTTTCTATATAGCAATTTATTTGCTGTGCACTTGGTCTCTGCGAGGCTGGGTTCAGCGCACTTCTTACGCTGAACCGTAAGGCCCCGGAAAAAATCGCAAGCTGATTGCTTGCTGATTTTTTATTG
>JAFTIA010000024.1 GCA_017457105.1 Lentisphaeria bacterium | reverse complement strand
GGGCGGTTGGGGGCAAAGGACCTGTTGTATGCCAGATAGATCACTTCCCCATTCATGGAGAGCTGCCAGCAACGGGTCTCCCGGGCGGTCAGGCAATCGGCAGAGCCGGAGTGCAGCACCGCATTCTCCGGAATATTGTCCGCTTTCCGGGAATACACATCCGGGCCTTCCCCGGGCGGGAATCCCGCAAGAAGCCAATGATATGCCAGAGAGGTCGCTCCCTGTTTCAAACCGTATTTCCGGCAGAAATCAAGCAGAAAGAAAAAGCGTTTCTGCAAGTTCCAAACCGTCTGCACCGTGCCGCCGGTCTGCTGGAAATGATTCAACAGCCGGAGAATGAAGTCCGGACATTCCCGGCTCATGGTCAGCACCGGTAAATGCAGAGCTTTGTGATTATAAGTCAGATCCAGCAATCGGGAGAGTGCCCGCACCTGCTGGATCTCTTCCACGGTCATGGTTTCACTCTTCATCACATCATAAGGCGTATCCGGGCAGTAGCAGATCCCGTGTGCCGGAGCGATCTCTCGCATGGGCGTCCCCGGCAGGACTTTTAAAATTTCCAGCTGGATCTCTGCGGTTTGATACAGCATAAGGGTGGCGGCATCACGGGTAATATGTTCCCAAGTCTGCCCCGGCAGACCCGCCAGCAAATCGGCGTGAGTCTCAAAAGTCTTTTGTTTGCATAGAAAATCCAGCCCGTCCAGCACCGCATCCCGGCGGCTGTTCCGCCCGGACAATCGCTGCACGTCAGCATCCAGACATTGGATCCCCACTTCGATATGCAGTTGCCCTGGGAGAGCTTTCTCCAATTCACTCCGCAAATCCTCCCCCAGAAACTGGGGATGCAGTTCCAGGTGAAAACGGATCTGCGGAAATTCCTCCCGGAACATCCGCAGCAATGCGGCTCCCCGTTCCTGCGGAAGATTGAATGTTCTATCAAGTACCCGGATCTCCTGTATGCCTTTTACCGCAAGCATCTGCAATTCCTCCCGCACCTGTTCCATGGATCGGTAGCGGATTTGAGTATTGCCGCTGGTGCAGTAAAAACATTTCATGGGGCAGCCCCGGGAGGTTTCCATTTGGATAAAGGGCTTGTCCGTCACAAAAAAGGGATCTGCGACAGGGCAGGGGGCGTTTTCCCATTCCTGAAATACGGCATTGCCCTCCTGCGGCACAATGTGCGGCACGGATGATATTTCATTGAACGCCAGGAGGTATTCCCTGAAAATCCCTTCTCCTTCGCCACGGAACACCCGGTCAAGCCACGGACACTCCTGCAATAATTGAGCAGCTCCGTCACCAAGACATTCCGGGCCGCCCGCCGCAATGCGGCACTGTGTGTCCAGCGAGTGATACCGCCGCAGGATCTCCAGCGCAGTTTTGCGGTTGAATAAATAGAGATCCGTTACCAGAAGATCCCCTTTCAGGGAATACAGTTCCTGTACCGCCGTCATGATATCGCAATCCAGCGTCGTATCATAGCGGAACCACTCCCATTGCTTCAACTCTCTGCATGCACTGTGCAGCAGTGGCAGAGCCAGGGAAGAATGGGAATAGGAACTGTTGACCGTTAAAAAGACCAGCCGGAGTTTTTCTTTCATACAAAATCCAGACATCAAATCCTTTGATTCATTGAACAACACTAAAAAAGCACAATGCCGCAGCATAATATACTTTAAAACAGGAAAAATCCAAATGGAGCAAGGATTTTTATGCGGCAGTGCTGCATTAACCCTGAAAAGTTTTTCAAGTTTACTGCCGATTTGATTTCAAAGGAATATTCTCCCAAATTCTCCATCAGGCAGAAATTCGTGGGCGGCTGTTTGTATTTCTGCAATCCGATCTGCTCCAATTTACGATGCTTGAATACGGTCAACGACCTTTTCTTTCCAAGGTTCTCAACAGGATTTCAAAATCCTGCCGGATTTGCGGAACTTCATCCATCGCCATGGCCCGGCAACACTCTAAGACGATGAAAACAAGTCCTATAAAAACCACAGAAAGGAATATTCCCCACCAAATGACAAACGAGGCGGCAACTCCCCAGAGCAGGGCAAAGAAGCCGATAGCATACAACAGCCATTTGTATTTTCCGCTTTGAGCGATTGAAATATGCAAAATCGTTTCTCCATCCGATGCTTTTTCACACCGAATGAACAGATCTCCTCTGGAAGTGTTACGGGATGCTTTGATCGGATGCAGATGCAGCGGATCATCCGGATCGCAGGAAAAGACGATTGTTCTGCTCAAGCCCATGGCGGCTTTAATGGCTTTCCATGACAGAACATCCGATGTTGCCGGACATTCTTTGGTAAGAGTTTCTTTCAATTCATCTTCCGAAAAAGTTGTCCTGATGCAATATTCAGCGTAAGGTTGAAAGTATTTGTCAAAGAGTTTCATTGTCATTTACCGTGGATCATGCGAAGAACTTTTCCGTTGCTTTTCTGTAATGTGATTTCTGC
>JAFTIA010000023.1 GCA_017457105.1 Lentisphaeria bacterium | reverse complement strand
GCAAGCAATCAGCTTGCGATTTTTTCCGGGGCCTTACGGTTCAGCGTACGAAGTGCGCTGAACCCAGCCTCGCAGAGACCAAGTGCACAGCAAATAAATTGCTATATAGAAAAATCAGTCATTGTTTAGTACACAGCCTTTTTGTCAAAATTTTTGTTGGGTACAGATCGACTTTCGGGTACCGCCTTTCCGGTATTCCTGCCTTGATTTTTTTGTTCTGCACTGAATCATGGCCCGCGGAACCCAAATGCCTGGCAAGGTAACTCCTGTATAGAAAAAGCAGTTATTGCTTTGTACACCACTTTTTTTGAAAATTATTTCCGGAAGAGCTTGACATGTTTTTCAAGTGTTGTATATTTATTTCAAAATCTAAACAATGTGAAACAATATTGGAGTTTCTCAATATTTTAACCCGGAAATAAGGAGATGATCAACTATGAAACAAAACGAATTTTCTCTGTGTTCTATGCTGCCTGACAGACGGCTTTCCGGAAGTCATTTGAGCAACAAAATGAAAGAGACTCCCTCCTCCGGCCGGCTGGGCACATTTTCCTGTTTCACACGATCAGCGTTCACGCTGATCGAACTGCTGGTCAGTAAAACTTGTCAAATAGGTGTTTTGCCGTTATATTACCTTAAAAAATTTTATAAAAGCAACACATCCTTACGCCCGACAGGGCGCACTTCACGTTTGCCGCAGGCAAACTCTTCACACCTTCACATCTTCACTCGATCAGCGTTCACGCTGATCGAACTGCTGGTCGTTATTGCGATCATCACCATTCTGGCGGCGATGCTGCTGCCCGCTTTGAGTAAGGCTCGCGACAAGGCGAAGGAAAGTGCCTGTGTCAATAATCTCAAACAGCTTGCAAGTGCCATGCAGTTGTATGCAACGGACGGGGACGACTACCTCCCTCCGAATCTGGCTTGGGGGTACCGGGCTGTCCCAAGTGGTTTGAATGCAAAAATTTTCACCGGCACTGGCGGGAATTCTCTCTGGCTGGATCTGACCTGGCCCTACTACAACAATGCAAAAGCTGCGCTTTGCCCCAATGATACGTACGGCGCAAATCGTGCAAATCTGCCATCCGGCTACACCTCTCCCTGGAGTTATTTGCGTACATCCGGTACCGGAAAGACTGCGAACAAAACCAGTTATTTCTATAAACTCAGCACAATACGGGCTTCCAACAGCGGCAGCGGGCTCTCCAATCTGATCATGGCAGGAGACGGGGCTTCCAACAATTGGCCCACCGGGAACGGTTATTTTACCGCCTCCTCCGGGGAATATCCCCGTTTGTTCAATCCTTTTGCCAACAATGGCAGTACCTATGCCGGACTGCAGAATCTCCGGCATAACAGCGGTCGGAGCAGTGTTTTTATGATGGTTGACGGCCGCGCGACTCCGCTGGCACTTGAGATGTTTGGGCAGCCGGGTTACTGGCACTGCGGCGATGGACGCTATTCGATCAACAAAATTTGATACGGGGAAGATGTTCATGGGGGTTTTTCGTCCTGTTCTGCACACAGTCGTTGTTGCGGCAGTGCTTTTTCTTCCGTTACTTCTGTCTGCTTCTGAAATCGACATTCTTGGGGTAGGCGCACGGAGTGCGGAGATCCGCAGTGTTACCGCTTTCCGCAGTTCGGACGGCCGCCGGATGGCGATCATCCGTATGCAGGATCACGGCCCGACCGGTTACCTGCTTCTGGCAGATGTCGACCGTAAAGAGGTAAGACAGTTCTTCAATCCACGGGAAGTGCGGCAGGGAGATTCTTTCGGTTCCATTCTGACAAGTGATGAAAAATATCTGTACGACCAGACCGGCGGCAGAATATTGGAGTTCGACTGGAAAACCGGCAAGACCCGTTTCATCGGCCGCCCCGATCCGGAGAAGACAATACATTTCATGTGTTATTATCAGGATGACGCCGGTACTGTCTGGATGGGGGGATTCCCCCGTGCCACACTCACCTCTTATTCGCCGGCAGACGGCAAATTCCGCAATTATGGGCGGATGGACGACCGGGAAAAATATCTTTTCTTTCTTGCCAGCGATGCGGAAGGGTGGATTTATTGCGGGATCGGGACGGCGCGAGCCAATCTGGTTGCCTTCCATCCGGCCTCCGGAGAGCGGCGGGAACTGCTTCCTGCATCGGAACGGAAAACCGGTACAGTTTCTGTCATGGCAGGCAAAGACGGATTTGTTTACGCCTCCATTGGATCGTTCAAAGGAAAATTCCGGAATGGAAAATTTATTGGCCCGGTAAAGAGTATTCCCCCGGCACGTCCTGATCGGGCGGCACGTTCTTTCAGTCCGAACAGCCGCCGTTACGATTTTGGTGACGGCTCTGCTATCGTTCAGGCCGATGTTGACTCCCGCAGTATGACGATCCGGGAAAAAGACGGCAGTCTGCGGACTGTTTCTTTTGATTTTGTCTCCGGCGGGCTGAATTTCACCAGTCTTGGCGCGGGACCGGATGGAAAGGTTTACGGTTCAACATCGCATCCGCTGCGCTTTGTGGAAGTAGACATTCCCGGCGGAGGCCGGTTGATCGACCATGGCAGTTTGCCGATGGGCGGCAATCTCTGTGCCATTGCTTCTGATCAGAAAAAGCTCTATGCCTGTGAATATGCAGGCGGCAGGATGTGGGAGATGGACCCCGCAAAACCTCTTCTGCTGACCTGGCGGTCACTGCATTTTAACGGTGGCCCTGCACGGTTGCTGACATCTTCTGCCGTCCGGCATGGGCGGCTGGTCCGGATGGTCAATCCTCCGCTGCTCTATGGCGTTGGCGAAAACGAAAATGCCGAATTCCGGTTCACGCTGGATAATCCGGAGGCCGGGAAACGCTATTTGAATGTGCAGTTGTTCCGGAATAGCAATTATGGTAAGGCCGCTCTGGTATTCCGTGGCGCACGGTATGAGATCCATTTGGAATCCTCTGTCAGCGGGCCTGCCCCCATGGTGACATTGGGGCCCTTTGATCTGCCTGCGGGAAGGCATGAATTCAAGGTGTTTACGGAAGCCGGAAGCCGCGGCAAGCGGATGTTCGGCATTATGTCGGCCGCTCTGGAAGCGGAAAAACGCCTTACCCCGGCGGCAGAACTCAATCCGCGTGTTGTCGGAGCCTGGCCGGATTTGATCACCCGTCCCCGAGCCATCCTGCTTCATCCGGACGGTCGCTCTGTTATTATGAGCGGATTTGCCAACTACGGATTGACCGGTGGTGGGTTCGGTATCCACGACCGGGTCACCGGAAGGAACCGGACTGTGGCCGAATGGCTTCCCGGGCACAGCTGCATTTCCCTTGCCGCAGATGCACGCGGGGATCTGGTCGGCGGGACCAGTGTGGAAGCCCCCGGCGGAGGCCGGGAACTTGCGGAGCACGCAGTACTGTTCCGGATGAGCTGGCCGGATTGCCGGGTGCAAGAGCATGTGGATGTTGCCGGCAGCCGCAGCATTGTTGCCGTGGAAATGCACAACAACAAACTTTTTGCGGCGACATCCGAAGGAGAACTTTTGATTGCCGATCCTGAAAATCTGGCCGGATTCCGCCGTTTCCGTTGGCCCAAAAAGTGGGGCAGGGCTCCGCGTAAAGCCTTGCTTTCTGACGGGAAAAGACTGTTTCTGCTTTTGCGGGGAGGTGTTGCGGAAATCCATCCTGATACCGGTTCGTTCCGGTTGCTGGTCCGTTCTTCCGAAGCGATCACTGCCGGCGGTGCGATCCGGAACGGTGCGCTTTATTTTGCACTCGGATTCAAGGTCGGACGTTTTTTTTTCTGAATCCAAATTCATGAAATCAGTGCTTGTAAAAATCAGTGTCCGATGCTATGGTATGATTTTGAGCAAAGGACATTATACATGAGTGAAAAGAAAAAAATCGTTGCAGCATCAGACAACGGGAAACTGATTGCTTATCTTGAAGCAATGATTGCCGGGGGGCGTTATGCTGCCGGAGACCGCCTGCCGCCGTTGCGGAAACTTGCGGAACAGTTCTCCCTGACACCCAGTTGTGCGCATCGGGCGATCCGGACACTTTGCGAACGGGGGCTGCTGGAGCTTCGCCAGGGGGCCGGAACATTTGTGCGTGAGCCGGACAAAAACCGCCCCATCAGCGGCGGGGTCATTTCTGTGGCGATCTGGGATAAAACGCTGACTCAAAGCTATTGCGCTTACGCGTTGCAAGGAATGCAGGAAGCTGCGGCTTCTTCTTCCTGGCTGCTGAAATTCTTTTTTGTATCTTACGAACAGATGGCAGCACAGCCGATCCTGTCGAAGGACTTTTGGAAATGTGATGTTGCCGCATTTCTCGGTTGTTATGATCTGTTTGAACCGGCGTTTCAGCAGATTCTGCGTCCCTGTGTCGGGCTTGAAATGCACCGGATGTTTGATGGGGTCTTTTCCACGGTATCGGTGGATCCATTCAGCGCAGCGGAGCTGGCGGTCCGGAATTTTTGTGCTCATGGGGCAGGAGAGGTGCAGGTCGTTTGCCAGCCGATGCCGGTTCACCGGGTCCGGGCAGAGGTTTTTATGCGGCAATGGGAAGAGGCCGGAGGCTCCTGCCGGCTGATCGAACGGAGTATTTCTCCGGGGGATGCTCCATGCCAGATCGACCCGGAAGGGGCGTGCCTTTTTACCGGGGGCTCGGATTATAACTACGCTGCACGGCAGTGGAGGAGGCAGACGGGAAAGATCCTCGCAGAAAATCCGAATATGCTTGGGATTGATGGGAAGTCGCTGCTTTTGCCGAATTTTGAGCCATCCAATACGCTTACTATTGACTGGCGGCAGGCTGGCGTAACGGTTTTTGAAGAATGCCGCAGGCGTGCCGAAAACCCCGGCAGTGCTGCCCGGCGGATTTCGATCCAGCCCCGTCTGGTGCAGTACCGGTCAGAGCATTGACAGAATTCTGGTCAGGACGGTTTGTATGGACTCCGGAATTTTTCCGGAGTTTTTTTGTTTCTGCATACAATAAATGTTCCGGCACATCCGTTTTGTTGCAGGAGGGATGTGGGCATTTATTGAGGAAAATCCGGGAGAGAGGATTGATGAAAAAATTGAAAACAATGTTGAAATGGGCGGCACTTCCCGTTATTGCCGTATTGGTCTGGATCGGGTGGAGCCGCTGGGGGAATGAACAGGAAACAGCCATGCCGGTATTCCGTACCGGGGAAGTTACCGTGGGGGATCTTCAGAAAACCATTTCCGCCTCCGGTACCGTGGAGCCGGAAGAATTGGTGGATGTGGGGGCGCAGGTCACCGGGCCCATCGTTTCCTTCGGGAAAGATGCTTCCGGGAAAGAGGTGGATTACGGCGCGCCTGTTACGGAAGGAATGGTGCTGGCGGTGATCGACGATGCCATTTATACCGCTTCCCTCCGGCAGGCGGAAGCCGCTGTCCTTCAGGCAAAAGCCAATTTGATGAACGCCAAAGCCCAGAAGATCCAGCTTCAGGCAAAGATGACTCTGGCAAAAAATAATTATGAGCGTTCCGTCCGGCTCCGGCCGGAAAATGCTATTGCGGAATCCGAATACGATTCGGCAAAAGCTGAATTTGATGCCGCTTCTGCCAATTTGAACGCCGCCGATTCCGCCATCGCACAGGCGGAGGCGCAGATCGCCAGTGCAGAAGCTTCCCGGGACAGTGCCCGGCGCAATCTGGAATACTGCACCATCAAGTCGCCGGTACAGGGGGTGATCATCGACCGGCGGGTGAATATCGGGCAAACCGTGGTCTCCAGCATGAGTGCCTCCAGTTTGTTCCTGATCGCCAAGGATTTGAAGAAAATGGAAATCTGGGTATCCGTCAACGAAGCGGATATCGGCAATATTTTTATGGGGCAGAAAGCGCAGTTCAAGGTGGATGCGTTCCCCGGGCGGGTCTTTTACGGCAAGGTCTGCAAGATCCGGCTGAATGCCTCCATGTCCCAGAATGTGGTGACCTATGTGGTGGAAGTCGCCACGGATAATCCGGATGGCAAACTCCTGCCTTACTTGACTGCCAATGTGGATTTTGTGCTGGATGAGCGACAGAATGTGAAACTTGTCCCTTCCGCCGCTTTGCGGTATATGCCGGATGAAACACTGGTGCAGGAATCTCAAAAAGAGCTGTATCAGGCACGCATGGACCGCAAGGCCCGTCTGGTGTGGACGCTGCGTGACGGCCAACTCTTTGCCGTCAAAGTCAAAACCGGACTTTCCAACGGCTTGCAAACCGAGATCGTGGAAGGGGACATTCAGCCCGGAGATCAACTGGTTACCGGCATCGTCCGGAGTGTTGTTGCCTCTTCCGGGAAATCCGGCGGCAGCAATCCCTTTATGCCCAGCCCGCCCAAACGGAAGAATCAGAACCGTGCCCAGGAGAGCCAGCGGGCAAAAAATGCGGCGGCAAAAGGTTTTTAAGTCCTTGCAGGAGAGCGCAGGCAATGGAATTGATCGAACTCAAAAATATTGATAAAACCTATTTCATCGGCGATATGCAAGTGCCGGTTTTGCGGAATGTTTCTCTGACCATCCGTCAGGGGGAATATGTTGCTCTGATGGGGGCATCCGGTTCCGGCAAGAGTACGCTGATGAACATCCTTGGCTGTCTGGACCGCCAGACGGCGGGGGATTATTTTCTGGACGGGGAGGAAGTGGGCCGTCTTTCCGGCGACCGCCGTGCCATGGTGCGGAACCGGAAGATCGGATTTGTTTTCCAGAGTTTCAATCTGCTTCCCCGGACAACGGCGTTGGATAATGTGATCATGCCTTTGGCATATACGGCGGGCGGTCTTTCGGACCGGGAATGCCGCCGCAGGGGGATGGAAATGCTCGAAAAGGTGGGCTTGAAGGAGCGGATGTTCCATCAGCCCTCCCAGTTGAGCGGCGGACAGCAGCAGCGTGTGGCGATCGCCCGGGCTCTTATCAATAATCCGCCGGTACTGTTTGCAGACGAACCCACCGGAAATCTGGATTCCAGGACCAGTGTGGACGTTTTGAAGATGTTCCGTGAATTGAATGAAAAGGAAAAGATCACCATCATCATCGTCACCCACTCTGCGGAAGTGGCGGGAAATGCCGACCGGTCCATCCGGATCCATGACGGCCAGATCGTTGACGGGATCTTTACCGGAGGAGGGGCTGTATGAAGATACGGAACACCTTTTCCATTGCGTTCCGGGCACTTTTGCGGAATCCCACCCGGGCACTTCTGACCATGCTCGGGATCGTGATCGGCATCGCTGCTGTGATCACCATGATGGAGAGCGGGGCGGGGTCTGCGGCATCTTTGCGGGCCACCATTGAAAGCATGGGGGCGGGGAATATCATGATTCTCCCCGGTGCCGCCCGTACCGGCGGGGTCAGCATGGGGCAGGGAAGCAATATGACGCTGACGCCGGATGACTGCACCGCATTGCTTCAGCGGTGTGAATTTTTGAGCGATGCCGCACCGCTGGTGAATGCGCGGGCGCAGATCGTTGCGGGGAACCGGAACTGGACGCCGAATCAGACCATCGGGACCACGCCTTCCTATTTTTCCATCCGCAACTGGCCCCTGGAAGATGGCGAATATTTTACGGAACGGGATGTGCAGTCTGCTTCAGCAGTCTGTGTGGTGGGTTCCACCCTTGCCCGGGAATTGTTTGACGGGGAATCGCCGGTGGGGCACTCCATCCGTGTGAAAAATGTGACCTTCCGGATCGTGGGACTTCTTGCCGCCAAAGGGGCAAATATGATGGGCTTTGATCAGGACGATGTTCTGATCGCTCCCTGGACCACCATCCGGCAGCGGGTGGCGGGCTCCCGGAGTGCCGCAACGGCCTCGTCCACACCGGAAGTCAGTACCAGTACCACCTATCCCGGCGGGAGTACCGGCGACCTTTACCCGCCGGTGAATGCCACCATGCAGACCAATTACCGGTTGAGTCCCCGTTTTGTGTATGTGGATCAGATCCTTGCACTGGCGGCGAAACCGGAACTGGCGAACCGTGCGGAAGAGGAGATCATCTCCATTCTGCGGGAACGGCACCGTCTGCGGGCGGATCAGAACAATGATTTCCGGATCCGGAATTCTGCGGAGTTTTTGAAGATGCTTACTTCCACCACCTCCATGATGACCAATCTGCTGCTGTGCGTGGCGTTGATTTCGCTCATTGTAGGCGGGGTGGGGATCATGAATATCATGCTTGTATCGGTAACAGAGCGGACAAGGGAGATCGGGCTCCGGATGGCTGTGGGGGCGCGTTCCCGGGATATTCTGCAACAGTTTCTGATTGAATCCATTGTGCTGTGTCTGGCTGGCGGGGTGATCGGTATCCTGCTGGGGCACGGGGCGGCACTTCTGGTGAAATATCACCTGAAATGGGCGGTGGAGGCCTCTCCGGAGGCGGTGGTTGCCGCAGTGTGTGTGTCGGCATTTGTAGGGATTGCATTCGGGTTTTATCCGGCGTGGAAGGCCTCCAAGCTGGATCCCATTGATGCGTTGCGCTACGAATAGGGGATAAGGATTGCAATATTTTGGGGACCTGTTCCGGTGGCTGTGGAGTTCTCTCCCCCGCAGCATCATCCGGGGCAGGTCCCTCTTTTGTCCGGATTGCAGACATTCATTTCCGCAGAGAAGCACCTTATCCGGGGGAGATGTGCCGATCCCGGTTCTTTCTATGATTTCTGCTTGAAAAAATCCTGTTTTGTGATATATTAACATAATAACATACAACGTTCAAACAAAGGAGCTGAAATTATGAAAATTTTGCATGACAGCGATGCAGATTTGAGTGTGTTGAACGGGAAAACCGTTGCCGTAATGGGTTACGGTGCCCAGGGCCGGGCGCAGGCACTTTGCATGCGCGATTCCGGGATCCATGTTATTATCGGTGCCCGTCCGGGGAAATCCTGGAACGCCGCTTCCGAAGACGGTTTTGAAGTGATGTCCGTGGCGGATGCCACCAAAAAGGCGGATGTGATCCACCTGCTGGTCCCCGATGAAATGCACGGCCCCATCTTTACCGCCGAAATCCAGCCCAATCTGACTGCGGGCAAGACCATGAGCTGCTCTCACGGTTTTGCTTACGTTTTCGGTGAAATCGTTCCTCCGGCGGATGTGAATGTGATCATGGTCGCTCCCAAGAGCCCCGGGACCGAAGAACGCAAACGCTTTGTGGAAGGCTTTGGTGTGCCCGGTTTGATCGCGGTCCATCAGGATTGCACCGGCAATGCCCGGGATATTGCTCTGGCCATGGCCAAGGGCGTGGGGCTGACCCGTGCGGGCGTGCTGGAATGTACGCTGGAACAGGAAACCTACGAAGACCTCTTCGGCGAACAGAACGTGATCTGCGGCGGCCTGGTCGATCTGATGAAGTATGGTTTTGAAACCCTGATCGAAGCCGGTTATCCGCCGGAAATGGCTTATTTTGAATGTATTCACGAAGCCAAACTCATTGTGGACCTGATCTATGAAGGCGGTATCCAGCGGATGAACGAAGTCATTTCCAACACCGCTGAATGGGGTGAATATGTGACCGGTCCCCGTATCCTTCCTGCGGATGTGAAGGAACGCATGAAGCAGGCTCTGGCGGATATCCACAGCGGCAAGTTTGCCCGTGAATGGATCGCGGAAGCCCGTGCCGGTATGCCGGTCCTGAAAGCCAAGCGTGCCGCTCTGGCGGATCACCCGGCGGAAATCACCGGCAAAGAGATCCGTCGTCTTTTTGAACGGAAAAAGTAATACAGTATCTGCTTTTTTGCAGACTTTTCTCCCGGAGGAAATCCTGCCGGGAGATTACGGATACGCCTGTTGATGCCAGTTACAGGTGTATGCCGCCCGGGGGGATGACCTGCCGGGGATTTTTGTTTTTTACAGACTTCAACAATATAATGAGGATGAAAAGATGAGCGACGTACCCATCGAAATCGATGATAACGAGATTTTTCAGCAGCGAGTAGCCAAGGCGCAGGCTCTCCGGGATGCCGGGATCGATCCTTTCGGCAGCCGGTTTGACGGGGTGCAGGATATTGAAAAATGCCGTGCCGCCTATGATCCGGAAAGCTCTGAACCGCAGAAAGTTATTGTGGCGGGCCGTTTGATGGCGATCCGTTTGATGGGGAAATCCATCTTTGCCAACATTCAGGACAGTACCGGCCGGATCCAGCTTTTTGCCAGCAAGGGCGATTTGGGGGATGAAGCCTTTGCCGCCTACAAGAAATTGGATGTGGGGGATATCATTGGTGTCCACGGGGATCTTTTTACCACCCGTACCGGGGAGGTGACTGTCCGTGTGGAAAGTTACCGGATGCTCAGCAAGTCCCTCCGCACTCTGCCGGAAAAATTCCACGGTCTTACCAATGTGGAACAGCGTTACCGTCAGCGGTATGTGGATCTGATCATGAATCAGGAAAGCCGGGCTGTTTTGCAGAAGCGTTCCGTGATCCTGCGTGAACTCCGCAATTATCTGGCGGAAAAGGGCTACACCGAAGTGGAAACCCCCATGCTCCAGTACATCCCCGGCGGGGCGGCCGCCAACCCCTTCAAAACCCACTACAATGCGTTGAATGCAGATATGTTTTTGCGCATTGCCACGGAACTTTATCTGAAAAAACTGCTGGTGGGCGGTTTTGACCGGGTGTTTGAAGTCAACCGCAACTTCCGCAATGAAGGAATGGACCGCAAGCACAATCCTGAATTTACCGCCATTGAACTCTATCAGGCCTATGGTAACTGCGAGACCATGATGGAACTGGTGGAAGATATGATCAAAACTCTTGCCATGCGTGTCAACGGCACGCTGGTCATCCACGTCGGTGGCCGGGATATCGACCTGGGCAAACCGTGGCGGCGTGCGGCATACAAGGATCTGGTGAAAGAGGTTGCCGGTGATAACTGGTTTGAACTTTCCCGGGAAGAAAAGTATGCCAAGGCAAAGGCTTTGGGGACGGATGTGCAGCCTGAATGGAGCGATTTGGAGATCACCCACGAAATTTACGAAAAACTGGTGGAAGATACCCTGATCGAACCTACTTTTGTGACCCGGCTCCCCATGGAACTGGTTCCCCTTGCCAAGAAGTGCGATGACGATCCCACGCTGGTGGATGTGTATGAGCTGGAGATCAACGGTCAGGAAATCTCTCCCGGATACACCGAGCTGAACGATCCCATCGATCAGCGCAACCGTTTCCTGAACCAGACCACGCTGAGCGGCAAAGATCCGGCGCAGGCCATTGACTTTGACTTCCTTACCGCTCTGGAATACGGCATGCCGCCCACCGGCGGTATGGGGATGGGGATCGACCGGCTGGTCATGCTGCTTACCGGTGCGGATTCCATCCGGGATGTGATCCTTTTCCCGCAGCTGAAACCCCAGAAGTAAAACGGTATTCGCCATGGAGACCCTGTTTACCGGAGTCATGCTTTATGATGGTACCGGTTCTCCGGGGCGTTTGGCGGATGTGGTTCTCTCCGGAGAAACCATATCCGGGGTGACCCCGGCCGGTCAATGTGATGCTGCCTCTTACGGGGCGGTCATTGACGGTGCGGGGCTTTCTCTTTCCCCCGGCTGGATCGATATCCACAGCCATTCGGACGAAAATTATTTTGATACTCCCGGTGCGGACAGCAAACTTTCCCAGGGGATCACTACAGAAGTCTGCGGCAACTGCGGATTTTCCCCGGATGAAAAGGGGGATCACGGCGGGCTGGCGGCATTTATCCGCCGTTTGGAAGAAGTCCGGCCGGCGGTGAATGTGGCCACATTCACCGGGTTCAATACTCTCCGGATGCAGGTTCTTGGAAATGCCCCCCGCAAAGCCACAGAACCGGAGATTTCCCGGATGCGGGAGATTTTTGCCGAAGAACTGAAACTGGGCTCCGTCGGGCTTTCCAGCGGGTTTTATTATGTTTCCGGCCGTTATGCCACCATGGACGAGGCGGCGCAGGTGGCGGCTCTCCTGAAAGGGACCGGCAAACCCTATGCCGCCCATCTCCGCTGTGAAGGGGGGGGATTATTGGATGCCATCCGGGAAGCGTTGATGATCGCCTCTGCCGGTTCCGGCAGTTTGCAGATCAGCCACTTCAAAACTTCCGGGGCGGAGAATTTTCATCTGCTGGATGAGGCATTGCAGATCATTGGCGCCGCCCGGGCGGAAGGGATGCGTGTTCATGCGGACCGGTATCCTTATACTTATTGTTCCACCGGATTGCGGATGCTGCTCCCGGATCCTTTTGCCGGGATGGATGACGATCTTTTGCAGGAAACTTTGCAGAAATCTGCTGAACAGCGGGAGCTGCTGGAAAAAATGCTGACAGACTCCCCGGAACAGTGGGACCGGGTGATCGTGGTGGATTCAGAACTCCCGGAACATGCCGGGATCCTGGGGCTTACATTGTCTGACATTGCGGAGGAATGGCATTGCACACCCGCGGCAGCAGTGGTGCGGCTTCTGGCGGAAGCCCGTCCCCGTGCTGCGATCGGCAATATGTCGGAAGACAATTTGACCCGGATCCTTCAACAGGACTGGGTCTTTGCCGGGAGTGATGCCGGATGCCGTTCTTTCGGGAACAGCAAAGTGCATCCCCGTGCTTACGGTACAATGCCGCTCTTTTTCCGTCTTGCCCGTGCCGCCGGAGTCCCGGTGCCGGAAATCATCCGGCGGATGACGGCAAGTCCTGCCGCCAAGTGCCAGCTTGCCGGACGGGGCGTTGTAAAACCCGGTCTGGCGGCGGATCTGGTACTTTTTGACGAAAAGACTCTGGATTCCGATGCCACTTATACCCAATCTGACCGGATCGCGACCGGGATCCGCGGCGTGTGGGTGAATGGCGTTCTCTCCTGGTCGCCGGAAAAAGGGATCACCGCAAACCGGGCAGGGCGATTTTTGCGGGTGTGAGTCCCGGCAGCGTGCTTACTTTTGATCGTTCAGGGGCAGGGAGGCGGTTTCTTTGAATGTCCGCAGAACCAGCGTGGTGCGGGAATTCAACACATGGGGAATACTGCCGATACGGTCAAGAACGCTTGCAAGTTCATCTGTTCCGCTGACCCGGACTTTCAGAAAATAATCCCGTGTCCCCGCAACTTCGTGAATCTCCTGAATTTCCGGAATTTCTGCAAGCTGACCGGCAATTTTGTGTTCGCTGGGACTTTCATCGGTGTCCAATTCAATAAGGACCGTCAAATCCAACCCCAGTTTCCGGGGGGAAAGACGGACTTCAAAACGCTCGATCACACCGGTTCGCTCCATTCTGCGGATGCGTTCCAAAACTGCAGATGGCGCAAGCCCCAGACGGCGGGAAATTTCTGCATTGGAAATACGGCCGTCTTCCTGCAACGCTTTCAAAATATCCAAATCGGTTTGATCTTTCATTTTTCCACCTCCGTTTGAGCCGCCGGGTATTGCCATTTTGCATTTGCCATGGCCGCCAGTTCTTCCGCTTCCTGCGTCAGCGATTCCGCATCCGTACAGCCCGGACGGAAAAGCACGACAGTATCCAGCGGAGAGCCTTGCAATTCTGCCATCAGGGGCGAAAGAAGTTTGGGCGTGACCCTGTTGCCAAGTGTCCTGTCATAAACGATTTCCGTAATGGGTGAAAGCATCCGCAATGGCCGCAGCCACGCCGGATCCCACGCCGCAAATGCCGGTTCATGGGGATGGATCTCCACCACGCCCCGCAGTCCGGAAACTGCTTGAAGAAACAGGAGAAAATCCACCACAGCCGCCGCTCCCGCCGGGTGAGGAAGCCGGAGCCGTACGCCGATACGCATCCCGCCTGTGGGCAGAACGCTCCGGAGACTCCGCAGGAGATCAATGGCTTTTTCCGCAAATTCCGGGTCTGCGGCGATTCTGTCCGAATCCATGGTGAGGACTGCCAGTTGTACGGGAAGATCGTTCAGACGGCGGAGCTCCCTGGTCATTTCCCGCAGAAAATTCATCCGTACCCGGAACGATTCTTCCGGCATGATACGGCAGAACTGGGCATCCACCGGATCGTTGACGATCCGGAACGCCGCCCGGGTGATGTTTTCCGGCCATTCGCCGCCCGGCATCAGATTTGCCGGCATGGCAAGGGCGGAAGAAAAATTTTCCGGCAAATTCCCCGGTAATGCCGTATCCAGTGATAAGCCGTGGATGATCATAAAAAACCTGCCTCGGAAAGGGTGTCCATGGTGATCGCGGACCCCTTGTTTTCTTCCGCCAGTTCCAGCTGGCGGACGATGTATTTCCCCGCCATATCCGTTTCCAGATTGATGAGGCATCCGGGTTCCCGTTCTTCCAGTGCTGTTTCCGCCAGTGTTACCGGGATCAGACAGACTGTCAGTGCATTTTTTTCCAGTTTTGCCACCGTAAGCGAAACGCCGTCCAGAGCAATGGACCCTTTCCAGACGATGTATTTTGCCAGTTCCTCCGGGAAAGATACCGTAAGTTCCACATCATTGGCAAGTCGTTTGGAAAGGACTTTCCCGACGGCATCGATATGCCCGGAAACCAGATGTCCCCCCAAACGGTCCGTGACTTTTAACGCCCGTTCCAGATTGACGGATGCCCCGTCCGGCAAATGCCCCAGATTGGTTCTTGCCAGCGTTTCCGCCAGAACATGGAATTTCAACTCTGTCCCCCGGCACTCTTCCAGCGTAAGACAGCACCCGTTGACGGCGATACTTTCGCCATACACCGGGTCCGTCAGCGGCTTTTCCGTACGGATCAGCAGTTGATGCCCCCGCCGCGCCAGAAGCCTGCCCCGCATTTCAACGATTCCGGTAAACATCTGCCCAACTTCCTTTGATATATCCATTGATCCGTAAATCCTGCCCAAGCCGCCGTGTCCGCAGACGATCCACCAGGATCGCTTCCGCCAGCAATTCCGGGTCTTCCCCGCCCGTGACCGGGCGGCTCCCCCTCCCGCAAAGGAGTTTGGGAGCTGTATAAAACACCGCTTCATCCACGATGCCCGCCTGCAAAGCACGCCCTGCCAGCACGCCGCCCCCTTCGATCATGAGATAAAGACAACCGTCTTTCCCCAGTTTTTCCAGAAAATGCTCCCATGCTTCCTTATGCGGGAGATCCACCGTGGTAAAACCTTCCATGCGGGTCTTTCCGGCAATAAATCTTGCCGGTTGATGCGGCCAGTCCGGAATATCCCGCACCGTCAGCCGGGGGTGATCCAGTTTGGCTGTTTCCGAACCGACAATGATGGCCCCCGCCAACTGCCGCAATCTCTGCACATCCTGTCGGGCTTTTTCGCCCGTGACCCATTTGGCATCCCCGGAGGCGGTGGCGATCTTGCCATCCAGCGTCATGGCCATTTTCAGCACCACATAAGGTTTCCCCGTGGTGATCCATTTGAAAAAAGGGTAATTCAATTCTTCGCACGCCTGACGGCAAATGCCGGTACGGACTTCGATCCCCGCATCCTGCAAAACTTTTACCCCCCGCCCCGCATGGGCGGGATTGGGGTCCAGTGCCCCGATGACAACGGTGGATACCCCCGCTTGGATCAATGCCTGCGTACAGGGCGGCGTCCGCCCCGTGGTACAGCAGGGTTCCAGCGTTACATAAGCGGTCGCACCCCGGGGATCCAGCAGGCAGGAACGCAATGCCTCCACTTCGGCGTGAGGATGTCCGGCGGCATGATGAAAGCCTTCGCCAATGATTTCCCCCGCCCGGACAAGAACACAACCCACCATGGGGTTGGGAGCCGTCCTCCCCCATGCCTGCTGTGCCAGCTTCAAAGCCCGGCGCATGTATGGGGTGTCCGTACCCATTTATTCCTCCGGAGATTCCTGTTCAAAGAGTGCGGCGGCAAAAAATTCAGGGTTGAACGGCTGCAGATCTTCCGGCTGTTCCCCCAGCCCTGCAAAGAAAGTGGGGAGCGAACACTCCTGATGCAGTGCTACAGCCATTCCGCCTTTGCCGGTACCATCCAGTTTGGTCAAAATAAGCCCGGTAACGCCCACGGTTTCCGAAAAGGATTTTGCCTGATTCAACACATTGGAGCCTAAACTGGCATCCACTGTCAGCCACACTTCATGGGGGGCTCCCGGCAGAACCTTTTCGATGGAACGGCGGATCTTTGCCAATTCATCCATCAGGCCCCGCTGGTTCTGCTGGCGGCCCGCTGTGTCGATCAGAAGAACATCCATATTGCGGGCACAGGCGGCACTTACTGCATCAAACGCCACGCTTGCCGGATCGGCACCGTGTCTGGCAGATACGATGGGAACGCCTACCCGTTCACTCCAGAGTGTCAACTGTTCCACAGCGGCGGCACGGAATGTATCACACGCCCCCAACATGACTTTGCGCCCTTCGGCTTTGAAGCGGGCGGCAAGTTTGCCGATGGAGGTGGTTTTACCGGACCCGTTGACGCCGACCATCAGGATGACGGTGGGTTTTCCCTCTGCAAAATGGATTTCCCGCTGGTGGGCGGAAAGGATCTCCCGGACATTTTCTGCGGCGGCTTTCCGGATATCTTCGGTGGTGGCGATCCTGCCCCGCTCATACCGGTCACGGAGATCCGCTACGATGCGAGTTGCCGCCGCCACGCCGAAGTCGGCAGAGATCAGCAGCATTTCCAGATCTTCAAAGTTGGAGGCATCCCAGGCTTTGACCCCGGTAAACATCCCGGAGATCGTGCGGCCGATTTTGGTAGCGGTTTTTTCCAGACCCCGCCGGAAGAAGGAGAAAATAGAACTCATTCAGCAGCTCCGGATTCCCGGGGACTGCGGGAAAGATTGTTCTTGACGCCGTTCAGCACCCCGTTGATAAAACTGCCGGCCTTTTCGCCGCTGTAATCCATGGCGATCTCCACGGCTTCGTTGATGCTGACCACCGGGGGAACATCGTCTTTGAAGAGCATTTCAAAGACGGCGACCCGCATTACATTGCGGTCCACCGTTGCCAGACGGGCAAAGTCCCAGTTTTCGGACTGGGCACGAATGGTGTCATCAATCTCGTCCAGATGGACGGCCACCCCGGTAAAAAGTTCTTCGGCGTATTCCCGGCTCTTGCGGGCAAAACGATTGTCCCGCAAACCGTGCTCTTCTCTGATTTGTTCAAAAAAGCTTTCCCAACGGACAAATTCAGGCATCACCTGAAGCATATCGCACTCAAAAAGGAACTGCATGGCAAGTTCCCGCGCCATCCGCTTGGAATGGAGCTTGTTTTCGGCTGAAAATTCCTGCTGTGTCATAGGTCAGGCAATGGTTTTGTTCAGGTTTGCCATTTCAATGGCGGCGATGGCGGCATCGGCACCCTTGTTGCCGGCTTTGGTGCCGGAGCGTTCGATGGCCTGTTCAATATTTTCTGCGGTAACCATACCGTAGGTCACCGGAATACCGAATTCCAGACCCAGCTGGGCGATGCACTTGGAAACTTCTGCATTGATATATCCGGCGTGAGGCGTTGCCCCCTGAATGACCACCCCCAGCGCGAGGACGGCATCCACTTTACCTGTCTGAAGCAGTTTTTTGACAGCGAAGGGGATCTCGTAAGACCCGGGGACCCATGCCACGGTCACATCCTTGGCATCCGCCCCGTGGCGAACCAGTGTATCCATGGCCCCGCCCAGAAGTTTACTCACAAAAAATTCGTTGAATCTGCCGCACACGATACCGAATCTTAATCCCCGTGCGTCAAAATTCCCTTCATACACGCAGCCTGCTTTGTGATCCATGATATGATCCTCCGTTGTTCAATCAGCAATATTTTTCAATACTCATAATATACAGCAGAAAAGTCGTTTATGCAAGGATTTTCTGCCGTGAAAAGGCGATTTACGCATTGAGCATCGCCCGGATGGGCTTTTCTGCCGCCTTCCGCAGTTCTTCCGGAACGGTGACTTCCGTTTCCCCTGTTTCCAATGCCCGCAGCAGATCTTCCAGCCGGATCAGCTTCATGTGCGGGCAGATCGCCTGCTCCGTCAGCGGGATGAAGACCTTGTCCGGATTTTCCACCTGCAAACGGTGCAGGATCCCGATTTCCGTGGCAATGATGAACTTTTTTTCTTCCGATTCCCGCACAAAGCGCAAAATCCCGCCTGTACTGAGGAGTTCATCTGCCATCTGTGCCACTTCCGGCGGAGCTTCCGGGTGCATCAAAATCGGCACGCCCGGGTATTCCGCCCTGCGGCGCAGCATCATTTCCGGCGTCATCCGTGCGTGGACAGGGCAGCACCCGTCCCACAAAATCAGTTCACGCCCCGCTTGGGCCGCACAATGACTCCCCAGATTCCGGTCCGGAGCAAAGATGATCTCCCGGTCACGGGGAAGGGATTGGATGATGCGTACCGCATTGGCACTGGTCACGCACATATCGCACTCCGCTTTTACCGCGGCGGTACTGTTTACATAACAGACCGTGAGCGCGCCCGGGTGTCTGGCTTTCAACGCCCGCAAACTTTCCGCATCCGCCATATCTGCCATTTCGCACCCTGCCTGCGGCGCAGGCAGGATCACCCGCTTTTCCGGGGAGAGGATCTTGGCGGTTTCCGCCATAAAACGGACACCGCAGAACACGATCTCTGCCGCATCCGTTTCCGCCGCCCGGATGGAGAGTTCCAGAGAATCCCCCTGAAAATCCGCAATATCCTGAATTTCTCCCAGTTCATAGTTATGGGCAAGGATCACGGCTCCCCGTCTTTTGCGTAATTCATGGATGCGGCTGATGATCTCACTTTTTTTCATCATCATTGGGATCTCCTCAATAAATAAAGAGCATTTCACGGTATTTCGGGAGCGGCCAGCTTTCGTCCGGCATGATCGTTTCCAGATAATCCACCGTTTCCCGCAATTCGTTCAGCGCGGTCAGGATCTTTTTATACCCGGCATTCCGGGCTTTGTGCAACGCATCGGAGCGGAGAGTAAGTTCATCCAGTGTTTTCCCCAGCATGTCCGCCCGTTTTTTCAGGGCGGAAACGCCGCTTTTGATCCCGCTTGCCTGCGCCGCTGTCAGGGCGGACAAGGTACGGCCGAATTCCGCCGCTGCTGCCGGGGCGATCATGCTGTCTGCAATTTCCAGCGCAATATCGCTTTCGATGGTTACCCGCCGGATGTAGTCTTCCACAAAGACTTCGTGACGGGACGCCAGTTCTCTGCCGCCGAAAACGCCGTATTTTTCAAACAGAGCAATGTTTTCCGGCCGGGTCAAGGCTCCCAGTGCCTCCATGGTGGTGGGGGCATTGCCGAGCCCCCGCCGGGCGGCTTCTTCCAGCCACGCATCGGTGTAGCCGTCGCCATTAAAAATGATCCGGCGGTGTTTGCGGATGGTGCTGCTCAAAAGTTTCTGAAGACCGCTCTGGAAATTTTCCGGCGACAGTTTTTCCAGCTTGTCCGCAAAGAGGTCAAAGGCCTCTGCAATGATGGTATTCAGCATCACATTGGGGCTGGAACAATTCTGGCTGGAACCCGGCGCACGGAATTCAAACTTGTTGCCCGTAAAGGCAAAAGGACTGGTGCGGTTCCGGTCTGTGGCATCCCGGGGCAGCGGCGGCAGAGTATCCACCCCGATCCGCATGGTGCCGCCTTTCCGGCTGGATTTGACTTCGCCCTTTTCCACCTGGTCGATGATTTCCGACAACTGGTCCCCCAGATACATGGAGATCACTGCCGGAGGAGCTTCGTTGGCCCCCAGCCGGTGATCGTTCCCCGCCCCTGCCACGGAGGCACGGAGAAGATCTGCATGGCGGTCCACTGCGGCAATAATGGCGCACAGGACCGTCATGAAAATAGCGTTGTCCTGCGGGTCACTGCCCGGATTGAGCAGATTCCGCTTGCCGTAGAGGACGGACCAGTTGTTGTGTTTCCCGGACCCGTTGACCCCGGCAAAGGGTTTTTCGTGCAGAAGACACACCAAGCCGTGGCGTTCCGCCACCTGCCGGAGGACTTCCATTACCAGCATATTGTGGTCACAGGCAAGGTTGATCTCTTCAAAGATCGGAGCCAGTTCAAACTGTGCCGGAGCCACCTCGTTATGCCGGGTCTTGGCAGGGATGCCGAACTTCCACAACTCCTGTTCCACTTCGGTCATAAAATTCAGCACCCGCATTTTGATGGAGCCGAAATAGTGATCTTCCAACTGCTGATGTTTGGCGGGCGGTGCGCCGAAAATGCTCCTGCCCGTCTGCAGAAGATCCGGCCGCTGCAGGTAAAAATGGCGGTCGATCAGGAAATATTCCTGCTCGATCCCCAGCGAAACGGACACCTTTTCTTCCGGCAGTCCAAAACATTTCATCAGCCGCCGGGTGGCGCCGGAAAGTGCCTGAATGGAACGCAATAAAGGTGTTTTTTTATCCAGTGCTTCGCCGGTATGGGCGCAGAAAACGGTGGGGATACACAATGTGGCGCCGTTGGAATGGCGTTTGATAAAGGCGGGACTGGTGGGGTCCCATGCCGTATAACCACGGGCTTCAAAGGTGGAACGCAGACCGCCGGAGGGGAAACTGGAGGCATCCGGTTCTCCCATGATCAGGTTTTTGCCGGAAAAGGCCATCAACGCCTGTTCCTGACTGAATTCCAGAAACGAGTCATGTTTTTCGGCGGTGGACCCGGTCAGGGGCAGGAACCAGTGGGTGTAGGAGGAGGCCCCCCGTTCAATGGCCCACTGTTTCATGGCGTGCGCCACATCTCCGGCAATGGCCGGATCCAGCGGGGTCCCGTTTTCAATGGTGTCCAGCAGTTTTTCTGCAACATTTTTAGGCAGATAAGTACGCATGGCATCCCGGCCGAACACATCTTCGCCGTACATATCCATACTGAACGGAGCCGGAGGCATGGGGGCGGGACAAACCGCTTCTGCCACGGCATTGACTGCATTCATGCGATTCAGATAACTCATAAGAAGAGATCTTTCTGTAAAATTATTTAAGGATGGAACTCAATCCATTCAGGATAAGCTGTGCTGCCAACGATGCCAGAAAGAGGCCTGTCAGTTTGCTCAAAATGTCCAACCCTTTCCGTTTTAACAATTTGAGAAGTCCTTCCGAGAAAAACAGAAGGACCCCGATGACCGCCACCGCCACGGTGATCCCGGCAATGTCGATGAGCCGGTTTCCCCAGGAACCCGCTTCTGCACTCATCACCAGCAGAGCCCCCAGTGTTCCGGGACCCACCGTGTAGGGGATCGCCAGCGGGACGACGGAGATATCTTCGGAGTTTTCCGGCAGAACAGCGGAGCCGCCGCCCCGGACAAGGCCGATACTGCTCAAAAGCAGCAAAATCCCGGTACCTGCCTGAAATGCCGGAATGGTCAACCCCATGTAGGTGAAAAGGGCATTGCCGAAGAAATAGATCACCAGGGAAATGACCCAAATGGCAAGCGTTGTTTTTTTGGCAAGGTGCTTGCGGGCTTTCAACTCCATACCGTCCGTCACTGTAACAAAGACGGACAGAATGAAAAAGGGTGTCAGAAGCACCAGAAACTTGACGAATACGCCGATAACAGCTTCAACTGGCATGATAGATCACACTTTCTCCTGCAATCAGGCAAACCGGAGTGCCGAAAACGCTTCCGGTGCATGGAAATTCAAGACCGGGATCGGGCTCCAGGTTCCCCAGTGGGGATGGCTCAATTCGCCGCCGCACTTGTAGAAGTTGCCGCTCCAAACATCGCCCGCTTTCGGGATCGCCTGACCGAATTCCTCTGCAAAAATTTCAAAGGGAATGGAAAATGCCAGACACCAGACCCGTTTCCCGACCCGTTCAGGATCGTTGACCCGGGGCAGGGTGGTATAACGGTTCACCATCTGACACTGTTCGGGGGAAAGCCGGTGGAAATCCACGAACCCGCCGGGAACACGACGGTGGTCCGGAATGTGGAACGCCAGCATGGTTCCGCCGCAGTTGAATTCAAAGTTGCAGTATCCCCTGCCGGAAGCGGGCTTGACAAAGAATTCCACGCAGCTGTCCTGACAGACCGCCTGCTGATCCGCCGTTTTCCGGCTGAGGATATATTCATCATCCACCCGGAACATGACATACAAAGCCTTATCGTCATACAGCACCCGGAAGCGGGCATCCGGGCGGAATGTGCTTTGTTCAAAATAATTGGAGATAACACCTTCTCCGGCTTCCTGCCAGACGGGATCTTCCCAGGGGGCATCCAATTCCGGTGTCCGGGACGCCCGATTGATCACATATTCCATATTTTTATCCTTTCACCAAGGGGTTTGTTTTGGCTCAACATCCATTTCCCGTTCCGGCGGAATGGTCAATTCATAAGCGATTTTTGCCGGACCTGCGGGGTTGGGGTACAGGACCCTGTTGATATAAATGGGGCGGGAAATACTGCCGTCCTTCTTCAAGTAGATCGCTCCGGCACCGCCCTGTACCTGCCGCAGGCGGGACATTTTTTCTAAAATCTCATGGGAATCCGCGGTACTGCGGGAGCCCATGGCGGCAAGAAGCATACTGTCATGCCCCAGCATTTCATAGACGCCCGGTGTGCGGCCAAAGAGTTCCCGGAAAAGTGCGGGGAAGGCGTTCTGCCGTACTTCCGGAGCATCCGGTGCAAACGCACTGGAAAATGCCGCATCTCCGGGATCGCCGCAGTTGGCAAGAAGTCCTGTGCCGTTCCAGCTGTCCCCGCCAAGGATCAGCCCCCTGAACCCGGATGCCCGCAGGGTTTTGATAATTTTTCCGGCGCTGCTTGAATAGGCGGGTACAAGGATCACATCCGGCATTTCTTTCAGGAGCAGTTTGACCGGAGCGGAAAAATCTTTGTCTGTTTCCCGGAAACCCACTGCCGCCGAAACAACGCCTCCGCAATCGGCAAATGCCTGTGCCGTCTGTCTCCCCAGATCCCGGGAATAGACCGCATTTTCTTCCAGATTGAGCATGACTGCCATCCGGCGCATGCGGCGTTTGAAAAAGGCATAGTCAGCCAATGCTTTTGCCTGCTGATGATCGCTGAATGTGGCACGGAACATGTAGGGATTGTTTTCCGTGATACGGTCATTGCTGCCGTTGGGTGTTATGACGGGGATCTGGTATTCTGCAGCCAGACTCTTGACCGCCAGAGCTTCGGCTGAATTGTATCCCACGATCAGGATAGCCGCGCCCTGATGGATCATATCCAGCGCGGCGGCCCGGATATCGGCGGGAAGCCCGCGGCTGTCCCCGATCAAAAGTTCAGGGAGAAGAACGGCTCCGGGCTGTCTTTCCAAGGCGGCTCTGCCGCAGCGGATCCCGTCCAGAATACGCTTGCCATATTGTCCGTTTTCGCCGGTGAGGGGCAGGATCACGCCGATTTTGGCGGGGGTATTGGGATCCCGCTCCATCACCGCACATCCGGAAAGCAGCAGAACAGCGCACCATGCCAGATACCGGAAAAGTTTACATCTGCGCATAAAAAGCCCCTTTGATTTACCTCTTTTCTTATTGTATAAAAATAGCATAAATACCTGTTTTTTCAAGCAATCGTTCCCTGCCGGATGCACAGTTTTCCCGACAAATGGCAAAAACAAGAAGAAAAAAAAGATTTTTTTTGCTGTATCTCAAAAAAAAACTTGTTTTTATGAAATTGTTCTGCTATAATGTATTACGAAACACATGGGACGGAACGGCGCATAATATGCGTTCTGTTAAGTTCGTTGAGGCTGAAATAATCTGGAAAACAGAGAATTTGAAGGGGAAAAAAATGATGTTGAGTTCAAAAATGGTTAACAGAACGCATATTATGCGTCGTTCCTTTACGTTGATCGAACTTCTGGTTGTGATTGCTATTATTGCCATCCTTGCGGCGATGCTGCTGCCCGCTCTGAACAAAGCCCGTATGACAGCACAGAAAGCCAGCTGTGTGGGGAACATGAAAACATTTGGCGGGGCATTTCAGATGTATGCCCAGGAAAACGATGATTATATGTGCGGTACTGCCCGGCCGCCTTACGGGGGTGGGTATGGCTGGAAAGTGTTGATGGGCCCCTACATGGGGTTCAAAACGGCGGAAAAGAGCGTGACGGATACGCTAAAGAGAGAGCTTGCCTCCTTCAAGGCTTTTCAGTGTCCCATCTGGCGGCCGGAACTGGTTGCCACGGAAGCTGCCCGGGTCGTTTGGGGCGGTACCGAGTGGGCGAACTGGGGCGGTTACGGCTATGCGGTCATCAATTCTCCCGAAGATAATCATACGCAGGCGACCGGGTATCACACCGGTGCGTTCATCAAAATCGTCAAGGTGGCCAAACCTTCTGAAACATTTGCTATCGGGGATTCCGGGGATACGATCACGCAAAGTTATATGACCGGTTATATTTACGGATATATTGATGCTACTGCACCGGACCGGCACGAAAAAGGGTTTAATGTGTCCTGGGTGGATGGTCATGCCGGATATTTGTCCACATTGGAATTCAAGCAGGGCAGGGAAACCAGCAATTCGGCGGCAAAGGGCATCCGGTACTATGTTTATTCCAGGCAGAAATAAGTTCCTTTGAGCTGGGAGCCGCTTCCGGAAAGGGAGCGGCTTTTTTGTTGGCGGGCGGTTGGACCGTTCTCCGGGGTTCCTCACCGTTTTTTTCAAAAAAATCTCCAAACCGCTTGCCTTTCTGAAAAAAATTTGCTATATTTAGTTATCAAATAGAGTTACAGCAGGTCGCATAATATGCGTTCTGTTAAGTTTGTTGAGGCTGAAATAATCTGGAAAACAGAGAAATTGAAGGAGAAAAGAATGATGTTGAGTTCAAAAATGGTTAACAGAACGCATATTATGCGTCGTTCCTTTACGTTGATCGAACTTCTGGTTGTTATTGCCATCATTGCCATTCTGGCGGCGATGCTGCTGCCCGCCTTGAACAAAGCCCGTATGACGGCGCAGAAATCTTCCTGCCAGAACAATTTGAAGAGCATGGGCAACGCCGTTGCCATGTACACTGCTGATCATGAAGATACCCTGCCGGGTCTGAATTCCCCTGCCCGGTTCGGGATGGCGGCGTGGAAGGAACGGATCGCACCTTATCTGGGGATCCCGGTAAAGTTGACGGATACCGGGACGGAGTGGAAGAAGGAATTTTCTCACGGTATCTTCCGCTGTCCCATCTGGCGGCCGGAAATGGCCAAGGTCGGCAGCAATCACCTGGCTGAAGACCATAACTACGGCGGCGGTTACGGGTATGGGTATTACGGCGATGACCGTGCTACCGGTTATCAGCATGGCAGCCGGGCTGTGTACTTCTGGAAGAAGATCACCACAGTGGGCAAGCCCTCTGAAACGCTGATCATTTCCGACAGCTCCGATGGTGTGGCAACGGCTGAATCTGCTCATACTGTGATTTATGTGCCCAATTCTGCCAATGTGGAAAAAGAGCCGGACCGTCATGGCAATGAATTCAATGTTCTGTGGGTGGATGGGCATGTGGCTCCTTTGAAGACACTGGATTTTGAGGCTGGCAAGCCCTCCTTTGAGAGTAAGGCCAATGGCGCCAATTATTACCTCTACGCCGGGAAGAAATAAGTTTTTCTTGTATTAGCATAGATAAAAAACAGAAGAGAGGATGTAGAAATGATTCGTCAATCCCGTTCCTTTACGTTGATCGAGCTTCTGGTTGTGATCGCCATTATCGCCATTCTTGCGGCGATGCTGCTGCCGGCCTTGAACAAGGCACGGATGACCGCCCAGAAGTCTTCCTGCCAGAACAATTTGAAGAGCATGGGGAATGCTGTGGCCATGTACACTTCCGACCACGATGATACTCTCCCCGGCTTGAATGGCTTTGCGCCCTTCAGTTTGGCGTGGTGGAAGGCGCGGATCGGGCCCTATGTAGGGTTGAGCATCAATCCGCTGGACCCCGGTTTGCTGCGGGCTGATTGGGATGAAGATTTTTCCAAGGGTGTTTTCCGTTGCCCCATCTGGAAATCTGCGCTGATCACCAGCGGTTTGATCGGCGAAAAAAATGTCTATGGCGGCGGTTACGGGTATGGGTATTACGGGGATAAACATGCCACCGGTTATCAGCACTCCACCCGGGGGATCTTCTGGCGGAAGGCTAATCAGGTAGGCAAGCCTTCGGAAACCATTATTATCGGGGAGTCTTCCGACGGAAATCTGGCGCAGGAATCCGCCGGTGCTGTGTTGTATTATGGCGGCTGCACCTCCGTTCCCGGCGATCCTGACCGGCATGATAACGCCTTTAATGCCCTGTGGGTGGATGGTCATGTTTCCCTCATGAAAACGCTTGACTACACCAGAGGCCAGCCCAGCAGCAATTCCACTGCCAATGGTCAGTATTATTATGTTTATGCCGGGCAAAAGTAAGTTCTGCGGACCGGAAGAATGGACAAAATGGACTCTCTGCTGCTCCTGACGGCGTAGTGGAGGGGATAAGTCCGGCACATGGCATACTATTTGCCATGTGCCTTTCATTATATTGCTTTAGCGTAAAAAAACTACCGGCTGCGCCGGTATGTTGCCGAATAGCTTTAGCTTCAAGCAAAACGGGAACTCAATGCTATAGTAAAGCTGGTTCGCCAACCGCAATACTAAAGAAAGGAGATCCCGATGAG
>JAFTIA010000022.1 GCA_017457105.1 Lentisphaeria bacterium | reverse complement strand
GGGGGCCGGGGCTTATCATTTAAGGGCTTCTCGCCCTTAAAAATCCCCGCAAGGGGCGGTTGCCCCTTGACCCGTCGCTTGACGATCCAGATCGTCTGCGCTCCATAATATCAGTCTATGTTTAGTACAGAGCCTTTTTTTGATGCCGTTTTCAATATAATCTCCCGATCGGCAAAAGGCAAGATGAAAGTTGAAACTCTTCCGGAAAAATACTTGAAAAAACAGGATTTTAAGGTATCTTTTTCTAAAAATACTGTATGAAAATTCTATTGATCTTCGGGGCGGTCTTATTTGCAGGAATGATAGGAACACACCTTTCCGGGCATCCGGCGGGGTGGGGATATTGGCTGTTTCTCCTTCCGGCGGTATGCGGGGGACTCAGTCATTTTCTCCTGCATGATCTTGCAGGATTTCAACAACTTCTTCCATCAGCGGCGGGATTTTTTGCGGCGTTTCTTTTCCCCTTCCTGAAAACCGGGAATGAAACGGTGTGGGAAACACTTTTTTCTCCGCTGGCGGCGGCAGGGATCGTGATTTTTCTGACAGGACTCCTGCGGCTCCTCCACTATATCCGCACAACTTTACAGAACTTCCGGGACATTGCCGCCGGAAAAATCCCGCAACAGGCTGTGTATGAAGAAGAATGATCTTTTTTACATCCTCTTTTTTCCGGTAATGCCCTTCCTTTTTTTCCATTTACCGGCGTATTTCCTGACGGTATCGGCCATCACCATTTTTCTCTACGGCTGGGATAAATGGGCGGCAGTCCGTAATCACTGGCGGGTTCCGGAATGCGCATTGCTTTTCTGGGCACTGGCAGGGGGCAGTCCGGCGGCGATCCTGATGATGTTTCTCTGCCGCCACAAAGTTTCCAAGCCTGCCTTTTTCATCCCGTTTCTTCTGGTATTGGCACTCCAATGCAGTGCCGTTACCTATGCGCAATACCGGGGGTGGATCACTTTTCCTGCGCTGTCCGGCGGCGGATGACGAACTGGGGACAGCGGTTGGCACACAAACTCACTCTGCCCACATATTCCCCGATCATCCCCAGCATCAGCATCAGCAAGCCCCCCACAAAAAGCATCACCGCCATGATGGAGCTGTATCCCTGCGGCACCGTGGGATCGATCAAGTGGTGAATAATGATCCAGATCCCGTACAATCCCCCTGCCAGTGAACACAAAAATCCACATGCCGAAGCCAGCCGCAGCGGGATCACCGAAAAAGCGATCACGCCATTCAGCCACAACATCACCAGTTTTGCAATGGTATAACCGGATTCCCCCTGCGCCCTCGCCCGGTGTTTCACCGGAATATTGACGATGTTCTTCGTAGAACGCAAAACCAGCCCATCCAGAATGGGATACGGGTTATCCGCCCGAAGCATTTCTTCAATGATAAAACGCCGTGCCGCCATAAAACTTGTAATCTGCAAATCCCGGGGCTTCCCCAGAAGAAGACACATCATCCGGTCATTGAGGCGACTCCCCCAATTCCGGAAAAGGTGATGCTTTTTGCAGTCATAAGAGCCGTACACCACATCGGCATTCTTCAAAGCTTCCAGCATTTCCGGGATGGATTCCACCGGAGCCTGACCATCATCATCCATGGAAAAAACCACATCGCCGGAAGCCGCATGGTAGCCCGCCATCAGTGCGGAATTCTGACCGAAATTTTTGGCAAGTTCCACCCCCTGCAAATGTTCCGGATCCTCCCTGCACAGACTGCATATCACTTCATAAACATTGTCCGGCGAAGCATCGGAAACCATAATAATCTCGTACGCCCATTCCGGCAAAGATGCCATCACCCGGGTCAACTCCTCCACCACACCACGGATCGTACCGGCAGAACGGTAACAGGGAATCACAATGGATAACTTCATTTTTCAGCTCCTTTTCAGTAAAAAACGCACCCGGGCATCCGGTGCATTACAGCGGTCAACAGCCTCACCATCCACATACAGAGTCAACCCGGCACCCCGCCCGTAACAACTGCCGTCCCGGTCATACTGCACAGCCGCAGAATGACCCGCCACCGGCAAGCCATCCAGCAGAAAATGATCCCAACTCTTTTCCGGCAGAAGCGGATGGGCCGTCAGCACCCCGTCGGGGGAAATCTCCACCCCGCAAAGCCCGGCAATCACCAGATCCGCAAAGGTGGAATGGCTGTAATCCTTTCCCCGTTCCGCAATGGTATTTGCCGGATCTTTCTGCAAAATCTCCCGGGCAAGCCAGCTGCCGTTATAAGGATCCATATTTTCATCGATCCAGGGCAGAGTCTGCCCGTTTTCCGTAAGATAATGACTGCGGGCATAAGTCATCAGCGCATTGAAATATGCCCGTTTCCCCACCGATCCCGGCTGACGGCGGTGCAGCAGCCGGGCAAGCCCCGTCAGTGTGACCGATGTGGCAAAAGGCCATACAGGGCCGTTCCATTGGCACTCGTGCCCCTCCCGGGCGATCACAAATCCGGGATGACGCTGCTCTGCAGTTGTAAGCCCGTAAGGCGCAGAAAACCCTTCCGGATCAGAGAAAAGCCGCCATGCAATATCATATTCAGGAGCCATATCCAGAAAATACCACGGCGTAAATCCGTGCAGTTCCCGGACATCCGTCTGAACCCGGCTTTCCGCATCCCGCGTCATAAAAAATCCGGCATCATGGTTCCACAAGGTATTCTCCATGGCACGCTGAATCGCCGCCCCTTCCCGGGCGAAAGCCTCCGAATCCGCCGTTTTGCCGCAAAGCCCGGCGATCCGGCTCAATGCAAAACACTCGCCAGCCATGCAGCTGTTGATGGTGGCCCGTATGCCGGAGCCGCCGATGGAGATCTCCATACCGTCATAATTATCGATCTGCCAGAAGAGTCCATCCGGCAGCTGATGGCTTTTTTTCCATTCGCTGTAATTCTGCACCAGAGCCGGATATAAGGAAGAGACTAGGGAAAAATCTCCGGAAACATCCGCAAGGTCCATTGCGGCAGAAGCGGGGCCGAAAGTGTATTTCCGCACCTCCGCCCCGGCCGCCGGATCCAGCCAGAAATGCAGATATTCCCCCGCAATCGCCTGATCCTTCAGCCAGCGGGCCTCCCTGATCTGGTGCGCCGCCGGGCAGTTGATGGTGTTGCATGGCCCTGCCCACGGCACATCGGGCATAAATTCCAGAATAACCCTGCCGAACGGGGTGGAACGGATGTGTTTCCGGAAACTCCACCAGCGGAAATACCAGATTTCCTGCATCACAGGGTCCGGGCAATCGAAGCAGGGGATATTGGCAGAAAGGAACGATTCCGCCTCCCGGTTGGGAATGTCACCGGAATACAACTCCTGATCCAGCGCATTGAACCGGCGGCAATATTCCCCGATGATCCGGCGGTCCAGTAAATAATGCGGCATCCATTTCTCCTTCGATCATTTGATTTATCCGGAGAAATATACAGCCCCGCAAGATGTTTTGCAAGCAGGAAAGTCTTACTCCGCCAATAAATCCTGGACCCGCACCGTCCTGCCGTCAGCCATGGAGCGGTTCACACCGGCTGCCACCAGGACCGCCTGGATACCATCCTCCATCGTAGCAAGTGTCCTGCTGGGGGCGTCACTGAAAAGATCCTGCACGATAAGTGTATCCGCTCCGCCGTGCCCGCCTTCGGTCTGGTTTACCGGCACCTCCTCCGGCTCACCGGCTCCGTAACGGCAGAGGGTCAAACGGTTTCTGCTCATGGTATTGGTATCCTGAACATCATCCGTTTCGCTTTTCAAATCCCGGTAAATACGGCTTTCAAACTCGATCCTGCCCTTTTCGCCGTCGATCATCATGGTCATCCCCTCGTAATTTGCCTGTGCAGTCAAATTGTAATTGCACAACACACCGTTTTCGTAGCGGATCACAGCGGTAAAAAAGTCCTCGATATCGATTTCCGGGCGGAAAATGCACAGATCCGGCGTGTAGCGTCCGGGAGTGCCGTATTTGTAAAAAAGTTGATAGGTCAGCGAATCCATCTTCTCCTTGTACCGCACCCGGTACGGACACTCGTGCGTGCAGCTGCTGCACCGCTCGCCATGGAAAGGAGATGCCTTTGCTCCGTAAGAAATCAGCCCTCCTGCGGCAGTAACTTCTGCGGCACGGCTGTTGAGAAGCCAATTCAACACATCGAAGTGATGGCTGGACTTGTGGAACTGCAAGCCGCCGGTATTGGCTTTTTCGCTGTTCCACCGCCGGAAATAACTGGTGCCGTGGTAACGGTCCAGCATTTCCACGAACTGCACTGTCAGCACTTTCCCGATCACGCCGGAAGAGATCAATTCGTGCATCTTCAAAAAAGGCGGGTAATACCGCAAATTATGGGAAGTCACGGCAAAAACTTCCGGATTCCGCTTCTGTGCCGCCCGGATGGCACGGCACTGTTCCGCACTGATACAGAGGGGCTTTTCACAAATGACCCCGATTTTCCGGTCCAATGCACGGATAACATATTCTGCATGATATTTGTCCACCGTGGTCACCAGAGCCATATCCGGCTGAAGCGCATCGCACATAACATCAAAATCCGTAAAACAGCCGATCTGCAAATTCAGGGATTCACAAAATCCCTGCATCTTGCCGGGATCGACATCCATCACCCCAACGATCTGGTAACGGTCCGTAAAATCTCTCTGCAAAACCTTTACAAATTCCCGCACACGGAGGCTCGCCCCCACCAATACGACTTTTTTCATTGCTTTCCCACTCCTGTCAAAGTATTTTGTAAACATTATCTCCAAAAAACACTTTGTCAAGTTACTTTATTAACAAAATCTGATTTCTTTTTTGACAAAAGATACCTTTGTGCTAAAGTAAACTGGCTAACGAAAGGTACATATATGCAATCCCTCAAAGAACTTTACAGGATCGGCATCGGTCCCTCAAGCAGTCACACCATGGCGCCCCGCCATGCGGCACAGCAATTCCTCGCCCGCAACCCGGAGGCGGCACACTTTACTGTCACTTTGCAGGGGAGTCTGGCGGCGACCGGGAAAGGACACTTTACCGACCGAGCCATTCTGGATATACTGAAACAGGAACGCACTACGCTTCTGTGGGAACCGGATACAGTCCCCGCATTTCACCCGAACGGTATGACATTTCAAGCAGAAGATGCCGCCGGAAACATTCTGGATGTCTGGCAGGTTTACAGCGTGGGCGGAGGAGCTTTGCGGGAAGAAAACGGGACCGCCCCGGAAGATGGCGTTTATCCCCTGAAAGATTTTGCAGAAGCCATGAACTGGGCAGACCGGGAGGGGCGACCCCTGTGGCACCTGGCATCGGAATTCGATGCGCCGGATATCCATCAATATCTGGGAGAGGTGTGGATTCAAATGCAGAAAACCATCCGTGCCGGACTGGAAAAAGATGAAGTTCTGCCGGGGGCGTTGCGCCTTGCCCGGAAAGCCTATTTAGTGTACGACAAGGCGAAATTGCAGAAGGACGGATTGCGGCGCACCGGACTGCTTTCCGCCTACGCGCTTGCCTGCGGCGAAGAAAACGCCTCCTGCGGAACCGTGGTGACCGCCCCCACCTGCGGCGCCTGCGGCGTTCTCCCGGCAGTGTTGAAATACATGCAGGAAATCACCGGTTGCCCGGATTCCCGGATCATCAACGCCCTCGCCGCCGCCGGGATCATCGGCAATACTGCCAAGCAGAATGCCTCCATTTCCGGCGCAGAAGTGGGTTGCCAGGGGGAAATCGGCGTTGCCTGTGCCATGGCGGCAGGGGCGGCGGCCGTGCTGATGGGGGGAACGACGGCGCAAATCGAATACGCCGCCGAAATCGGGCTGGAACACTTTCTCGGGCTGACCTGCGATCCGGTACTGGGGTTGGTGCAGATCCCCTGCATCGAACGGAATGCTCTTGCCGCCAACCGAGCTGTGATTGCAGCAGAATACGCCCTGCTCTCTGACGGCAAACACCGGGTCTCCTTTGATAATGTGGTTGCCGCCATGAAATCCACCGGCCACGATCTCCCGGCATTATACAGGGAAACCTCCGGCGGCGGTCTGGCCAAAATCGTTCAATGAAACGTTCAAAAAAATGGGCATTGTTTTTGACATTCAGCATTTTTCCATTCACGACGGTCCGGGGATCCGGACTACGGTGTTTCTGAAAGGTTGTCCGCTCCGCTGTGTATGGTGCCATAACCCGGAATCTCAAAAAAGCATTCCGGAAATTTTCTTTACGCAGGAACGCTGTACCGGCTGCGGAAATTGTCAGCAAGCCTGCCCGAATCAATGTCATACACTGACACAAATCCATACATTCACGCGGGAGAACTGTACCCGTTGCGGAGCTTGTACGGCAAAGTGTTATCAGGAAGCCCTGGTTAAAGTCGGCAAGGAAATGAGTGTTGACGGAGTTCTGAAAAAAGTCCTTGCCGACCGTGTTTTTTACGGCGATACCGGCGGGATGACCCTTTCCGGCGGAGAACCCATGGCGCAATTTGATTTCAGCCTGAAGCTGGTGCAGGAAGCAAAAAAACACCGACTTCATACCGCATTGGATACCTGCGGCTTTGCGGAGTGGGAGAAATACCGGATGATCCTGCCTTATATTGATTTATTTCTCTACGATCTCAAAGCGGCAGATCCTGCCAAACACAAGCAATGGACCGGCGTGGATAACGCTCTCATTCTGGAAAATCTCCGGAAAATCGACGATGCCGGCGGCAGGATCTATCTCCGGTGCCCGGTCATTCCCGGCCTGAATCACGAAGAATCCCATTGGCGGCAAATCGGCAAAATCGCGGCAAGCCTGCACCATGCGGAAGAAATCACCCTGCACCCCTATCACCCGCTGGGGGTGGAGAAAAATAAGCGTCTGGGACAAACCGGGTCGTTTGACGATCCGGATTTTGCCTCTCAGGAAACCGTTCAGCAGGCGGCAGATATCCTTGCCGCGGAAACAACGGTCAGGATCAGGAAAAGATAAGGACAATGGCAAAATATGAAATCAAGAAATGATTTATTAAGGGAAAAAATCCTTGCCGGCAATAAGCAATTCTGCTTTATTGACCGGGACTTGATTTTGCTGAAATACCGGGAAGAAATCGAAGCCCTGCCGGAGAAGGACCGTTTTCTTGCCGCCTTTGTGCATGTGGCGGATGAAATCACCACGCCGGTTGCGGCGGAAGATATTCTGGCAGGCCGTTTTGCGGAAGCCATGTGGCCCTGCCCGGATACGCCGGTGGCCGCAACTTCCGGCATTCTCCGTACCGAAGGGCATATCACATGGAATTGGGAACGGATCCTGCAGAAAGGGCTCTATTCTTTTGCGGATGAGATCGATGAAACGGCACGGAAAGACCCCAATAAATACGCCTGTTTTTTTGCCCGGTCCACGCGCATCTTTTTTGATGCAGTCCAACGGCTTGCGGCCCGTTGGAGCGAAGCATGTTTTGTCCGGGCCCGTCAAACAGAAAATCCCCTTTACCGGGAAACTCTGAACCGTGCAGGCGAGGCGTTAAAACATGTCCCCATGGGACCGGCTTACGATTTCTTTTCTGCCGTGCAAAGTATCTGGTTCTGGCAAATGGTCACCAGCGGCATTTGCGGCTCCCGGGATTACACACCGGGGCGCATGGATCAATACTTGCTGCCGTTTTACCGGAATGATCTGCAAAAAGGGATTTTAACAAAAGAAGAAGCAAAAGATCTTCTTGCACATCTCTTTCTGAAATTCAATGAATTAAGCGGCACAGCCACGGACGACTTTGATGTGAAACCCATCCCCTGCAACTCCTCCAAGCAATATATCACGCTGGGCGGCAGTGACGGAAATGGAACATGTGAATTCAATGAATTGAGCGCACTTATCGTCGAAGCCTCGGCCGAATGTGCCCTGCCCCAGCCGACACTGAATTTCCGGCTTTCAACAGACATGCCGCAAGAAGTGTGGGACCTGGCGGGGAAAGCTGCCATGCTCCCCTCCATTCCCAATTTTTTCAACGAAAAAATCATCAAAAATACCCTGCGGCAAAAGGGGATCAGGGAGGATGACCTCCATAACTTTGACATCACAGCCTGCAACCGGGTGAACCTGCCGGGAAAACTCTATAACATGATGCGCCGCATTGACCGCTTCACCAGCCCGGTACAATGGTTCATGGAGGCACTGCACACGCACCCGGAAGCAGCTTCTCCGGACGAGATCCTCGCACATTTTTATCACATTGCCCGCCGGGAAATCAGCAGTATTGCCGGAGAAAATGTTTATACCGATGCCCTCACTTTTACGCCGGACGCCATTACAGTGGATGAGTGCCGGGAAAAGGGGCTGAATATCCGCAACCTTTCCACGCCCCGTTATAACTGGCTGCATGTCATGTTTTCCGGCATTGCCACCATCGGGGACAGTCTCAATACACTGGAAGAACTGGTTTTCCGCCAATGCCGCTATACCCTTGCGGAATATCTGAAAATCACAGATGCAAATTTTGAAGGAATGGAAAGTTTGCGTCAGGAGCTCTTCCACACCATACCGCATTTCGGGAACGGGTCGGAGGCCGGCGACCGTTTGACGGTCCGGGCGGCGGAAACCTTGCTGGATGCGGTGGAAAGTGCAGCGGAAATGACCGGCATGATCATTGTTCCATCTTTTTATTCGTTGAGCCAGCACTTTGTCCACGGGGCAAAGCTGGGGGCAACGCCGGACGGCCGCCTTGCGGGAGAACCGGTCAGTGAAAATATGTCTCCAGGCTACGGCCGGGACAAAAGCGGACCCACGGCATTATTGCGGAGCGCAGCATCCCTGCCGCTCTGCCGGACCATTTGCGGCGGCTTGAATTTCAAAATGGGAACCACGCCGGAACCGGAACAGACAGCGGCATTGATCAAAGGATTTTTCGCCATGGGCGGGCTGCATATCGGAATCTCCATGGTCAACCGCCAGTTGCTTGAAGAAGCAGATAAAAATCCGGAAAATTATCCATCATTACTGGTCCGGAAATTCGGATTCAGCGAATATTTTGCCGCCTTGAGCCCGGAATTCCGGAAAGAGATCATCCAGAGAACAGAATATTGAATAGAACAGCCGGGGCAGGATACCCTGCCCCGGCAGGTGCGCTTTATAAAACTTTCCGCATCAAGTAATCGTCCATGAAAAAGCCGTGGCCGATATCGCATTTCACGGCTTTTTCCATAACAAATCCATGCCGCAAATAGGCTTTCTGCGCCGGAAGATTCTGCTTATTCACCGCCAGAAGAACAGAAGAAAATCCCAGTTCCCGGCAGCGGGAACAGGCGTATTCCAGCATTTTCTGCCCCACGCCCTGATGATGAAACTCTTTGAGCAGATATACCTTGTGCAATTTAGCCGTACCGTCATCCCCGTATGCGGAATAAACCAGATACCCGGCATCTCTGCCGTCGGCAAGGACAATGGCAAAATGATACCCGGATGCCAGTTCATTTTCCATCACATCCAGGGCATACATCATCTGCATCATGTAGCGGATCTGTTCCGGCGAAAGAATGTCCTTGAACGTTTCCGGCCAAATCACATCCGCTATATTGCGTACCCGGGCAAGTTCTTCCGGCGTACGCAGTTCTTCAAACGTTATCTCCATTTCAAACTCACAATTTGCAGAGATATTCCCCGATACTGTACATGAAATGCAGATACTCTTTATAAAGCGCATCCGGCATCCGTTCATACACAAATTCCCAGCTGAAATCCCCCTGATAACCGGCTTTTTTCAGAACTTCCATGACCTTCGCCCAGTCGATCGAACCGAAAAAGGCGGGTTTATGCATATCAAAACCGTACTTGTTGTCGTGCATGTGCGTACAGACAATGTGAGGGGCAAGTATTTCCAGTTTTTCAAAAAAACGCTCTTTCCCGAAGGACACATTGTGGTGTCCGGAATCCCAGCAGCACCCGATACCGGAGCCGGGGAAACTTTCTATGACTGCCAGCACTTCCTCGGCTTCAGAGGTATAACGGGACCGCTGCGGACCGCCGTATTTGTCTTCAAAAAGATTTTCAATAGCGGGCCGGACACCTTTCTGCACGCAACGCTCGATAACAGGCTTCAAATATTCCTGTGTCTGCCGCAAGGTTTCTGCCGCATCGAACTCACCGCCGGAACGGTATTCATCCGCATGGATCACCAGAAATTCCGCCCCGAGAATGGCGGCGGCCTCCACGGCCCGGGGGGCAAATTCCTTGAATTTCTCCACGCCGTTTTCCCCGTAGCGGAAAAACGGGCAGTGACTCTGTGTCACCTTCATCCCCCGGGCATCAACAGCTTCCCGGTCGCGCCTTGCCTGTTCCAGATAATCCGGCTTGGCAACATCCACCAGATAATCCAAACGCATAAACCCGGCCTCTTTACAGAGATCCAAAGCCTCCGACACACTGCGTTTTTCCTCCGTTCCGTAACGGCACTGAACAAAACCCAAATTAATCGCCTGTTCCATTGGTAAACCTCACTTGTATTCCGGTAAAGATTGCAGTTTTTTCATCCAGTTTTTATAGCGTTCCGGGGAGAAGGGAGCACTCCCCTGCAAATAATGATTCACCCCGGAGACCGACCCCGTCCAGCGGATCAGATACATCTTCTGTTCGCCGCTGCTCATCCGCAAAGCATCCACCCGGGATGTGGCGTTGGCTTCCACACGGCAATGCCCGGAAAGGACCACTTCGCCGCTATCCAGATCCTCCACCTGATAATCCACTTCCTGCGCCAGCAAGGTCACGTTGGAGATATATAGCCCGATATGCCACGCTTCCGGCTCATCAAACATCATCACCACCGGCTGCTGAGACTGACAAATATAGCTGAATGCCAGCTTCTTACGATAATAATAATCCACCACGGCATCCGAGAACTGGGGCCAGCAGTCGATCAGATTCCACCACAGCACCCCGGTCTTTTCCGGCCAGCGGATACGGAAGCTCTCTATGAAGAATTTGAACGCCTCCGCCTGCACGATCTGGGAAAGTTCCGCAAAAGGCTCCAATTCCTCCGGCACGGTACCGAAAAGAGCCAGCACCTGATCCAGCATCAGCTGGATGCGATAAACATTGCACCCTTCCAAATCCCCGAAAGGCTGGGCTGCATGACAGATCCAGTCCGGATTTCCCACACGCCCGTTCAATGATTCCGGCGGCAGAAATTGTTTCAGCGAAGCAGGTTCCGGCATCCCGTGATACCCCATTTCGCTGGCAAAAACCGCTGTATTGCGCCGGTAAAAGTCCCGCTTGAAATCGTCCCGGGGCCCCCACAGGTGCTGTTCCGGGCAATGATATTTCTCCGGCTCGCGGGCAACTTTGTCATGGAGGAAAGGCGAGCTGGGCAGATAATCCCGGCCCGGATCATGTGACCACACCGCCCGGGGCAGAATTTCCCGGGTAATGCTGTTGCTGGAGGGGAGAAGTTTCCGCAGACGGCCGGTCCATTTCAACGAACAGTCACACTCATTATCGCCGCTCCACAGTGCAATGGAGGGGTGCTGGCGCAATTTACGGATCACACTGGCGGCCTCTTCCGCCATGGTGTTCCGGAAACGCTCATCCTGCAGCGGGGTCTGGCAGGCTATCATAAAGTCCTGCCACACCAGCATCCCCAGTTCATCGCATATATCAAAAAATTCGTGGTCTTCGTAAACACTGCCGCCCCAGCAGCGGATCATGTTGCTGCCGGTTTCCGCCATCAGCCGGAGTGCTTCCCGGACACGCCCCGGATTTTCCCCATGGAGAGCATCCGCAGGCACCCAGTTGGACCCCATGGCAAAGAACGGGCGACCGTTGACTTCAAAGAGAAACTTTCCTTTTTCGTAAGGTTCCGGCTCACTGCGGATCAGATCCACCGTGCGGATACCGGTACGGAATTTGTAAATGTCTTTGACTTCGCCGTTAAAAAGCAATGTCAGCGTACAGTCGTACAAATGGGGCGCTCCCCAGTTGCGCGGCTCCCACAATTTGGGGTCAGCAAGCCGGATATAGTGCATTCCGGATGTGAAACGCAGAACCTTTGTTTCTTCATAAACCGATTCGCCGCACTTCATGGAAAAATGCGCCGTATAACCCTCCAGCATCCGGCGGTGCGAAGTAAACTGCCAGAAAAGTGACAGTTCCGCATGATTCTTTTCCAACGCATCCGTATGCAGATAAACTTCCGTCCACCGTTCCGGCTTGAGGACATCCAGCGTGACCTTCCGCCACAGCCCCGCCCCGACGATCCGGGGGGCAATATCCCAGCCGTAAGTATGGAGCGCACGGCGCAGTGCAAAGTTATCATAAGAGTAATCATGGGTATGGGATGCCATGGTCAGCGGGATACTCCTTGCAAAATGGATGCTGGACCTGATTTCCACCGTCAGATCATTCTCCACACCCGGTTTAACAAAATCCGTCACATCAAAGGAGTGGGCGATAAACATATTTTCGCCCTTGCCCACTTCTTCCCCGTTGATAAAAAGTGTAAATACCGTATCCACGCCGTCCAGCGTGAGCTGCAGCCGTTCCCCCGGCTCATATTCCGGCGGAACGAAGGTCGTTTTATACGTCCAGTCAGCAAATTCATATTTCCGGAGAGCCACAGAGTTGCTGCCGAAAAAAGGATCCGGAATGATTCCAGCACGGTGCAGATCACCGATCACATTGCCCGGCACCTGCGCCGGAACAGTGTGCGCAACACCGGTCGCAGGATCTTCAAAAAAGAGACTCCAATTGCCTTTGATTTCCATTTGCACAGCTCCTTGATAACAAACTTAAATAATTGCCAGACTTGCCAGATCACCGATGGCTTCCCCCAGCTCTGCCGGAACGATCCGGCAGACATCCATTGATGCAGCCAGCGTTTCCCGGCGCAAAACCTCTTCCATGGCAGGCCGCAAAAGATGTTCGGAACGGGCAAAAATACTGCCGATCACGATCCGTTCCGGATTCAATATATCAATGAGGATGGAAAGCCCCTGCCCCAGTTTGCGGCCGCTTTCCCGGTAAACGGCAAGAGCCGCTTCGTCTCCGGCATCTGCAGCAATGGCAATCATTTTGGCTGAAACCATTTCCAGAGATGCCGCATCCGGGCACCATGCAAGGGGTTTCCCCGCCGCCAGTGCCTCTTCCGCACGGAAACGCCCCAGCTGCGCAATGCCGCCGCCGGAACAGAACCCCTCAAAAGAACCGGCTTTCCCGTAACCCACAGGTCCTTCCGGAGCCAGCCGGACATGACCGCATTCCCCTGCCATGCCGTTGGTGCCGCCATAAAGTTTACCGTTCAGGATCACGCCGGCCCCCAAACCGGTGCCGAATGTAAGAAAAATCATATTCTGCGTGCCACGCCCCGCCCCGAAACGCCATTCGGCAAGAGCGCAGGCATTGGCATCGTTTTCCAGTTTGGCGGGGAATCCTGTCAGGCGGGAAACGATCTCCACCACGGGAATATCATCCCACCCCGGCAGGTTCGGCGGAGATTGCACGATCCCGTTTTCCGCATCCAGCGGGCCGCCGCAGCTGATCCCCACGCCGTCCGGAGTTTCCCCGGGGGCGAACTCCTGAAGCAATCCTGCAAGTTCATTGCAAAGGCGCCTCAAGCAGTCCACCGGCCCTGCGGCCTCCCGGGTGGCAAAAGCGGCTCTTCCGATAACATGGATCGCTCCATTGCTCTCCATCCGGCCCAGTACCGCCGCACATTTGGTACCGCCGATATCCAATCCGGCTTTCAGCATAAAAAATCTCCACGATGATACTCTTTTGAAATACACTCAAAAAATATACCCGGCAGCCGCATTTTTCAACCTTTTTTGGCAAAATGCCCGAAACAATTTGCATTTTGCCCGGAAAAAAACTTGCACCACGCCGCAGCGGGTGTATATTTCCCATGTTAAATAAATCCCGGAAAGGCCGGGAGATCATCTACAAGGAAAGATGTATTATGATCATTGACATTCACACACACAATTTTGAGCGGCAGGGAACCGCTCCGATCGTGGAAGGTGCCAAACGCAACGGTATCGACCGGATCGTACTGTTGGGCGACGTGCTTCGGCACGGGTATTATCCCACTCCGGAACAGATCGTCAAAATCAATGACGACACCATTGCCGATGTGGAAAAATACGATGGGTTCTGCCTCGGCTTCTGCCATTTGAATCCCTCGCATACCGGGGAATTCCAGGTGCAGGAAATGCGCCGGGTGTTGAGCAAAAAGAATTTCTGCGGGGTCAAACTGGAATGTTCCTGGAATTGCCGCAAGCCGGAAATGGACCCCATTATGGAAGAACTGGAAAAGCAGGATCGTATCCTGCTCCATCACTGCTGGTACAAAACCACCGGCAAGTGCGATGAAGAATCCGATCCCTCGGATATCGCTTACCTCGCCCGCCGCTGGCCCAATGTGACGATTGTGATGGCGCACCTTATCGGCTGCGGCATCCGGGGCGTGGAAATGATTGCAGACTGCCCCAATGTGCTGGTGGATACCTCCGGCGGCCAGCCGGAAGCCGGGTTCCTGGAATACGCCATCCGCCGTATCGGTGCGGAACGCATCGTCTACGGTTCCGATGCCCCCTGCCGGGATTACGCTCCCCAGTTGGCAAAGCTTGAAGAAGCAGAGATCTCCGATGCCGATCGTGAATTGATCCTCTGGAAAAATACGGAAAGGATCCTGAAAATATGATTTTCGACGTCAATACAGCTGTCGGCGTTTGGCCGTTCCGCAACCTGCGTTTTGCGGGGAACCCCAAAGCCTTGTACGATCATCTGGCCAAGCGCGGCATCACCGGCGGCGTGACCCGCCACTACGGGGCCCCCTTCTGCCACGATCTGGATTTTATCAATGCCGAACTTGCCAAGGCTGTGATCCCCGGTTTTATTCCCGCCTTTGCGGTGCGCCCGGATTACAAGCAGTGGAAGACCATTCAGGCAAAGGCGGTGGCACTGTACCCCTCGTTCCACAACTACAAATTGACCGATCCGGAAACGCTGGAAATGGCAAAGGATCTGGCAAGCCGCAACATCGTCCTCCACATCATCATGCGTGAAGAAGATGAGCGGAGCCATCACCTGCGTGCCATGGTTCCCTCTGTCCCGGCGGCGGATGTGGAAGCCTTTGCGGACGCTCTGCCGGAAGCGAAGATCGTTCTCCTCAACTGCATGGGCGGCGAACTTTCCATCACCTGCCGTCACAAAAATGTTTACGGTGAAATGGCGTCTTTTGAACCGTTTGATGTCAAAGAAGCTCTGGCAAACCTGCCGGGGGATCAGCTGCTTTTCGGTTCTCATACGCCCTTGTATTACACCACGGCTGCGCTCTGGAAACTGGAACGGGCGGAACTGGATGCAGATCTGCTTGCAAAGATCCATTCCGGCAATGCCGCAAAACTTTATTGCTGAATCACACTGCCGGGGATGCAGGAACAGGAAAAATGATTTTTCCCGTTCTTATTTGCAAAAATCCATCCCCGGCATTATAGTATTGACAAGACTTATTCCGGATCACAGGAGATGAACGCCGTTCCGGGGGGACACGGCTTGATCCGGAATTTACGAGATGGAGGGGGAAATGGTAAAAAGCAGTTTTGAAGAAAAATTGGCTGCCGCATCCGGTGCGGAACAGCTGAAAACCGCCAAGCAATTGCTCAAAAACGGAGCTCTTACCTGTGCGTGGCGAATGCCGGATGGCAGGATCAGTGCCATTTTTCTGGACCATAATACCTATGCCAGAGCGCAAGTCACACCCGGCGATCACGGCGGTGTGGATTGCGATCTTTGCGGCGAAATAGATGGCAAACTCTGCGCTCATGCTGTGGCTGCCATTATGTATTGCGGACGATTCAATCAGGAGATCAAGCCTATTAACGACGGAGAATCCAAGTACGCCGGACTGAAATATGAAGGGCTGGATACGCTGGCGGAGAAAACGCCTGCCAATCCCACTGCCCGGTTGAAGTTGGAGGCGTTGTCTGCATTCCCCCATGTGCCGAGCAAGTGGGAAAACGCTGTTTTTGCCGTCAAACTGTGCGGTTCAGAGCGGGATTATCTGGGCAATCTCAATAATTTACGGCAGCTTTTCTTTGAGAAAAAACTTTCCATTGCCCTGAAACTCAATGAATTTTCCCTGCAGGATCAGCAGATCATCCGTTTTCTGGCCGTCAACGGCGAACCGGATGGCTCCAATATCCTGCTGAACAGCGAACAGACTGCGGAACTTTTCCATTCACTGGTGGGCTTTGAGCGTTTTACCAGAGATGGGCGCACCCTTTACATCCGGGGCGACCGGTGCGAACCGGTGATATTGCGCTCTGCCAATCAAAAAGATGTTACCATCTCTCCCGGATTGAAAATCGGTTCATCTTTGCTGCCCATCTGCGGAGCCAAAGTGATCACCGGGCGTTCCGGCTGCTGGATCGGCAAGCTGGGGGAATATTTCTTTGTCCCCGCCACTGTGGATGTGGGCTGGCTCCGTAGTTTTTACCGTACCGGGGAACAATCCCTTTCCAGCGGAAGGATCTCGGAAAATATGCTGCAGGACGGAGCCTTCCCCCTGCCTGTCATGGATATCGATTCCATCACGCTCCGGCAGGCCCGGGCCAAAGTGCTTCTGGGGGCGGTTTTTGATCACGAAAGTCAACTTTTCCAGCTTCAAGTCCGTTATTTGTATGATGACGGCGTTTTCCCGGTGGACTCCGGCAGGATCGGCAGGCTGGGGGCAGAGTGTTTCCTGCGGGACGAATGTGCCGAATTGATGCTGGAACGGGAATTGGAAATGTTCGGATTTTCCAGGCAGAACGGGGGCATTTTTACGCTGGAAGATCCGGAAACAGCCGGAACATTTCTGGATAAAGTTCTCCCGGCATGGCTGGAAACCAGAGGCAATATCTGTCTGGAAGCTCCGCTTGCCAAACTCTGCTGCGGCGGAACTGGATTGCCACGGGCGGAATTTTCCTGCTCGGTAGTCAAACGCACGGCAGACGGCTTTCTGATGCACTATGACTTGAAGGCCGGAGCAACTCCGTTAAGTTTCCGGCAAATGGCTGGAGCCGTCAAATCCGGCAAAATCTATGCGGATTGCGGAAATGGCATTCTGGCACGCATTCCGGAATCTCTGGGATTTTTTCTCCGGAGTGCGCCCAATGCCATCACAGCTCTGGACGAAGAACGGCATACCTTTGAATTACCGCTCTATGCTATGCATTATTTCCGGCACCTGACTTCCGGTCTGCCGGATGCCTGCCCGCCGGAACTGGCGGAACAGGAAAGCCATCAGGAACAGCCGAAAGCGGAACCGTCGTTCCGTTTTGCAGGCGAACTGCGGAAATATCAGGCGGAAGGCGTGGAGTGGCTCCGCAATATGACGGATAACCTTTTCAATGTGATCCTTGCCGATGAAATGGGGCTGGGGAAAACCATCCAGCTTCTGGCTCTTCTTGCCTCCCGGTTGACAAAAAAGGATGATCCCGCCATGGTGATCTGCCCCTCCAGTCTGGTAAGCAACTGGGAACGGGAGGCGCACAAATTTGTTCCGGATCTGCGGGTCGCCGCCATGTCCGGCACCAACCGGGAAAATGTGTGGAAACATCTGGAAGACTTTGATCTTCTGGTACTCTCTTACGCCACAGCGCGGCACGATGCCGCCAAGCTGAAAAAACAGCATTTGAGTTATCTCATTCTGGATGAGGCACAGCACATCAAAAATCCGGGAACTGCCAACTCCCAGAACTGCAAATCCATCCGGGCCACTCACCGGATCGTCCTTACCGGGACACCGCTGGAAAACTCCAGCGAAGATTTGTGGAGCATCATGGATTTTCTCCATCCGGGTATGCTGGGGAGTTTCACAGCTTTCCGCAAATTCTATGCCAATATCGCCGATGATCCGGCTCTTCAGCAGGATCTCGCCGCGCGGGTATCCCCCTTCCTCCTGCGCCGCACCAAGAGTCAGGTAGGGCAGGAACTGCCGCCCAAACAGGAACGGATGCTTTTCTGCTCCATGGAGCCGGAACAGCAGGCTCTTTATGAAGAGATCCGGGCAAACGGGCTGGCACAGCTTGCCAAGATGAGCAAAGGCGACCAGCGGGCGGGAACGGAGATCTTTACCACCCTTTTGCGGCTGCGCCAGATCTGCTGTCACCCGGAACTCCTGCCGGAAAATGCCGGAGAAAATGTCACTTCTGCCAAGTTTGAACTTCTGCAGGAAATCGTATTGGAACATTTGGATTCCGGGCACAAACTGCTTCTTTTCAGCCAGTTCACAAGTTTGCTTGCTAAAATTTCCGAATGGCTGGATGCGGCAGGGATCCCCTATGAATATCTGGATGGCGGCACCCGGAACCGGCAGGCCCATGTGGACCGCTTCAACAACGATCCGGAGATCCCGCTCTTCCTTTTGAGCTTGAAAGCGGGCGGTACCGGGCTGAATCTGACCTCTGCTGACACAGTGGTGATTTGTGACCCATGGTGGAATCCGGCGGTGGAACTGCAAGCCGCAGACCGGACGCACCGCATTGGGCAGACCCGGCAGGTCACCATGCTGAAACTGCTGGTCAAGGATTCCATTGAAGAAAAAATCCTTGATATGCAGCAGCAGAAGCAGGAGATTTTTGATCATGTTATTGAAAACCCCGGTGCGGTCAGCGGCAAATTTTCGTTGGAAGAATTGCGTTTTCTCCTGTCGTAGGGTTGACAATTCTTCAGCGGAACGCTATAGTATTCCCCGTGTTATGAATATCATAATGACGGGGATTTTTTTTCAGGAGATCAATAGATGCGTCAGACTATTTGCCAGAAATGCGGCACGGTGAATCATGGCAACGCCATTGTATGCACAGAGTGTGGCGTAAAACTTGCCCATTCCGAACGGAAAGCCGTTGCCCGGATGAAAAATTCAATGTTTGTTCAAACGATCGCGTCCGCACCCGGCAGACTCATGAAATGGATATTCAAAAAAATAAAATTGGTTGTAATGACACTGCTCGTTCTGCTCATCGGCGGAGGAGGTCTTTTGTATTTCTTTTTATTCGTTCCGCTTTCCTGGCAGGATTACCCCATGCCGCAACCGGTTCCGGCAGACGATACCGAATTCAAAGTACGGTTGCAGCTTCTCCGTAAAAACGGAGGAATTTTTGCAGCTGATCCGCTCACCATCCGCCAGCTGGGCAATATGCTGATTTTTAATCCTGCATTCGGCCAATACCGCGCGGGAAAAAATAAAGATGCTCTCCGTGAACCGGATCGTAATAACGGATATTTTTCATTCATCAAAATGCCCCATGATCAATTCGGCATGATTCTTTATCAGAAGATCAATCAAAAACTGCCTTTCCGTCTGATGGTTGTTTTTACGGCCCGCCGTGGTCAAAACGGACTTCTGGAACTGGAATCCTGCCGCATTGGGAATTTGCCGGTACCGGCATTTATTCTGCGGATGGCGGCCGAAAAAATGCTGAACAACTGGAATCCGGATCAGCAGTTTATGGCGGCATTTGACCGCATTCAGAAAGGCGAAATGGAACTGCAGTTGAACGGAAAAGAGGAAAAAATCACCCTTACCGTATCCCGCGCGGAAAATTAATGTTCCAGATATTTCTGCTCGACCCGGTTGAAAAACTCCTTTTCAGCCGGAGTCAGCAACTCCTGTTCCTCGGACATCGTGGATAATTCCGACTGAAAAAGCACCCCGGGCCGGACAAATTTCTGCTCCGCTTCCTCCAGGTACTTTTCGACTTTCATCCAATTTTTCAACTGCGTTTCCAGAATAATCCGCCCCTTTTCCAGTGCGGCACATTCGTCTTCGGGCGAAGCTCCGGTCATGGATGTCATGGCGGCAAGCAAAGGCCCGGCAGCGGCAGCGATTTCCGGCGAAAATTCACTGATGAACCCCTGCAACTTCTGCCGGATTTGGATTTGAGCAGCAATGGCTTCCGCTTTTTTTCCCGCCAGCATTCCGGGAAGGTCCATCATATTTCCCTTCAGCATCTTCCCCTTTGCCGTCTGGGAAGGAACTTCAAATGTTAATTTTTCAGGTAAAAGTTTCAGCAAATCTTCCGCAGGACGGGGCGTTCTGTGATTGAATGCCGCCCGGGTGGCATACAGTTTGTAAAAAGTATCTTCCGTTAAATTTTTGTGTCGCCCGGTTGTCATTACAGGCAGAAGCGTTGTCCGGTAAATATCCGGCTCTTTCCGTTCTCCTTTCAGCATTTCTGCGGCATAATCGCCCAAAGCATTCTGCCTTACACTGGATATCCCTGCAAATGTTTCCAGCAGAAACCGCCCGAACTCACAAACTGCCAGCCGGGCACTGCCGGAAAATTCCCCGGACTCCAACTGCATCAATGCCCGGAAATCCGGCATACATCCGATCCCCATCAATCCCCGCAAAACAGGATAATACTGCTGAACACGAACGATCCTGCCTGCCGTTTGTGCATTCTGGCGTATCCCCTCCATGCCAAGAACGATCCAGACCGGCAATGGGCGCAACTGACCGCGCAAGCCGTATCGCCCCCCCAGTATCTCGCCCGTCAACTGACCGCGGAAACGGGAATCTGTCCCCTGCTCATAAAAATTTTCCGGCAAAAAAATCTCCCGGACTTTGCCCCGGCTCCTGAATTCAATCGACCCGGTAAAAGAACGGTCCACAATGATCCGGCAAGCCCCCAGTCCCGGCGGAGCCCGGAAAAGCCGGGTCACTTCCCGGTCCAGTTCCCGCAAAAGGGCCATACCATCCGGCTTCTGCAACGTCCCGGCGCGGTAAATCACCTTGATCCCGGAACCGGTCTGGACTTCCGTATCCTGCAGTTGCATTCTCCGGGGCGCAGCAAACACCACACCCATTACAAGAAGATATATAAAAATGGAAACTGTTTTTTTCATACCTCTACCATACCACAGAAGACACCATTTTACAAGCCGATCAAGTCTGTCATTGCGGCTTCTTTCCGGAAAAAAGTCAAAAAAAAGTCAAAAAAACCAGTTCCGGCATTTGCATTGATGAAAAAATGGTGTATAGTAAGAATTACAAAGCGCGGGGGAGTAGCTCAACTGGTTAGAGTACCACCCTGTCACGGTGGATGTTGCGGGTTCGAGCCCCGTCTCTCTCGCCATTTTTTTTTGCCGTGATGGGCGGAAAACGCCCATCATCGGCAAAAATGAATTTCCATGTGCATTCTCTAACACCCGTGCGCCCTGTGCTGTGCGTCCTCCAAAGAACATAGCACATTCCCTCCGGCCAGCAAAGCACATTGCGCAATGCACAGGGTGGGAACAAAGAAACCATGAATACTGCGAATACCGGGAATACTGTAAATGGTCTATGGCAGCCTGTGTGCCATGCGCTCCGGAATTTCCAACGCACATAGCGCAGCAGTTGGGCAGAACATCCCTGTGCATTCTCTAACACACGGGGCGAGGCCCTTCGGTGCCGAGCGCGCAGGGGCCTAGGGAGGGAATCGCTGCACAGCGGTGCAGC
>JAFTIA010000021.1 GCA_017457105.1 Lentisphaeria bacterium | reverse complement strand
TACGCTGAACCGTAAGGCCCCGGAAAAAATCGCAAGCTGATTGCTTGCTGATTTTTTATTGGAGCGGGGGGCCGGGGCTTATCATTTAAGGGCTTCTCGCCCTTAAAAATCCCCGCAAGGGGCGGTTGCCCCTTGACCCGTCGCTTGACGATCCAGATCGTCTGCGCTCCATAATATCAGTCTATGTTTAGTAAACAGCCTTGATTTTTTTGTAATATACAGCCGGATAACATTTTTTCAATTGTCGGAAGTCGGGGGCGAATCATTTCTCTTTTTTTTTGATCTTTCTCTTGATTTTTGCCGAAAGCATGATATGTTGACAGTTGGCGAATCGTTTCGCTAAAATTTTTGAATGGTCGCAGTATATTACAAAAGTACTTTAATGTAAGGAAAAAAGCATGGAACATGGTAAATTCTGGATGGGGCTGCTGGCGGGGGCTGCAGCTCTGCCTCTGCTGGCACTTCCGGCAAGCGATGACTTTGAAAATGATGCCCCAAGCCGTTGGTCCCGGATCGACGGTACCTATTGGCAGTTGACCGGCTCTGCCGCCAGCGGCAAAACCGCTGTTCAGCGGGCGTTGTACAAGTCGCCTAAAGCCGCTGCCCGTCCGGCACTGCTTACTTCCTCCCGTAAATTTTCTGTAAAAAAGGCTTTTGACGGTGCGGTGCGGGTTTCTCTTTCCGGAAAAGAAGATACTCCCGTAAAGATGCAGATCCTGATGCAGTTTTTTGATAGTTCCGGCAAATTGATCAAAGAAAATCCTTACCCGCTGACGCCCGGATTTCAGGGGCGGTATGTGCGGAATGTTTTCCGGGTGGAACCTCCTGCCGGGGCAGTGGAGTGCCGTCCTGTTTTGAGCGTGTACGCCGCGGCACCTCTGATGCAAATGGTCTTTGCCCGGTTTGATGATCTGGATTTCGGCGAAAAACTTTCTCCCGAACCGGCTGTCCGCATTGCTGATGATACGCTGGATTTGCAGGCTCCGAAACTGGATCTGACTTTTGACCATGGTGCGGCAGGCTGGGCCGGGATCGACGGCAAACGCTGGCGATTGACCGGGTCTTCCCAGGCCGGGAAATATGCGCTCCGGTTTTTCTCCGATGCCTGCAAAACTTTGCCGCAGGATGTTCTCATCCGGTCCGTCGTCCCCGTGCCGGTCCGGGGCGGGGCACAGTACCGCTTTGAGGCGCGGATCCGTAACAGCCACATCAATATTGCCCGTGCAACTGCCAAGCTGATCTGGCTGGATGCCGCAGGGAAAAAACTGGGGCAGTCGGTGATCCCGCCGCAATTTTCTCCTTTCGGGCGTTTCAGCGTGATGTCCGGCCTTGTCCAAACCCCTGCTGCCGCCACCATGGCGAATGTGGAGCTGGGGGCGGCATTTGTCAATATCCCGGTCAAGAGTTATACGTTGGACTTTGATTCTCTCCAGCTGAATTTGTGGCAGGATCCGAAGCCTGCGGTTCCGCCGTACAGTTTCAAAATGGCTTCTCCGGATGCGGGGAAGTGGACGCCCGGGAATCTCTCTATCGGGAAATTTTATCAGGCGAACCGTCCTCCTTTCCGGGCTTATGTGGACAGTGCCCCCAATGCGTGGACTCTGGGCAGCCGTTTGACGGATGGTTTGCGCGGTGCCGTAAAGAATTTTGAAAAATTTGCTTATGTGGGCTGGCGCGGACAGGAAGATGTGGTGCTGACTCTGGATCTGGGCCGTGTCCAAAAGGCGGAAACGCTGAAAATCACCGGCAGGCGTGACCACGAAGCCTATTATGCCGTCCCCAAAGCATGGCGTGCCGAAGTCAGTACGGATGGCAAAACATACTCTCCGTGGCTTTCCGGAGAAGGGAAAGAGGTTCCGGACGGCATGTTTACGCTGGAAGGGAAAGCCGCGCAGGTTTCCGCCCGTTATATCCGCATTACCCTCACTCCCGGCGGCGGTAAAAATGCGTTGACCATGATCGACGAAATGGAAGTAACCGGGATGATCAAAAACACCTGGAAAATGGTTCCGGAAAACGGTGTTTACCACGGCGCATTCCCGCCGACCTACGGCTTTAAAGAACCCTGGCGCAAGGGGCGCAAGGCCCCCATGTCGCTGGAAACTTTTGAAAATCTTGTGGGCAAAAAACTTTCCATGGTCCTGTGGTATCAGGGCATGAGCCCGGAACGCAATTTCAGCGAATTGCAGGACCTGCTTAATATGGATTTGATGGAACGCTCTGCGGGGCCCCGTTTTATCTCCAATGGCTGGCTGCCCCCCGCGGCCGTCCGTCTGGAAAAAATTGCCGCAGGGGAATTTGATGAATATTTTATCACCTATTTCCGGGATATGATGGATCCGGCAAAGACATTGAACAACCGGGCGCCGATCTGGTTGCGCCCCATGAATGAATTCAATTCCGGCTGGGTGGATTGGGGGTTTGAACCTGCGGCTTTTCTGGCGGCGTGGCGGCGGATCTACAACATTGCCGAACAGATCGGTGCTGCGGAACACCACATTTTTCTGTGGTCGCCCAATCACCGCAGTTATCCGGATGTGGAATGGAACAAAATGGAACGCTATTACCCCGGCGACCAGTATGTGGACTGGGTGGGGCTTTCCTGCTATCCGCCGTCCAGACAGTATGTCAGGAGCGAAGGTGACCGTTACCCCATCGGCCGCTGCCGGGAAGTTTATGAGAAGTACGGCGACCGCAAGCCCATGATGGTTGCGGAAGGCGGCTTTGATTCTCCGGACAGAATGGATCGTGTCCGCTGGGTGAAAGAGTGGTTTGAAGTGCCGGAAAAATATCCCAATTTCAAAGCCATGATCTGGGAAAATCACGGGACCCGTGTTCTGCAGGACAGCGGCGAACCGCTGGAACTCTACAAGAAACTGGTGCAGTCCCCCAAGTGGATCGGCGAACTTTATAAAGAAGAGGCAGGGAAATGAGAACGCTTTTACCTCTTCTTTTGATGTTGGTTTGCGGGGCATTGTCTGCCGCCAAACCGGCATGGCAGTTTGCCTTTCAGAAGCCGGAGGTGGAACAGGCTTTCTGGCAGGAATTTCAGCAGAAAGTCGTAGGTTCCGCCCCGGCGGTGGACTTTGACATCAAAATGGAGATCTCCGCCCGGGAACCCAAAGACGGTTACACTTTTTGCACGGTTTATTACAATGTGGAAAAAGACGAGCGGATCAAGGGCTATTTACTGATCCCGGATCATAACCCCGGCGAAAAACTGCCTCTTATCTTCTGTCTGCACCCCACTTTCCGGGAAGGAAAGGATGTCATGATCAATCGCCATTCCCGCCCCGCAAAAAATGCCGCCGAACAGCAGAAGTGGGATAACCGTGCCAATGCGCTGGAACTGGTGAAACGGGGCTATCTCTGTTTTCTGCCGGACCGTTACGGCTATGGCGACCGGGGCAATCCGGAACTGAATGACGCTATCAAAAGTATGCGTTGGGCGGAAGCGGAATTTGCCAAACGGCACCCCGCATGGCATAAGACTTTCGGGAAAGTTCCCTATGATCTTTCCCGGGCATTGGATGGCTTGCTGAAATTTGACTTTGTGGATGCCGACCGGATCGGAACAGAGGGGCACTCTCTTGGCGGCTGGGATTCTCTGTATTTCTGGGGATCGGATCCGCGGGTGCGCGCCGCTGTGGTCAATTCCGGCGGTGCCCACTGGATCATCCGGCAGTTGTGGCTGGAACCGAAATGGCGGACGGCGTTTCTGGACCGTAAATTTGCGGTAACGCCCAATACCGATGTCTGTTCCCAGATCTTCATGATGCACGGGGCCCCCCGCCCGCTTCTTTATATGCGGGGCTTGAAGGATATCGGTACGGATTACGCCCAGACCCCGTCGGAAAACGCCCGCATGATCCGGGAATATTTTGCCCATTGCGGCGGCAAAGGCAATTTTGCCGTATTTTTCCATGATGAGGGTCACGATTTCCCGGAATACGGCAGAGCCCTTGCATGGAAATGGTTCGATAAAAAGTTAAAAAACACATCCCTAAAATAAGGAGTAAAAAATGAAAAAGCATTCCAGTTTTACATTGATCGAACTTCTTGTTGTGATTGCGATGATGGCCATTCTTGCGGCCATGCTGCTGCCTGCTCTGAATCAGGCGCGGACCAAAGCACAGCAATCCAGCTGTATCAATAATTACAAGCAGGGCAATCTGGGGATGCAGATGTACCAGCAGGAATCGGAAGACTATTTCCCGGCGTATTCTCAAGCGGAAGCCGGGAAAACTCTGGCATGGTGTGCCCGCCTGACCCGCGGCGGCTATTTGAACAACACCCGGTCGTTTTTCTGTCCTTCGATCCGGAATTCGCGGAATTATGAGTCGTACCTTCAGAAGCGGATCACTGAAGGCAACTTTTTGTTGACCAGTTCCAGCAATCTGGAATGGTACTATGTTTCTTACGGATATAACTGGTATTATCTCGGGCGGGCCTCTGCGCTGGCGAAAACCACCCGTGTCAAACAGCCGTCTGCCACGATCGTTTTTGCGGAAAGTAAAGATCCGGGCTCCACATCCCATGACCGTTCTTATCATATCACGCAGTTCAAGCATCATACCGGCACAACTTCCGGTTTGATGTGGTCGTTTCACAATAACGGCGTTTCCGTCGGCTGGGCGGACGGTCATGTGTCACAGCCCCGGATCAACAGCAATGCCAATGCCTATACCGCCGATCCGTTTATCAACGGCGGGACCGAAGGCGATGCCGAAAACCACTGGGATTTGCAGTAAAGCATGGCAACGATCAAGGAAATCGCCAGCGAAGCCGGAGTTTCCATCAGTACTGTATCTTATGTGCTGAACCATCCGGACAGGACGGACAAAGCCTCGAAAGAAACCCGGGAGCGGATTTTTGAAACCGCCCGCAAATACCGCTATAAACCCAATGCCATGGGGCGGGGATTGCGTACCGGGCGGAGTTTTACAGTGGGGATTCTGGGGCAGCTGGGGCTGTATGACAGCAATATCGGCAATACCATTTACGGAGCGTCTGAAGTTCTGCGGAGTGCCGGATATAATCTGGAACTTACGCAGACCGGGCGCATGTGGCAGTTGAATGACCGTATCCCGCTGGCGGCGGATCATGATTCTCCGGCGCAGTACCGCAGAAAACTTGCGGAAGCCGTGGACCGTTTGCTGACCCGTGGTGTGGATGGTATTTTGCTTGCGGAAGTTGTGACGGAGCAGAATATCGATCTCTTTCAGGACCTTGCAGAACGGATCCCCATGGTCAAAGTCTTTGCGCCTTCCGGTTGTCCGGAGATTCCAAGCGTGTATGTGGACCCTGCTGAAATCGGTGTTCTTGCGGCGCAGCATTTATGGGAATCGGGGCACCGGCATGTTTTGGTTCTGGGTGGACGAGCCGGGACGGAAGCCAATATTCTGGACTTCTGGAAGAACGCCGGAAATGAAAAGCAGGTGCGGCGGATTCCGGATTGCCGGACATTTGATGACGGGCGGGCTGTACTGCACCGTATTTTGCAGGAAATGCCGGAGGTGACCGGGGTTTTGGCGTATAATGACAATAATGCCGCCGGGATCCTGTACGAAGCGCAGACTCTCGGGATACGCATTCCGGAGCAGCTTTCGGTAATAGGTGTCAACAATATTGAGTTGAGCGAACGGATCTATCCCAGGTTGACAACGGTGGAATTGCCTGCCATCCGGCAGGGGGAGGCGGCCGGGGAACTTTTGATCGCTTTGATGAAGGGAAAAACGGTAACAGATTCTATTCTTTCCCCCCGGCTGATCCGGCGGGAAAGTTCCGGCACTGCCCGTATGACCGGTAATTTGACAATGGAGAAGAAAAAATGAGTTTGGAAAAAAAAGGGTTGCGCCCGGAGCAGGTCAATGAAGCCGGACAGGTCACCGATCTATCGGTTTTGAAGCGTGACCGGATCAAGTTCGGCGTGGCCGGGATCATGTATCAGAGCGAGGAAGTGGGGCTGGGGCCGATCCACACATTGGTCGTCCGGCTTCTGGGCGGCGGAGATATTGCACTGGGGCTGATCGCCGGAGCGGGTGCCGCCGGGTCTTTTGTCCAGTGGATCGGGGCGGTTCTGCTGCGGCGGACCGGCTCCAACAAACGTGCCATGTGCTGGGCGTTGGCTGGCGGGGTGTTTTTCGGACTTGTATTGTTTCTTTCGCTGATGATGAAAGCCATGAAGCCGGAATGGGTATTGGTGGCTTTGACGATATACATTATTGGTGCGTATGGTCTTGCAAGCGCCAGCGGTGTTCAGAATAATGTGGAAAGCAGTTGGATCGGGGACTTGGTGCCGCCGAACTGGCTGGGGAGTTTCGGCGGTGTAAAATGGATCATCGGATCGCTGGGGATGCTGCTTTTTACGCTGCTTTTCGGGCAGGTTGCAGAACTCTGGCCCACTGCCGGAGCCATGGCATGGATGTTTTTATTTGTGGCACTTTCCCATGTGGTGGCCATATTCCTTATCAATACCATTACAGACCGGGTGCCGCAAACCGCCAAATTTGTGGCATCGGATGCGGGGGAACGGATCAATTACAGAAATATGCCCTTGTGGTGTTACATCTGGTTTTATGTTGCCTGGGCGGGCGGACGGACGGCACTTCTGGCATTCAGTACGGCTTATATGATCGATTATTTCGGTTTCGGCATGGGGAAGATCGCACTGCTTTTCAGTTTGCAGTCTGTGGTAAATCTGGTAATGCTGTTCATCGTCGGGAAGGTGTCCGACAAAATCGGTTCCCGTAAACCACTGATGGCGATTTCCGGATTTATTGCCATTGCCATGCTTTTGTGGCCGGCATCGGCGTGGTTCGGCATCGGAGCATTGATCGTTTATCAGGTATTGAACGGGGCGGCGGGCAGTACGCATAATATGCTTGCGATCAATTACAGTCTGGAGATTTTTCCCGCCAAGGGGCGGGCGGCTTATATTGCTTTTTCCCGGGCATTCATCGGGGCAACGGCTCTTGCCGCTTCGGTGGCGGCCGGGGTGATCATGAAATTTATCGGGGATTGGCAGATGGAACTTTGCGGGGTGACATTGAACCGGTATCATTTGTTTTTCTTCGGCTGCACAGTTTTTACAGCCAGCTGTATTCTGCCGTTGCTGATCGCCCGTCCGGCATCTGAACGGAAATAAGGAGTTTGCGGAATGAAATCGCTTTTGCTGGATCGTATTACCGTTGCTCCCCGCAAGGCATTTGATAAGGGGTCTCCCCATATCAACGGACCTGCGGAATTCGGTGTATCTCCGGGGAAGGAATGTATTTTTGCTTTTCCTGTGCGGGGGGAAAAGCCCGTTACATTCCGGATCGAAGGGGAATTGCCGCCGGGGATCCTGTTTGATCCTGTTTCCGGCAGGTTTTCCGGCCGTCCTGAACGGGAGGGTGATTTTCCTGTGCGGGTCATTGCTTTTAATGTTCACGGGGAGGATGTAAAGGATTTTACACTCCGGGTGCACCCGGATAAAATCGGTCTGGCACCGCTTCTCGGCTGGACTTCCTGGAACGCTTTCCGGACGGATTTTGATCAGGAAAAGATCCTGCGTACCGCCCGTGCATTGATAAAGAGCGGATTGGCGGCCCGGGGATACAATTATATCAATATCGACTCCGGCTGGCAGGGGTGTACCCGGGATAAAGAAACAAAGGCGTTGGACACCAATTACCGTTTCCCGGATATGGCATCCATGGTTCGGGAAATCCACGAGTTGGGGCTTCATGCCGGTATTTATTCCACGCCCATGGTGATCGCCTGGGGATCGACTCATTACGAGATTTTCCGGGGTTCCTGCGGATATCCCGTGGATGTGTACGGGAGTTTGCAGACTCCGGAGTGGTTATTTTTCGGCGGCCTCGGGAAGACCCCCTTTGAAAAAGAGGATGCCGCACGCTGGGCGGAATGGGGATTTGATTATTTGAAATACGACTGGTCCAAGTGTGATATCGCACATTCACGCAGTATGTCGGAGGCATTGCGGGCTACGGATCGGGATTTTGTATATTCTCTGACGACGATTTGTCCGCCGGAATGGGCAGAGGAGTATCGGGGCATTGCTCACATGTACCGCAACAATCCGGATACGGAGCCTTGCTGGCGAAGTGTGCGATCCAGTATTCTTTCGGCAGACAGTTGGCTGAAACATTGCGGCCCGGGCGGCTGGTTCGATATGGACATGCTTGCTCTCGGTCCGGTGCATGAATACTTTGGCGATGCCGTATTGACGAATACCGAAGCCGTTACAGCATTTTCTGCATGGGCATTGCTTGGCAGCCCCATCCAGATCAGTTGTGATTTGGAAAGGATCGATGATTTTACATTGGATGTCCTTTCCAATGAAGAACTTCTGGCGGTCAATCAGGATACATCATCTGTGGCGGAATTGATCAAATCCGTTGCCGGTGCGGGTGGATATGAATTCCGGATCTACCGGAAGACGTTATCCGATGGAAGTATGGTTTACGGATTTTTCAATTTGGGTGAAGAACCCTGCTATGAAACATTTGATTTAGGCAGGGAGTATAGGATCCGTGATCTCTGGGCTTGCCGTGATCTTGGTAAAACAGACACGCTGAAAATGAGTATCCCCGCCCACGGGGTACGGATGCTGCAAGTTTGTTAAAATAACAGATTTGTCCGGCTGAAGCAATGCGCAGAGTGAGGGCAAATACAGAGAGCCAAGAACTTTGGAATTGCCGGAGAGCATTGCCCGCACGCAGCCAAGTGCCATAAGTCCTATAGGTCCTATAGGTCCTATAGGTCCTATAGGTCCTATTCCGGCCTTGCCCGCACCCTGTGCATTGCGCAATGTGCTTTGCCAGCCAGAGGGAATGCGCTTTGCTTTTTTTTGAACGCACAGCACATGGCGCACGGGGGGAAACCTCACTTTTCCCCCCGTGTGCCCCCCTTTCGCCCCGCGTGCTGTATGGAGGCCTGCGGCACGCAATGCGGCTTCTTTACGGTTAGAGGCGCTCGCCCCATTTCCCGCCGGGGCGGG
>JAFTIA010000020.1 GCA_017457105.1 Lentisphaeria bacterium | reverse complement strand
AGCAAGCAATCAGCTTGCGATTTTTTCCGGGGCCTTACGGTTCAGCGTAAGAAGTGCGCTGAACCCAGCCTCGCAGAGACCAAGTGCACAGCAAATAAATTGCTATATAGAAAAATCAGTCATTGTTTAGTACACAGCCTAGAAAAAAAGGACTTTTCTGTATAAAAATGCCATGGGAACAGCATTTTTGTCCGATTTGTACTTGAAAAATCCATAAAATCCATCTATTTTGTAGTCAGAGTATTGTCGACTTCGGCGACAACAAAAAAAATAAAAAGGAAGGAGAAATCTTATGTTGCGCGTATTACTTGTATTGCTGGCTTCTGCAACTGCCTTGAGTGCAGCACCGCTTTGGAGCGGCAACCCGAACAGTTACCGGATCACCAAAGCACCTGCTCCGGGAATAGAAAAAAGCATCACCGTTGTGGAAGATGCCCTTCATGTGGATGCCGTTTGTGATGCGCCTAAACACGACTATCTCAATTTTTCCATGTACACCGAACCCTTCGTGCTGAAGGATAAGGCTGTCAAGATCACTGCATGGACCACCAAGGAATCCCTCGGTTCCAGCTTCTATGTATTCTTCTACAATGCCAAGAATCAGCTGGTGGCCGCGTCCTACGGCTTCAGAGTCTTGGGCACGACCCCCAAAGACATCATCATCGTCCCCGGTCAAGAAGGCGTTTTGAAGCCCCATCCCAATGTGAAGATCCAGGCCCCGCTGGATTCCCCCATTACCCGGGTGGCATTTGCTACCAGCAAGGGGGCAAAAAGCAAACTTTCCATGCGTGTCAAGAGCCCGGAACTGGTCCCGGTCCCGGCCGCACAGAAGTAACCATCCGGGAAGCAGATTCGCCCTGCACACCATCTGCAAACAGCGGTCTGCACCCGTGTTTCAAACATGTCCGGAAATCCCTTTTCCGGACATGTTTTTTTCTTTACAACAGAAAAAATGGGGTTTTCTGTATAAATTTGCCCGGAAAAATAGTGCTTTTGCCCGATTTATACTTGCAAAATCAACAAAATCCGTCTATTTTGTAGTTGGAGTATTATTGTCTTTGACAAAAAAACAACCAACAACCGACAACAAAAAAAAGGAGAAATCTTATGTTGCGAGCGTTACTTGTGTTGCTGGCTTCTGCAACAGCCTTGAGTGCGGCGCCGCTTTGGAGCGGTAAGCCGGGCAGTTACCGGATCACGGGGGCACCCCCTCCGGGAAAAGAAAAAAGTATCACCGTTGTGGAAGATGCCCTTCATGTGGATGCCGTTTGTGATGCGCCCAAACATGAATATCTCTATTTCTCCATGTACACCGAACCCTTCGTGCTGAAGGATAAGGCTGTAAAACTCACCGCATGGACCACCAAAGAATCCCTCGGGGCCAGCTTTTACATTTATTTCTACAATGCCCAAGACCAGCTGGTCGCCGCCTCCTACGGGTTCCGGGTCTTGGGGACGGCCCCCAAAGATATTGTCATTGTCCCCGGGGAAGAAGGCGTTTTGAAGCCCCATCCCAATGTGAAGATCCAGGCTCCGCTGGATTCTCCCATTACCCGGGTCGCCTTTGCCACCTGCAAAGGGGCAAAATGTAAGCTTTCCATGCGTGTCAAGAGCCCGGAACTGATTCCGGTCCCGCCCAAACCGGTCACGCTGGATTTCAAGAACTACGGCCGGACCGTGCTGGGCGGTACCCGCCGCGGCGTCATTGCCACCCATGACGGAAAAGGCAACGACACTTTGTTCATCTTTTTGATGGATGACCTGAACCGCCGCAGTCTGCAGATCGATCCTGCCACCGGGAAAACGGATATCGTCAATACCCCGGTGAATATCACGGACTGCGTTTACGCCTCCGTCCTCTCCAAAAAGAACCGCATTTACACCCACTACGGCAGTTACTTTCTGGAATACAATCCGGAAAGCAAAAAATACACCTACTGGAAAAAAACATTCCCCCAGATGGCCATGTCCATCACGGAAGATCATAACGGGGTGATCTGGTCCGCCACCTATCCCAAGTGCGGGCTGGTCTCCTACGATCCTGCCACCGGGAAATTCTCCGATTACGGCTCCGTCAACGATGAAAACTGGGCGCAGTATCCCCGTTCCATCGTGCCGGGCAAAGATGGCTGGGTTTATATCGGTGTGGGTTCCACCCGTCCCCAGATCATTGCTTTCAATACGGCCACCGGCAAATACACCGCCCTCCTCAATGGCGATGCGGAACGCCCCAATCCCGCCAGTGCCGCTATCTCTGAATACACTGACGGCAACATCTACGCAAAAGTCAAAAACCAGACATATCAGTTGAAAGACGGGCAGAAGATCAGCCTTGCCGCTGTTCCGGAAAATGCCAAGATCGTTTACAAAGTTCAGGGCCATCAGGGGCTGCTCCACGGCAAGTTCCCCTCCGGCCGTGTCCTTACCTGGAAGGGGATCGATATCCCCGGCTGCCGCCTGACCACCACCACGGCGGACGGCAAAGAACAGACTGTCAAGTTTGAAAATCCCAACGACGGCGTGGGCATGATGGGTGTGGATGTCACCGAAACCGGCATTGTGGGCGGCGGCTCCTTCTTCCCCTTCCGCTTTGCCACACTGGATCCTGCCACCGGAGCCAAGACCGATCAGGACGCCAGATTCCAGTGCAACACCCTTACCGCTCACGGCAAGTATCTGTATCTGGGCTGCTACTCCGGCGGCCAGATCCTGCGTTATGATCCCTCCAAGCCCTGGAGCTGGACTGGCAACATGGCCTCCAAGGAGCCCAGTCTGGATACCAATCCTGCCTATTACGGCAAAGCGCATCCGGAGGTTCACCGTCCCCACGGTCTGGCGGTTTCTCCTGACGGCAAAACGGTCGTTATGGCAGGGACTCCCGGCTACGGTCTGACCGGCGGCGGTCTGGCGGTGGTGGATACCGAAACCGGTGCCATGAAAGTCTATTCCGCCAAGGAAATGGGGCATTATCCGGAAGCCACGTTCAGCGTGGCGATCCTGCCCGGCAACAAAGCTGTGGTCGGGACCACCATTTCCCCCGGAACCGGCGGGGAAACCATTGCCAAGCATGCTTCTCTCCTGCTGGTCGATCTGAAGAATGGCAAGATCCTCCGCCGCAGCACGGTGCTGGGGACCAATGTTCTCACAGTGATCAACCTGCTCACCCTGCCCAACGGCAAAGTTCTGGGCGTGACCAACACGCATGAACTCTTCTGCTATGATCCGGAAACGGACAAGATCCTTGCCCAGAACAGCTTTGCGGAATATGGCGCCCCCGTGGGCGGTCAGGGCCCCCGCTCCCTGCTGACGGACGGCAAGGAAATCTATCTTCTGCTGAGATCCGGCATTGCCGTGGTGGATCCTGCCACCTGCAAGATCGTCCGGTCTGCCAAGGTCAAAGGCGGGATCGGTGTTGGCGGCGGCATCTATAAAGGGATGCTCTATTACAGCACCGGAACCCGCTTGCGTGGGGTACAGCTGCCGTGAAAAAATTTCTGACAGCATTGTTGCTTTCGTCAGCAGTCCTTGTCCTGGCCGGAACCTGGCCGGACAGGGAGCAACTGCTGAAAGTTTTGGTAACACATGCACCGGCTACCCTGAAAAGTTTCCGTGCGGACAGCGGGGAATTCGGCAGCAAGCCCTGGATCTGCAATGACCAGAATGTTCTTTTCTGGCTTTCGGTCCTCTGGGATACCAAATCCCCGGAAAACCCCTATTACCGGGATGCAAAACTGCTCCAGGCCATTGCCAAAGGCGGCGAAAAACTGGTCAATGAGCAGGATGTCAACGGGATGTGGATCTTCCGCAAGAAGGACAACTCCACCTGGGGCCCCATCCACATGCCGTGGACGTACACCCGGTGGATCCAGGCGTATCTTATTGTAAAAGATCACCTCCCGCCGGAAAGCAGAGCCATGTGGGAAAAAGGCCTTCTTCTGGGCTACAAGCACATTGCTCCTGCGATCAACAAGGGCTATACGCACAACATTGCCGCCTATCATGCGGCGGGGTTGTACGCTGCCGGCATCGCCTTCAACAATGACGAGTGGAAGAATTTTGCAAAGAACTTTTTTGCCCGTCTGGTCGCCCGTCAGGCGGAAGATGGCTTCTGGACCGAACACTACGGGCCGGTGGTAGGCTACAACATGGTCTATCTGCAGGCACTGGGGATCTACTACTATTACTCCAAAGATCCGATCGCGCTGGAAGCCATGGCCAAAGGCAATCTGTTCCATGCGGCGGTCCTGTGGAAGAACGGCAGTTCTGCTTCGGTCATTGACGAACGCAATCCTTACAGCGCCGGTGTCCGCATAGGCACCATCGGCTTTGCGTTCACGCCGGAAGGCCGCTGGTATATGGATAAAGTTACCGCCATCCAGCCGCTGCATCCGGACAATGCCGGACATATCCTGTACATGGGCACCCCCGGGGAAACCAAGTCGCCCATTACCGGCAATGGCAGTTTCCTCTCGAAAGACAAGAAGTTCTCCATGAATACGCATGGTGTCTGGCAGTGGTGCATCTCTGCCTACGCCTGCAAGCCCAACCATTCCCGCTGGATCATGGAACGGCAGAACCATGTGGAGATCTATCACGAAAAGTTCGGTCTTTTTGCAGGCGGCGGCAACACCCGTATGCAGCCGTATTACTCCAACTTCACATTCGGTGATCCGGACTCTCTGCAGCCGGACTACACCACCGAAAAGCCGAAATTCCTCCCCGACATCCCCCTGCAGTGGTATGCCACGCAGGGCGAGCTGAACGGCAACACGCTTGATTTGACCTACGGGAAAAATCAGACGGCCATCACGGTAACGCCGGAAGATAAGGCGATCAATGTGGATTTTGCGCTGAAAAATACGCCCGACAAACCTGCCATGGCGCATTTGCAGCTCTTGCGAATGACCGACATCAAGTCGGCTGACGGCAAACTTTTCCCGCCGGAACAGAAAATGGTTACCGGCAAGGAACTGAATGGCAAACTGGTGATCCGCACCGGCTTGATCGCCATTGTGCCGGATAACGCCCAGATCCGCAGAGATGTTCCGGCATTTTATCCGTATCAGAAATTCGGCAAGGGGCTTGCCCCCCGGATGGTGATCTCCATTCCGCTTTCTGCGGCAAATCCCAAAGCACGGATCCGCATTGAAGAAGTTGTCCCCCAGTTTTCCACGGAAATGCTGTGGAACGGCAATATGCAGCGTGTCCGCTGCAACCCTGTCTGGGGCAAGGAATGCAAAGCCGAATGCAAAGATGGCGCGCTGGTCGTTTCCGGGAAAGGCGGCGACAAGAGATCCGCTTATCTCGTGGCACGGATCGACATCATGCCTTCCAAAGTCAACGGGAAAATGCTGAAGCTGGATTTTGATTCTCCCAATGTAGGCCGCAGAGATAACTTTTATATCAAAGGCAAAACGGCTGACGGAAAAACGGTTTTCTCCGGATTGCATTATTTCGGAAAGACCGGCAAAGTGACCAAATCCATCGCCATCCCCCTCCCAGGGTGCGGCAACGGATTCAAACACATTGCCAAGCAGATCACGGCTTCTCCTGATGAAGAAGTCACGATGCTGGAATTCCACTATGCCATTGCCGCTCTCAATGGGGAACGGGAATTTTCGCTGAAAAATATCCGGTTGACCCCCATGGAGAAATAAAAGGATATAACCGATGAAAAATACGGCTTTGTACTTCAAACTGCTTCTGATTTCCGGTTCACTTCTGCTGACCGCAAAAAGTGCCGCAAATACGCTTGCAGAGTACAAAGCCGCTGAAAAGCAGCCGTCTGCGGCAACCGCCGTCTGGCCGGACCGGGACTGGCTGCTTGACAGCATTGTCAAAGGCATCCCGGATGTCCTCAAAAGTTACGATCCCCAAACGGGGGAATTCGGCACCAAGCCGTGGATCTGCAACGATCAGCAGGTGATGTTCCCCCTGGCTGTCGCCTGGGCAACACCCGGCAAAAACAACCCCTACTATCAAAGCCCGGAAATTCTGAAAGCCATTGCCAAAGCCGGGGAAAAACTGGTGGATGAACAGGACGATAAAGGCCGGTGGATCTACCGCAAAAAAGACAATTCCACCTGGGGCTATACCCACATGGCGTGGACTTACACCCGCTGGATCCGGACATACAATCTGGTAAAAGATGCTCTTCCTCCCGAATCCAGAGCAAAATGGGAAAAAGGGCTGCTTCTGGGCTACAAATATATTGCTGAATTCTGCAGCGGCACAAATACCCATAATATTGCGATTTATCTTGCGGCAGGATTATATGTGGCAGGAATCACTTTCGATCAGGCAGAATGGAAAACCATTGCTGCCAAATTGATGCGCCTTCTGGTCTCCCGGCAGTCGGCGGACGGCTTCTGGACGGAGCATAACGGCCCGGTGGTCGTCTATAACTATGTCTATCTGGATGGACTGGGGATCTATTACCATTACGCCAAAGATCCGGTCGTAAAAGAAGCCCTCACCCGGGGGGCGCAATTCCATAATGTACTGCGGTGGCCCGATGGCACGATTGCCTCGGTGGTGGACGAACGCAGCGGCTACTCCCGCTCCCGCCGCATGGGCAATGTGGGCTTCACCTTTACGCCGGAGGGCCGCCGTTATCTGGAACAGCAGCTGGGGCCGTTTTACCGGAAAAAAGCCCCCATCAATATGGATGTGGCGGCAACTTTTCTGCTGGAAGGGGATTCCGGTGAACTGGCTCCCATCCCCGGCAAAACATCAAAATACCTTTCCAATGATGGAAATTTTCTGGTGGCGCGTTCTGCACCGTACCAGTGGGTCCTTTCCGCATACAACTGCAAACCTGTCAAAAACCGCTGGTTCATGGATCGGCAGACCCATGTGGAGTTCTGCCATGATAAACTGGGGGTAATCGGCCCCGGCGGCAACACCAAAATGCAGCCGTATTTTTCCACATTTACCTTTGGTGATCCGGATTCTTTCCAGCCGGATCACACCACAACGGCACCCCATTTCTTCCCCAAAACCAAACTCCTCTATGTGCCGGACAGCGCAAAAATCATAGAAAACACAGTTGTACTGACATACGGAAAAAACCAGTGTCAGGTTTCAGTTATTCCCGCAGACGATTCCCTTACTCTGGAATACAAGCTCAACAATACACCGGATGCACCGGCCATGGCCCATTTCCCGGTGATCCTCCCCGGCCCGGCGGCAGGGGCTGACGGGCAGAATCTTGCAGAAAACAAAGTCTATACCGGGAAAGATCTTGGTGGAGAATTGCGTTTCCGCAACGGCATGATCATCACCATCCCGGCAAATGCGCAGGTTCGCCCCAAAGTTACGGGCTTCAGTCCTTATCACAAATACGGCAAAAGCAACGGGTCACGGCTGGTCATCAGCCTGCCGCTTCCGGAAAAAAATCCGGTGCAGAAACTGATTTTTTCCAAAGGCAGCAAAGCATCCGCCGCATTTCATGCAGGTAAGAAAAATATTCGTTTAACTACGATAGATCAATAAAAGGAACTCAATCAAATGAAGAAAACATCCGCATCTGTAAAATTGCTTCTGTTTTCAGGATCGCTCCTGCTTGCGGCAGGCTGCGCCTGCGACAAACCCGCAGAATGCAAAGCCGCAAAAGTTCAGGAAGCCCCGGAATCCGCCATCTGGCCGGATCGGGCATGGCTGGTGGACAGTGTTGTCAAGGGTGTCCCGAGCCTCTTGAGCAGCTATGATCACAAAACAGGGGAATTCGGGGAAAAACCCTGGATCTGTCAGGATCAGAATCAGATGTTTTCTCTGGCAGTCGCCTGGGCTACGCCTGACAAAAACAACCCCTACTACCACAGTCCGGAACTCCTGAAAGTCATTGCCAAAGCCGGTGAAAAACTGGTGGATGCGCAGGACGCAAAGGGGATGTGGACTTTCCGCAAGAAAGACAATTCCACCTGGGGGCAGATCCACATGCCGTGGACCTTCACCCGCTGGATCCGTACTTATAATCTGGTGAAAGACGCCCTCCCCCCGGCCTCAAAGGCAAAGTGGGAAAAAGGGCTGCTTCTGGGGTACAAGTACATTGCAGGCTACTGCAGCGGTACAGGTACGCATAATATTACGGTCTATCATGCCGCCGGGCTGTACGTGGCGGGGCTGGCGTTCAACATGCCGGAATGGTGCAAAATTTCACAAAAACTCATGCATCTGCTGGTCTCCCGGCAGGCGAAGGACGGGTTCTGGACGGAAAATCACGGCCCGGTGGTCAGTTATAACTTTGTTTACCTGGAAGCTCTTGGGATCTATTACCACTATTCCAAAGATCCGGTGGCATTGGAAGCTCTCACCCGGGGGGCGCAGTTCCACAATGCGGTGCTTTGGCCGGATGGTTCCGCCGTGTCGGTGGTGGATGAACGCAACTATTACTCCCGCACCCGCCGTGTAGGCAATGTGGGCTTCACCTGTTCTCCGGAAGGCCGCCGTTATCTGGCACAGCAGCTGGAGCAGAGTTACCGGAAACGCCGTCCCATCAATATGGAACTGGCGGCGCACCTGCTGCTGGAGGGTGTCACCGGCGAACTGGCCCCCAAACCCGGCGAAACCTCCAGCTATCTCTCCAAAGACGGTCAATTTCTGGTGGCACGTTCTGCGCCGTACCAGTGGGCACTTTCCGCTTACAGCTGCAAAGTCCCGAGAAGCCGCTGGATGATGGACCGCCAGACCCATGTGGAAATCGGTCATGACCGGATGGGCGTGATCGGGTCCGGCGGCAATGCCAAAATGCAGCCCTATTATTCCACCTTCACCTTCGGGGATCCGGATTCCTTCCAGCCGGATCTTACGAAAACCGATCCGGATTTCTATCCCAAATCCAACCTCCGTTATGTGCCGGATCATGCCAAAATCACCGGGAACACAGTCGCACTGACTTACGGGAAAAACCAGTGTCAGGTCACGGTCATTCCGGGGAAAGATATGATTACATTGGAATACAAACTCAACAACGCTCCGGATGCCCCCGCCATGGCCCATTTCCCGGTGGTAATCCCGGCAGAAGCCACGGATGCCAAGGGCAATCCTCTTGCCGCAAACAAAATCCATACGGGGAAAGCCCTCGGCGGCAAACTCATCTTCTCCAACGGGCAGATCATCACCATCCCGGATACGGCACAGGTGCGCCCGGAAGTGGTGGGATTCAATCCTTATGAAAAATACGGCAAGGGCGGTGGCGCCCGCCTGGTCATCAGCCTGCCGCTTACGGCAAAAGATCCGGTGCAGAAACTGGTCTTTTCCGGCAAGAGCAAGGTTGCGGATGTTCTTGATGCCCCGTACTTCGCCGCGGCGGATCTCCCGGTGGAATGCAAAGGCGGAGCCACTTTCAAGTTTCTGGATGAACTGGATGCCATCTTCCTCCGTGCCACGGCGCCCGGTCCGGAAATGGTGACAACTGTGACATTGGAAAAACCCTTCAAAGGGGAACTGCTGGTGGATCTGGCCCGTTGCTACACCTATGGGAAAGTGCAGGTTTTGGTAAATGGCAAAGCCATTGGAAAGCCGGTCAACGGGTACAATAAAGCCATTGCCGTGGTGCCGCCCACCTCCGTGGGAGAAGTGACGCTCCCGGCGGGCAAAAACACCATCACTTTCCGGGTGACTGGCAAGGATCCCGCCTCGCAGAATTATTTCATCGGGCTCCGTGGTTTTTATCTGAAAAACACCCAAAAGTAAGGTCTCCTTATGAAGAACTCTCCCATTCTTTCTGCGGCGATACTGGCGGGAACAGTTCTGTTGCTGACGGGTTGCATCTGCTGTAAAAAAGAAGCAGAAAAGCCTGCCGGGGCAAACTGCTGGCCTGACCGGGAATGGCTGGTAAAAAGTGTGGTACGGAGTGTGCCGTCCACCCTTTCCACTTTCCGCCCGGAAACCGGGGAACTGGGGCAAAAACCCTGGGTATGTCTGGATCAGAATGATATTTTTCTGCTTGCAGTGGCGTGGGGCTCAGAAAGCAAAAGCAATCCCTATTACCACGATCCGGCACTCCTGAAAGTTATTGCCAAAGCCGGCGACCGGCTGGTGGAAGCACAGGATGACAAAGGAATGTGGACCTTCCGCAAAAAGGACAACTCCACCTGGGGGCAGATCCACATGCCATGGACCTATATCCGCTGGATCCGGGCTTATTCCATTGTGAAGGATGCCCTGCCGGAGACCTCCAGAGCAAAGTGGGAAAAAGGCCTGAAACTCGGGTACAGCCACATCGTCAACTCCTGCAAAGGCAAGGGAACGCATAATATCACAGCCTTGAACGCCTCCGGCCTTTATCTGGCGGGGGTTCTGTTTGACAACAAAGACTGGCAAGACACCGCCCGGAACTTTATGCACCGGGTCTGCGCCAAACAGACTGCGGACGGCTTCTGGAGCGAACATTACGGGCCGGTGGTGATTTACAACACCTACTATCTGGAAGCGTTGGGTCTTTATTACAGCTACGCCAAAGATCTGGTAGTCCTGCAAGCACTCAAACGGGGGGCCAAATTCCACTCCGCGTTGCTCTGGCAGGATGGAACATCCGTATCTGTTATTGATGAACGCAACGCCTATTCCGCCACCCGCAGAAGCGGCAATGTGGGCTTCACCTATACGCCGGAAGGCCGCCAATACCTCCTGCAGCAAATGGGGCGGCACATGCGGTCAAACACTGCAGTCAGCGGTGATTATGCGGCCGCCATGCTGTGGAACGGCGGTCAGGGAGAAGCCGCCCCCGCTCCGGCGGCGGCCAGCCGGTATGATTCGCAGGACAAGATGTTCTCCGTAGTCCGTTCTGCACCGTATCAGTGGGCATTGTCAAGCTACTGCTGCCCGGCCTATCCTGTCCGCTGGATCATGGATCGCCAGACCCATGTGGAGATCGCCATTGACGGACTGGGCGTGATCGGTTCCGGCGGCAACAGCAAAATGCAGCCCTATTTCTCCACCTTCACCTTTGGCGATCCGGCATCGTTCCAGCCGGATTACAAGAAAACTGATCCGGATTTTATCAACAAAAAACCGTTGAAATATCTGCCGGACAGTGCCAAAATCAGCGGCAATACGGTGGAAATGACCTACGGGAAGAATCACTGTGCCGTAACCGTACGCCCGGAAGAGGATGCCCTTGCTCTGGAATACCGTCTGACCAATACGCCGGATGCTCCTGCCATGGCCCATTTCCCGGTGGTAACGGCAAGTACTCCGGTAAAAGAACTGGATCTCAACAAAGTTTATACCGGCAGGGAGCTGCAAAACATCCTGAAATTCCGGAATGGTCTGGTGATCATGCTCCCGGATGATGCGGAAGTCCGCCCCCGGGTCACCGGCTTCAATCCCTATGAAAAGTTCGGCCGTTACGCCGGGGACCGTCTGGTGATCTCCCTTCCCTTTGCCAACGGGAAAATGGTGCAGACACTGCGTTTCCGCCGGGAAATCAATAAAACGCTGGAAAATGCCGAGCGTTTTATGGCTGTCCAGCTGGAATACCGGGCGGAAAAAGGAACGGTCAAGGTTCTGGAAGATATGGAAGCCACCGTATTCCTCCGCAGCACTGCCCCCGGCGGGGAACTGCATTTTCAGCTGAACCAGCCGGAAGCGAAAGAACGGGAACTGATTTTGAACATGAACAATTTCAATTGTTACGGCATTGTGCAGGTACTGGTCAACGGGAAGGAAATCGGCAAACCCTTCTCCACCTATGCAGGGAAACTGGTGCTTTGCGAGCCCCGTTCCATGGGAAAAGTCATGTTGAAAAAGGGCGTAAATAATGTTACATTAAGGATCGTCGGCAAAGATCCGGCATCCAGTAATTATTTTACCAGTATCCGGGATATTTATTTGAAGTGACCTGCCGGAAGGCAGATAATTATGGAACCTAACCCTAAAAAAAGGAGAAAAAGTATGAAATTGATGACCATCATTGCAGCACTCTGCACCGCAGCAGTCCTGTCGGCGGCGGAAACCGCTCTCTGGAATGGCGACAAGGCCGCCATCCAAGTCGGCAAAGCAGTGACCACCACCGTTGAAAACGGCGTGATGACCTTTGTCGGCAAAGCCAATCCCGTCGGCGGCAAGTACGGTTATGTCTGGCCGCAGGTAAAAATCGCCCCCACGGTCTTCCAGGGCAAGAAACTCGCCTTTTCGGTGGAACCTGCCACCTCTTACGCAGGTGACACCATTTATATCAAAGGTCTGGCAGCCGGTAAGGACAAGATCGTGTTTTCCTACATCGCCCGCCAGGTCCCTGCCAAGAAGAACACCTATGTGCTGACCATCGGGGAAGATTCCGGCGCATTCAAGTGGATCCCGGCGCAGGTCAACACTCCGGCGGATACCCCTGTCATCCGTCTGGATCTCATCATGGGCCGCAATGCTGACGGGTCGGAAATGAAAGTTTCCTTCAGCGACATCAAGCTGATCGACTGAAAATAAACACAGAAAGGAAAATAAAATGAAACTGTTGTCTGTAATTGCTGCGCTGTGCGCTGCTGCGGCTCTGACCGCCGCTGAAACTGCTGTTCTGGATGCCAATGCAACGGTCAAAAATCCCTCCAAGGGAACGACTGTGAACTTGAAAGACGGCGTATTGACCATGTCCGGCAAAAGCGGGACCGCAAAATACAATTACCAGTTCACCCGGGTCGCCGTTACCCCGGTCGTGACCCAGGGCAAGAAATTTTCCGTCACCATTGAACCGGCTGACTCGTTCAAAGGGGACACGGTTTACATCAAGGGTCTGGATGCAAAAGGCAAGGAAGTCTTTTCCTATGTAGCCTATGCCCTTCCGGCGGAAAAGAAAACCTATGTGCTGGATCTCGGCAAAACCACCAGCCCCTTCCGCTGGCTGGATCAGCAGATCAAATCCACGCCGGAAACGCCGGTGGCATATCTGCAGTTTTTCCACGGCCGTGCAACCCAGAATTCGGATATGAAAGTTACTTTCAGCGACATCAAACTGGTTGACTGAAAATAAACAGAAAGGGAAAAAATGATGAAGCTTATGTCCATTCTTGCAATGCTGTGTACCGCAGCCCTTCTTTCCGCCGCCGATGTGCCGTGGAGCGGCGACAAAACCGCCCTCACTCTGAACGATAAAGCGGGCACTGTCACCATTGAAAACGGCGTGATCACATCTGCCGGGAAATCCATCGGCAGCGAAAGATACTCCTATCTGATCCTCCGGGTCAAGACGGCACCCTTCGCGCTGAACGGCAAAAAACTTGCCGCCACCGTCTGGGCTGCAGACAGCAAACCGGGCGACAGTTTGTATATCAAAGCCAAAACCGCCGGGAATAAAGTGATGCTTTCCGCCTACAATTGGGGCTTGCCCACCACTGAAGCCAAACAGTACACCATCATCCCGGAAAAGGATGATGTCCTGAAATGGATTGCGGCTCAAATCAAAGCCCCCATTGATTCCCCCATCATTGAAATCGAGTTTCATTATGGGCGCAAAGGCAACGGCAATGATATGAAATTGATGGTCAAAGACATCAAATTGGTGGATTGATCACTTGATTGATTTTCTGCCGCCGGACTTTTTCCGGCGGCAAACAAGAGGTTTTCATGAAAAAAATTTTGATTTCAGCCATCACCTGCGCAGCAGGCGTTCTGGCGGCACAGACGCTCTGGGACGGAATGCCCGCCTCTGTTAAAACAGCGTCCTCCGTCAAAAACGCCCAAGTCAAGGTTGAAAAAGGCGGCGTTATTACCGTTTCCGGCAAAAGTGCGGGAAGCGAGCGTTATTCTTATGTGACTTTCTATATCAAGACCAAGCCCTTTCAGTTGAATGGCAAAAATCTTGCGCTGACGGTTTCCGCCGGGGATGTCAAACCGGGGGATACCTTGTATATCAAGGCCCAGAATGCCTCCCGGAAACTGGTTCTTTCGGCCGTCAAATGGGGCGGAGCCTCTCTTACCCCCCAGGAATATGTGATCTGGCCCGGAAACAATACGGCGATGCAGTGGATCCCTGCACAGATCACTGCAAAGGAAAATGATCCTATTACCACTATTGAAGTCCATTTCGGGCGCAAGGGAAACAACAACGATTTGAAAATGACTGTTTCGGATATCAAACTTGTGGACCGCCCTAAAGAATTGGTGCGGGAAGGCAATATTCTCGGGATCGGTGTCGCCAGCAGTGAACTCCGGAACTGTGCCCCGGGCGTGGATGCCAAGGGGCGGCCCTTTATCATTGCTTCCCCGCTGGATTCCGGCGGGCGGACCTATCTGCTCTACACGGAAGTGGATACCGGGAAAACCATCCAGTACTATCTCCCCGGCAGGATCGGCGGAGCCATTTACGGTGCTGCGCTGACAAGCAAGGGGAAATTCACCTTCGGCATCAGCGGATGGGGCGTTATTTTTGACGTGAACACCCGGAAATTCACCATGGTCAAAGGCGGCGTGAAAGGGGCTCATCTCTGCTGTGCCATTGCCCCCAACGGCAAGGTTTATTACGGCAGTTCCCCCAGCACCACGCTGGCAGAATCCGATCCGGAAACCGGTGTTTTCCGGGATCTTGGCAGTGCCGACCCCAAGGAACACTATCTGCAGCTTCTGGCAGTGGACAAAAACAACTATGTGTACTGCGGCATCGGGACTGCCCGTGCCAACATCGTTGCAGTCAACCCGGTCACCGGCGAAAAGACCCAGCTCCTGCCGGAAAAATACCGGAAAACCGGCAGTGCCTCCGTCCTTACCGGGATAGATGGTTATGTTTACGCCTCCTTCAACGGCTACAACATCAAGTGTCTGGATGGCAAAGTTGTGGAAGAAGGCGCAACCATTCCCGGCGTTTTGAAAACCAATGTCATGAAATACGGCACCCGTCTCCGGGATTTCGGCAACGGGATGAAACTGCAGGATTATGACATGGTGAACCGGAAGATCACCGTTATCAATGCAGACGGCACCCGTAAAGTCATTCCGGTGGAATACCAGTCCGGCGGGCTGGATCTTACCAGTCTGGCAAAGGGGCCGGATGGCAATATCTATGTATCCAGCGCACACCCGCACCATCTTGTCCGGGTGGATGTGCCGTCCAACAAGATCAATGATCTTGGCTACAACCCCATTGTCCGGGGCGGCAATTTCTGCGATATGATCGCCGCCAAAGACAAGCACTACGCCTGTGAATACGCCGGTGGCCGCATGTGGGAATATGATCCGGCTCTGCCGGTGGCGTTCCGCAGTTCCGTGGTCAACATGGTATCCTTCGGAACTCCGCTGGCGGATCTGGCGGCATCCGGCAAAGGGACCTGCGGCCGCTGGAGTCATCTGGAAGGGATGAAACTTCTCCTCGGCATCGGCGAACATTCAAGCAATCTTCTGGAGCTGAAAGTTCCGGTTCAGGAAGACGGTGAATGGTATTTGAACATCCTTGCCTTCAAGTCCGGAGCTTACGGCAGTGTCCGGGTTACTGCAGGCGGCAAGAGTGCCTCGTATAATGCGCAGGAAGGCATCCCCCAGACCCAAATGATCACGCTGGGCCCGCTGAACCTGAAAAAAGGCACGCTCCCCATCTGGTTCACGGTGGAAAAGAATCAGAATGCCGGAAGCAATCCCTTCTTCTCCATTGCCTCTTTGGAACTGGCAAAACAGCCCCGGAAAGATACGGCGGAAGCAGTAAAGCAGGTAGTGGAAAATCCCCGGGTCATCGGTCAGTGGCCGAATCTGGTTACCCGTCCCCGCACCATTGCGGTGCATCCTTCCGGAAAAGAAGTGGTGATGGCGGGCTTTGCCAACTACGGTTTGACCGGCGGCGGCTTCGGTATTTATGACCGTACCACCGGCAAGATCCGCGAGATCAGCGACTGGCTCAAGGGCGAAAGCTGCATTGCGCTGGCGTTCCTTGACAATGGCGATCTGGTGGGCGGCACCAGTATTGAAGCCCCCGGCGGAGGCCATCTGCTTGCCAAAGAAGCCACCATTTTCCGCATGGATTGGAAGACCGGAAAAATCACGAAAAAGATGAAACTCCCCGGCTGTACCAATGTGATCAGCGTGGAAGTTTTCAATAACAAAGTCGTTGCAGCCACCCAGACCGGAAAATTGATCGTTCTGGATCCTCAGAGCTGGAAAAAACTGGCAGAACACAATATCGCCACCGGCGGTGCCGTGGTCCGCAATGCCCTGATTTCTTATGAAGGGCGCTACTTCCTGCTGCAGAGCGGCTGTATTTCCGAACTGGATGCGGCAAACCTCTTCAAGCCGGAACCGCTTGCCAAACCCGTCATGGGAATCACCGGCGGCGGAGCTGCGGCTGAAGGCAAAATCTATTACATCGGGAACGCGACTCACGTTTGCTGCTGGGATATTCCGGCGGCAACGAAACGCTGAACCTTGCAGTAATCCTGCAAAATGGTGACATCGGCATACCCGGCAGTGCGGAGGACCTCCGCCAGTCCGGGAGCCTGCCAGTCACCGACTTCCCAGATGATACGCCCGCCCGGTGCAAGCCGGGCGGGTGCTTCTTTTACCAGCCGCAAAACCAATGCCATCCCTTTTTCCGGAGCAGTCAAAGCCAGTCGTGGCTCAAAGAACAATTCAGGCTCCAGTGCAGCATATTCCTCATCGGTAACATAAGGAAGATTGGCGGAAATCACATCATAAGAGCCGGTAACATTGCTCAAAAGGTCACTCTCCAGAAAAGTCACAGGTAAGTGATATTTTTCAGCATTTTTCTTTGCCACGGCAAGAGCCGCCGGGCTGATGTCCACCGCAGTCACCTCCGCATCCGGTCTTTCATAGGCTACAGAAAGGGGAATACATCCACTGCCGGTCCCCACATCCAGAAAACGGCCGCCCTGCGGTAAATGCTTCAAAACCCAGTCCACCAGAAGTTCCGTTTCCGGGCGGGGGATCAAAACATCCGGCGTCACAAACAAATCCAGATCCCGGAAGGGAGCAGTCCCGAGAATATACTGCAAAGGTTCCCGTTTGAGCCGCCGGGGAAGCCATTCCATCACCTGTGCAGTCACTGCAGGATCGGCTTCCGCATCCGGCATCCAGGAGCCACGCCGCACCTTTGCGGCTTCCGCATAAAAAATTTCCGCCTCCAACCGGGGAGATTCCACTCCCGCCGCCGCAAGCTGCGAAGTCCAATCCATTAAAACAGCTTCAATATTCATCTTTCATCCTTTGCAATTCAGGGGCATAATATAACCACCAAAACCGGAAAGTCAATAAAAATTATTTGCGGAAAGCACCCATCTCCGCTTCCGCCGTGGCAAGGTTGCAGACAGCGAAATAGGCCCTATAAGAACTATAAGAACCACAAGTCGTATACGAATGGAAGCCGTTTCTCTCAGCCATGCGTTGCGGAAATTCCCAAGCACATAGCACACACAAAGCCATGTACCCGTCCGACAAGTCCGACAAGTCCGACAAGTCCGACAAGTCCGACATTCTCCGGCCCGCAATATCAGCACTGCGCAATGAGCTTTGCACCTGAAGCACGGTGAGAACCCAATGCTTAAAATACAAAAAAGCGGCAGTGAATAACTACCGCTATCCAGCAGTTTTACACGCTTGAACTGTAAAACAAGCCTTCTTATTTTTTCTGAAGTTCCAAAAAGATGGACTCCTGTTCCAACTCCCATGCGCCATCGGCAAGCAACCCCGCCCACGGGATCAAGAGAAAACACCCGGCAACCCCATCAATCATACCATATTTACTTAATATTTTACCTACAGTACGCTGTTCTGAATAATATCCGGGAGCAGACACTGCTATGGAAAGTTCCTTGTTTCTCTTCACTGTCACAACCTGGCCAGACCGAATCTTTCTACCGTTAATGTAAATACTGGCGTTTTCCGGAACAGCGGTTACCGAAAAGTTCTGCTGTTGCGGAGCCCCGAAAGAGCAGCCACTCAAAAAGAAGCCGGCAACTGTCGCAATCAGAATCTCAAAAAAAATAAATTTTTTCATCTTGTATCAGCCCCGGGAAAGATTTATTTTACCGTTTTAGCACCGGATTGAACTCTTTTAAACCCTGTAATCTTGACAGGATACCCGGTCACAACACATTTCACTCTCCTCAGAATCAAATAATTGGAAGTGCTGATTTCATATTTTGCACCAATCAAAGAATATGCGCCAGAAGCCTTACAAGCATCATAGGTTGCCGCTTTTTTCAAATCTTCAAAAATGTTTCTGGGAGAAAACAACCCCATGAGCGGGTTCAAAATGTTAAGCACAACAGCACTTTCAACATTTTCCGCCACAGCATTATGCTCCGCTACAGAAAAAGCAAAATCGGCATAATCCTCGTCACCCCATGTAAAAATTCCCAAAAGTTTATAATGACTTGCCACACCGCGCGTGGCATAATTCTCCACACTGGTCTGCACATCATAAATTACCGGGTTAGTTTGAACACTTGTAATGCTGGAAGAATCACTGGTACGATGAGCCGTGCAACCACTGGCGAAAGTAACAACTGCACAAAATGCAAATAAAATGCGGAACTGTTTCATATCAATACTCCTGTTTAATTTTTCAAAAACAAATACGAATTGCAACGGGGGGGGGTCAATGCATAGATGTTCTCCTTTGTTTTCTTCTGTTCAATTAAACGCCAAAAACCAAAGGACAAACAGGTCTTCAATGGATAATGTGCAAATAGGAAAAACGACAAAAAAAAGCCGAACACTCCAGAATTGCACTACATCCGGGGCCCGACCAAGAGCCCGCCAACACCAATGCAAATAGGAGCATCCGGCAAGACTGTGCAGAAAAAAAGACACAATCTCACTGGACACAATTCACCTGTGGTGTTGGCAAAGAACATTTTTTACTTGGTCGGTTTCGGATGTATTTGCCGTAAAATGCGAACAGATTTTAATTAGCCACCGCCGTATCTGGCGGCGTACCTAATATACATCGGAAAAGATAAAATGCAAATCAAAATCAGTGGCCATAAAATGCAGGAGAGCAAACCATCATAGTGCACACGGAAAAATCGGAAGGCGTTGTACTAAAACACAGACCGCTGTTTTCTATACAGCCAATCATCTGTCATGCACTTGGTCTCAGCGAGGCCGGGTTCAGTGCAGCGGGTAGTTCCCGCGGGCATGTTACAGCACATCCACTTCGTTTCAGAGAGCGAGCGACAGCCGACTCAGCCATGCACAAAAGCACATAGCACACACAAAGCCATGTACCCGTCCGACAAGTCCGACAAGTCCGACATTCCCCGGTCCGCAGTATCGGCTCTGCTCAATGAGCTTTGCGCATGAAGAACAAAAAAAAGCCCCCTGCATCATCGCAGAGGGCTGATTGCTTTTTCAGCTCAAGGCCGGCATTACAGAGAAGCCGCGGCCTTTTCGATGCGTTCCAAGGCTTCGTCGATATCCGCAGCCTTGTGAGAGTAGTTCACGTAACCACCGTTGTACAGCGTCACGCCGTTGGCACAGCAGGCACGCAGGAAATTGTCGAACAATCCAGCCGGAGCATCTGCATGGACGTTCACAAAACCGACCGGCTTGCGGGACGGCACGTTGAAGGGCAGCCCCTTGGCTTCAAAAATCCGGTCCATACCGCTCCACATGCGGTTCCCCATTTCCCACAGATGTTCAATAACAGGTTCCGTACGGTAAATATTGATCACCGCCTTTGCCGCAGCCAGAGAAAGGGCTTCGCCGCCGTAGGTGGAGCTGACGATCGCCGTATCCAGCCCCTTCATCCACTTGGCGTTACCGCAGTAAACAGAAAGCGGCATCCCGTTCGCCACAGCCTTGGCAAAAACCGCCATATCCGGGGTCACGCCGTAGAGTTCCTGCGCACCGCCCAGAGCCAGACGGAAACCGGTCACGATTTCGTCGTAGATCAGAGCCGCGCCGTACTTATCCACAAACTGGCGCAGGAAGGGATAGAAAGTTTTTGCTTCATCCATCCGCAGATAATCTGCCGCCACCACCACGCACGCAAGGTTGTCGCCGTAGAGGTTGCCCAGTCTTTCCATGGTTTCCACATCGTTCCAGCCGCAGGTGTGGTGGAGAGCCGTCAGATCTGCCGGAACGCCGGGGAGCTTATCCGCCGCTTTCTGCCCGGGAAGAGTCATGCCGCCGGAGCCCAGAGAGTTCAGCCAGCCATTGTACCCGATCTGGATCACATGATCGTGGCCGGACACACAACGGGCGGATTTGATGACGGCGGCAATGGCTTCACCGCCGGTCTTGAGGAAACGGGCCTTTTCCGCACAGGGAATGGTGTGGCAGACGAGTTCAGCAACTTCGGCTTCCAGCGGAGTGGGATACCCGAAAACGATCCCCTTGTCCAGCTGTTCCTTCACGGCTTCGTTCACCGGTTCATAGCAATAACCCAGCGTGATGGGGCCCAGAGAGTTCCGGAAGTCGATAAATTCCCGGCCGTCAGCATCCCACACACGGCAGCCTTTGCCACGCACGATCACCGCCGGTTCTTCCGGCATAAATCTGGCACGCTTGGAGCAGGTGGAACTGCCCCACGGAATGTACTGATCCAGAATCGCGCGATACTCCTGATTGCTCTTCATCTTTCGTCTCCCTTTGATTTTTGTTTTTCGGAAAAAGCAATATGCCCTTCCGGAATGGTTTCAAACACTGTTTATAACTTTAGCACCGAACCCGGCTTTTGCAAGGCTGGCAAGGAATTATTACGGGCAAAAAAATCATTTTCCCGGGCAAATACAGAAAACACCGCTCAAAGACGCGCGGCGATTTCCGGGATTTCCCAAAGCCGTGCCAGCTCTGTTACCAGATTCGGCGTGAAAGATGAAAAGTTTGCCGGATCACGCAATTCGGAGAACGGCCAGAACCGGACACCGTCGATCTCCGACTTCTGGAAAGCAAAAGGCCCGCCGTGCGTGATCCCGAAAACCCGGGTATCCTCGGACTCGATCTCATTCCGGATCGGGGAGTCAAAGAGCCACTGCAACGCCTCTGCCGGGACCTGCAGCCCCAACTCCTCCTCCAATTCCCGGAGGGCTCCTGTAAGATAATCCTCGCCGGGCGCAAGGTGTCCCCCCACTGCCGTATCCCATTTCCCCGGCTGGATATCTTTATCTTTCCGCCTCAACTGCAGGAGCAGAGCAGGTTCTTCCGGGTGAAAAACCACCACATGACTCGTATGGTGCAGTAAAGCCGGATTTCCGTGACACGCCTTCCGGGGAGCCTGCCCGATGCAATTCCCGGCGGCATCGTAAATATCAAGCATTTCCATGATCAACTCTCCCTGATGCAGAAAAAATACACCCGGAAACCTCTTTTTGCAAGGCCCCGGGTGAAATGATGCAGTTTTAAGATATGTTTTATTGTGCAGATACAGGCGCGGCCGGTCTTTCTGCCCCGGCAGGACGGTGCCCCGGTCTGCCATCCGGATGGAAACGCCGTTCCGGATGATGCCCCGGCATACCGCCCCGGCGGAATTCCCCGCGGTGGAACCGTTTGCCGTCCCCGAAGCCCGGCCCTTTCTGCGGCATGGCGGAGACCGGGATCAGCACATAATCCCGGCTGACCGGCATACAGTTATAGCTGGATGTCCCGGTAAGAATGGCGCAGATCCCCATCCCGAAATGGTACAGAGCCAGCACGATCACGGTGGTCAGGAGCGCAATGCAGAATGTCCGCACATCCCCTTTCAAACAGCAGCTCTTCTTTTCTGTATTCTTTTCTTCACACATAGGATACTCCTTTCTGTTTTGAAGTGTCTGTAAATTGAACGAAATTTGAAAATAAAAAATTGTATCAGATTGCAATCTTTTTTGAATGATCCTATATTAATTAAGAAAAAAACAGAAAGGATCTGCGATGTCACACCCGTGGGAAGGAAAAAAAATCGCTTTTTTCGGAGACTCCATTACCGATGCCATTCATGTGGGAACTTCTAAAAATTACTGGCAGTTTCTGGCAGACAAACTCCATATCACCCCCCTTGTTTACGGCATCAACGGCCGCCAGTGGGATCATATCCCGGAGCAGACGGAAAATCTCTATCGGGATCATGGTCAGGATGTGGATGCCATTTTAATTTTTATCGGCACCAATGATTTCAATTCCTCTGTTCCACCCGGGCAGTGGTGGGATCTGCGGGAGGAGGAAGTTCTTTCCCACGGGAAACTGATCCGGCTGGTACGGCGCACCGCCAATTTGGATGTCACGACCGTGCGGGGCAGGATCAACCATGCCATGGGGCTGCTCAAAGACCGTTTTGTAAAACAACAGATCGTTCTCTGCACCCCCATTCACCGCGGTTTTGCCACATTCGGCGGTGACAATGTCCAGCCGGAGGAATCCTTCCCCAATTTTCTGGGGCTGTATGTGGATGAATATGTCAGCATCATCAAAGAAGCCGGGAGCATCTGGTCCGTGCCGGTCATCGACCTCTTCAGTTTGTGCGGCCTTCTCCCCATGCGGGACCCGTATGCAAATTATTTCCATTTGCAGGATACGGACCGTCTGCACCCCAATGCCGCCGGTCACGCCCGGATCGCAGAAACGCTCTATTACCAATTAGCCGCCCTGCCCCCGGATTTTAAAAACATCCCATTCTGAAAATTCATCCCATGGCCGCCAATAAGTACAATATCGACATGACACAGGGATCGCTTCTCCCGAAGCTGATCCAATTCACGCTGCCGCTGGTTGCCGCCAGTTCTCTGCAGCTGATCTTTCATGCCGTGGATCTGATGGTGATCGGGCACTTTGCCAATCCCCGGGCACTGGCGGCCATTGGTGCGACCTCGGCGATCAATTCCATGCTCGTTACATTGTTCGCAGGCATTGCCGTGGGCTCCAATGTTCTTGCGGCAAGGTATTTCGGGGCAAAAGACCACCATAAACTCCACCTGACGATCCACACCTCGGCGGCATTCGCCCTTTGGGGAGGGATCGCGCTGACCGCCGCCGCGATCCTGGCGGCAAGGCCGCTGCTCCAGTTGATGGATACGCCGCCGGAAATCATTTCCCAGTCCACGCTTTACCTTGCGATCACCTTTTTCGGCCTGCCGTTTGTTTTGTTTTACAACATAGGAGCCGCCATTCTCCGGGCGTTCGGCAATACCCGGCAGCCGCTTTACTTTTTGATTGCCAGTGCCGTACTCAAAGTCCTGTTGAATCTGTTTTTTGTGATCGTCTGCAAATTTGATATTGCCGGGGTGGCGTGCGCCACCATCCTCTCACAAATCCTGCTGGGAGGGCTGACATTGCGGGCACAGCTCCGGTGCGTGGGCTCTGCCCGGCTGCGTTGGAAACACATCCATTTTGAATCCTCCAGTTTGAAGGAAATTTTAAAACTGGGCATCCCGGCAAGTATGCAATCTTCCAGTTACTCCATTTCCAATGTACTGATCCAGTCCGCCATCAACTCCTTCGGGCCGCTGGCCATCGCCGGGAATACAGCGGCAGGAGGGATCGAAGGTCTTGCCCATGTGGGAAGTCAGGCATTTTATCAGGCGGCACTGACCTTTTCCGCCCAGAATCACGGGGCAGGAAAAATCGACCGGGTCTGCAAAGGGATCCAGATCTGCATTGCCGCCGGGGCGGTAATCTCCGGGGGATGCGGATTGTTGTTCACCCGGTTCGGCGAGCCGCTTCTGCAAATCTTTACCTCTGACCCGGAAATCATCCGGTACGGCATGATCAAAATCCACTGCCTGTTCTCGCTGTATTTTACCATCGGCATCATGGAAGCCATTGCAGGAAGTCTGCGGGGACTGGGGTATTCCACCAGTTCCATGATCACCACGGTTACCGGAGTCTGCGGTTTGCGGATCGCCTGCATCCTGCTGGTATTCCCCCACATCCGCACGCTGGAATGTCTGTACTACTCCTACCCGGTATCGTGGACAGCAGTCGCCATCCTGAATGGCACGCTTCTGTGGTTCGTTTGCCGGAAACTCAAGCAAAAACAATTGAAAAAATGTCCAATTAGTTGAAAACGCATTGATTTTTTCTGAAAAAGCATTACAATTACATGATTGGATCAACCATCAACAAGGAGAAAAATACCATGTATCCCATCGCCGTCCAGCTTTATTCCCTGCGTGATATGATGCAGCCCGGTTACGAAAAGGAAGATTTTCTGCAAATTTTGAAATGGGTCGCCGCCATCGGCTACAAGGGTGTCCAGCCCGCCGGTCTGTGGGGCTATACACCCGCAGAAGTTACCAGGATCGTGGAAGATCTTGGAATGTCCATGGCCGGGACCCATTCGCCATTCTGCCGCAAAGTGGAGGATATTTCCGCCGCAGTGGATGCCGCCGGGGATATGAAGACCGATCTGATCGCCGCCGGATTCGGCGAAGCGGAATTTGCAGATATGGATGCCATCAAAAGAACAGCAGAACTGGTCAGTGCCATGGATGAAGCCTGCCGCCGTCAGGGCTGCCGGCTGTATCTGCACAATCATGCCCACGAATTTGCCAAAATCAACGGCCGTATCGCCTATGAAATTTTTGAAGAACTCTGCCCCACGGTAAAGTATGAGATCGATGCCTACTGGTCCGCCAACCACGGTGCCAACGATCCGGCTGAAATGGTCCGGAAATTCCGTGAAAAATGCGTTCTCCTGCACCTGAAGGACGGCACATTCAACAAAAATATCAACATGCTCCCTCTCGGCACCGGCAAAATGAACATCCCGGCAGTGATCGAAGCCTGTGATCCTGCGGTCAACCAGTGGGTCATTGTGGAACTGGACAACTGCTGTATCGACATGATGCGCGCCATCAAAATGAGTTACCGCTACATGGTTTCCAACGGCCTTGCCGCCGGAAACCGGTAAGCAATAGAGCAAGGGGGAGCGGCACATTTGCCGCCCTTTTGAGCTTCATGCAAAAATAAACATGCCTATATCATGGATACTGTGGATACCGTGAATACTGAGATATAGCGGCCCTGGTATTCCCGGTATTCCTGTTTATTTCAGCCAATATCAGTCATCGTTGCAACTGGAGCCAAATCATTTTTTTACATCACAGTTCCAGACTGTCCGGATTCAGCAGAAAGTCATAAATGCTCATGGTCAATATGCCGTGTTCATCATACAGCGGAGCCGGAGCGTGGGAGGTGATAACGATCTTTTTGAAAGAATCGTCAATTTTCAAAAGTGACCGGATCTCCTGTTGGCGCTTTTCTGCATCAGGGATCATATAGGCAGATTGGATGTAGTAGCGTTTTGAACCTTTATTGGCAACAAAATCCACTTCAAGCTGTTTGCGGCTGTAAGTACCACCAGGGTTCTTTTCATTAACGGTAACTTGTCCGATATCCACTTTGAAATTGCGGTGGCGAAGTTCGTTGTAGATGATGTTTTCCATGCTGTGCGTTTCTTCCAACTGACGGAAATTCAAGCGGGCATTGCGTAAACCCAAATCAGAATAATAATACTTCTGCGGAGTAACGATATACGCTTTACCTTTGATGTCGTAACGCTGGGCAGCTTCAAGCAAATAGGCATCTTCCAGGAAAGTAATGTACTTGTTTATAGTATCAACAGTGATCTTGGAGTTCTTGACGCTGTGGAAAGTTTTGCGTAATTTTTCCGGATTGACCAGACTGCCGATGGTTGAAGCAAGGATGTCCAGCAAGTTTTCCAGTTCCGCAACTTTCCGGATCTTGTTTCTGCCCACAATATCCCGCAGATAAGTTTCAGTATAAAGGGCATTGAGAATGGCGATTTTGTCTTCCGGAGAAGCTGCCAATGCCACCAGCGGCAGACCGCCGTAGATCTTATATTCCTGAAACCGGCTGATTTTATCATCGTTGAAAATGGAAAAATACTCGGCAAAAGTCAGCGGAGTCATGTGGATCTCATCGCCGCGCCCCCGGAACTCGGTTATGATGTCTTTGGAAAGGAATTTAGCATTGCTGCCGGTAGCGTAAATTTCGGCATTCTTTCCAAGCAAACCGTTGAGGACGGACTCAAAGTCACCAAGCAGCTGGATCTCATCAAGCAGGAAAATGGTATCCGGCTGTTGGGCAAGTTTCTCTTTGGCAAATTCATAAAAGAGATCGGGATCGCGGAACTTTTTGTTGTCGCGTTCATCAAACGCCATTTCAACGATCTGCTCCGGCTTGATGCCATTAGCAAGCAGATGATTTTTGAAAATGGTTCGCAAAAGATAAGACTTTCCACACCGCCGCAATCCGGTAATGATTTTGACAAAACCGTTCCCCTGCTTGCGGATCAGTTCATCAAGGTAAAATTGCCGTTGTATTTCCATAAACATCCAACCCCTATTCGAGATTTTTGCAAGTTTTGCTATTTTTCTCTATTAGATTATATCTTAAGGCGATGTTTGTCAAGCATTCTATTGAAGATTTTTGCAAGTTTTGCTGATTTTCTCTATCAGACGCGATCAGGTTTTATTCCCGGCATGACAAACGCTGCATAATACCGGGAATCAATATAAATGTTACAGGGAAAAATTTTACTATTTTCCTTTCACCATGAAATACTGACGATTGAAAAAGCAAATGTTCGCTCATTTTCAGAGCTGCATGCTGTCGCCATGCCCCACTCAAATCCCCGGATTATTCCCGGACCAGAATGAAGCAATCCATGTTGATGGAGCCGGATACTGCGATCATTTTCAGGATATTCATCCCTTTTTCCAGTTTCACTTTTTGCGGAAGCATGCTCCACTGGAAATTCTTCCAGCCGCCGGTGGCAGGGAACTGCACCGCATGATCCTTTAACGCCATCCTGTTATTGATGCGGAAAGTTTCCACTCCGTTCAGGGCAGAGGCGTGACGGATATATACACGGTATTCCCCCGCTTCCGGCGCAGGAACTTCCCATTCAGAAAATCGCCCGGAACACCCCCAGTTGCCGTAATAATATCCCCCTTCCGGGAACGCCGTTGCGGTATGACGGGGGCGGTTTTCCTGTTCCGGACACTCCGCCTCCACCCGGAGCGCACCCGCAGGGATCTGCCAATCCGCCCCTGCCGGGATCACTTTCTGCACACCATTCTTCACCGTTGAAAAACGCACTTCCCCCGGCGCGGTATCCGTCGCAAAAGAAAGAATGTTTTTCCCCTTTTTCACCGGGATCACAAGTTTATTTCCCGGGAAGGTCTTTTCCCCCCAATGCCGTTCCCCGTGGGCAACAAGCAGATTTCCCGGAACCGCCGTTTCCACGGAAAGAACGGTGTCTTCCGGAAATTCAGCAATACATTCCAGTGCATACACATTTCTTCCGAAAGCAAACTGATAATGGTGGAGTTTTGCCTGCAAATCCTTCCCGTCCAGCAGCCATTTTCCGGGGGTGACGATGCCGTTTTTCTTCCGCAAAGCAAAATCTTTCCCGCTTTCCCCGTAAGAGGTATTCAAATACTTGAAAACTTTGCCGCCGCATTTCATCAGGTCAAAAACTTTCCCGTTCTGCTCCACCACAGCGGCATAGCGGCAATCGGTTTCAAATCCCCCCAGACGAACCACTTTTCCCGGCGTACGGTTGAAAAGGACTTTGACCCCCTTCCCCTGTACCAGCACGGCATCTGCGGATTCCTCCATCAACCATTCCGTATCCTGCATCCCCGGCTTGCCGATCTGCATGGCACAGAGGAATTCGGTGGAATTCCCCTTCTTTTCCGGCGTGTAAGTCACCGTCCACTCCGGCTGGATCCGGGGGGCGGGAACGCTGGAGTAATAGAGAACAGGCTTTACATCATAAGACTGGGCGCATTTGCCGGAAACTGCCTGCGGCAGCAGCATGGTCCCCGTCATTTCCGCAAAACGGCGGCGGATATGGAACTTGCGGCCCGTCACCGGTACGGGGTCATTGGTATGCGCATGGATCAGCCAGTCGAACCGGGAGGCTTTTTCTGCCGCCAGACGGTCAAATACAAAAACGTAATCAGGCTTCACAAAGATCACATCCCGGTCGTACCGGGTCAATTTCCCCGGATACGTTGCCGCCGCATCTCCGGAGACCGCCCCGAATCCGGGAGAATCAAAAAATCCGGTGGTATTGCCGTTCAGCCCCTTCTTCCGGACAGGCTGCCCCTGCCCATCCACCAGAATGGAATTATGGGCGACCGTTTGGGTGGAATAGGCCCGGAAATGAGCACTGCCGAACCAGTCATAGTAGCCGCCGTCAATGGCAAGCTTGTCCCCGTAGGCATTGATGACAAAACTGTTCTGATCCGCATGCTGATGTCCCGCAAAACAGGCTCCGCTGTGGAAACCCACTGCCACATTTTCCCGGCCGTCCGCCAGAAATGTATTGAAAAATGTTTCCCCGATATGAGCATAAAAACGGCTCTGGGGGATCCTGTCCGGGAAAACAGCTTTTACACCGTTTTTCTCCGGATAACCGGTGTACCACAGCACTTCTCCGTCACCGGATTCCGCCCCGAGGGTGCTGGTAAATTCCCTGTCCATGGGCCCGGCGCAGGAGTGATTGGCGGCACCCATCTGGATATGATTATCCCCGAACCCGATGGGATAACCGTAAGCGGGCATCCCGTACATGGGGAATCTTGCCGTCTGCCGGAGCCAGGGCTGCTGATAAAAATCCAGCCCCACCGTATATTTCATATCGTTCACATAGTTGACCAGCAATGTCAGACCGAATCCCCAGTATTCCAAACCTTCGTTGTTCTCCCCCTCAAAGCCCATTTCCGGCATAAAAACATAAGCGTACAGATCCGCACTGTAACGGATCCTTTCCTGCATTTCCGGCTCTTCCGCCAGTGCCAGCGCAGCCACGGTAAAGGCATCCACGTTATCCCATGCGTGATTGTTCCAGACTTTGGCACGGAAGGGAAATTTCTTCATCCAGAACAGATCCCCGCGCCGGCGGATGTTGTCCGCCACAAGTTTCCGCTCTTCCGGGGTCATGGAGTTATAGGCGGCATCAAAACACCGTGCCACGCCGCGGAGGATCCGGGCGGAACTCAAATCCGTATCCCACAACAACGGGGAACTTGCCCCCTTTTCCACATCCCACTTTAAAGCAACTTCCACAGCAAGGCGTTTGGCCTCCGCCACCAGATCAGCCTCCCCGGTCAGAATAGCGGCGATCCCGATCTGATTCAATCTTGCGGCAGTCCGGTTGACCTCACCGATCACCACCCGTTTCCAGTCGATCCGGCTCTTGTACCGGGGATCGCCGGGGGTGTAATCTTTGCCGTCCGGCGGCAAGGGTTCCCCGATCCTGTTACGGGCCTTTGCCGCATAGGTCTTCACATCCGGAGCAAGCAGTGCCACCCGTTCCCGGAAACGGGGCCGGGGTTTGGCGGCAAAGGTTTTTACATCCAGTTCCGGGCGTTTCCACGCCACATGCCGTTCCGTGATATAAAGCGTTCTCTTTTCCACAGTTTTCCCGGAGGGCAAAGCCCGGACCGTATATTCCACCAGCCCCGGCTTCAAGGGCTCATCCGGCACATAAAAAGCATCCTTCACCCGGACGCATTTATCGTTATACTGCAGTTCGTACTCCGCCGTATCCGGTAGTTTCCTCCAGTCAAACAGGGGATAGGCGGAATAGGTTTTCTGAACGCCATCCAGAGGATTGTACGCCAAATCGTCTTCCACCCGGATATTGCGGAGTTCCAAATGGATGGAATCGGCAGCCGATTCATCCGGGATCCGTCCGTAAATATGGAGTTTATTGAAAGTTTCGCCCTCTTTCGGATACCCCTTTTTCCCGGTGTAATACATCTTGCTGAAAGGAACGACTGCGGTGGTCCATTCGGCGGCGGGTTTCACCTGATCGAATGTCCAGCGTTTTCCGCCGTCCGGCGAAAAAGCGACAGCCACATAACGGTATTTTTCCGGCTCGGTCACACGGTAGTCAAAAACCAGTTTGCGCGCCTTCCTGAATGGTTCATTTTGAGCGAGCATAACACCGGCAAGGCGGGTCGGCTCCTGCCGGTCAAAAATGATCACACCGTCTTTTACCGCAGTGTATTGGGAAAGAATACCCCGTCTCCGCAGTTCTCCGCCGGGAACTGCGGACTCTTTCAAATTCCGGATCTCCAAACTCATGGGAGCGGCGGGGTTGCTGTTGTTGATCCTGCCGTAGATACGCACCAGGTTCAATTTATCCTGTGCTGTAAACTTCCGGGATTTCATTTTGGCATAGGGAACACGGGCAAGGGTCCATTCACTCTTGGGCGTGAAACCGAAAAATCCCTCTTTCTTACCGGGGCCGTGTATAACGCACGCCACATAATCCAGTTTTTCCGGATCAGTCACACGGTATTCAAAGGTCAAAATCCTGTATTCATCATACATTTCGTCCAGTTTAAAGCCGATTTCACAAAACCGGACCGGCGTGTCGATCTTCCGGGAAAAAACCCCGTTTGCAAACGCCACATCTTTATAAGTCTGCTTTGCCATGGTAAATTCCGCCGCCGATACAGTCAACATCAGCATGGCAGCCGCCGCAAACAACCATTTTCCGATCATCATGATCGATTCCTTTCTGTATTACTGCAATTTCTTTCCGGAAATATTTTCAAGGCGTTTCAGTCGGCAAGTACACCGAATTCCCGGAACAGCATCCGGTAATGAGCTTCTGCCAGCCGTTCCGCTGTAAGCCGGATCGCCGTTGCCCGTACCGCCGTTTCCCACTCCACCACCTGCGGAATGGGATTGGCACGGATATTGGCAAATTCCCCCCGGGAAACTTCCTGCCAGACACCGTCAGGCGTGCAGACTTCGCAAAGATACCGTTCCGGCAGGCCATGCAGAAAATCAAAGGGCGCCAGTATGAACCCGTGCAGATCCTGCGCTTTCGGGAAATGCCAGGTCACCGTCAGATCCTGAATCTCCGGCGTCCCCAGTTCCCGGTAATCCGGGCGGTCCGTCAGTGCCGCAGCCGCCAGTTCTCCACCGAAATATTCCTCCGGTGCCATAAATCCGGCGATTTCCAGATTCAACGCCTCCCCGTCACGGCTCACAGCCTGCAATTCCCAGCGGTCAAACTGCACTGCGGAAAATACTTTCAAGCGGCGGCGGCCCACAGCCGTCCCCTTTTCGGTATGGACGGCCTGATTTCCGGCAAAAAAGGTCAAAGTATATTCCGTCACCCGTTCCCCGGCAGATAAATCCTCCCGGAGTTCCACCAGATTTACCGTCTGCGGCGTTGTCACACTTCCGGCAAAGACTTTCCCGGAAGAGAGGGGGCAAGTCTGCCGGAATATGTTGTTCCGGAAAAGCTCTTTCCGGGCAATCCCAAACTCCGCAAGACGGGCAACATCATTTTCATGCAGCAGGCCCCGCCTGTCCGGAGAGATCCCCAGATTCAAATACCCGCCGGACCCCACGCTGGCAAGATAAATACGAACCAGTTCCGGCAGACTGCGGAGCCGTTCGTCCTCCCGGGCGTGATAGAACCAGCCCGGGCGCAAAGGCACATCACATTCCGGCGGGATATAGTACTTTCCATCCACATCGCCGCAACCGAATTCACGGCTTTCACAATACCCCGGTGCGGGCTGACCTGCGGGGTCCGCCCCCTCTTTCAATGCCGGTGTGGTGGAGGCAAAAGAATCCGGTTTGGCATAACCCAATTCATTCCCCACCCAGCGGAGATCCGGGCCCACATCGCTGAAAATCGCCGCCTCCGGCTGCAGTTTCCGGACAATGCCCCATGTTTCCTGCCACCCGTAATATGCTCCAAGCGGCACACGCCGGGTTTCCCGGGCTCCGCCGTAATAGCCGTCGCCGCCATTGGCTCCATCGAACCACGCCTCAAAAGCAGGACCGTACTGGGTATAGATCTCCTGAAGCTGCGCCCGGTAAACCTGCACATATTCCTCCGTCCCGTATGCGGGGTGATTGCGGTCCCACGGCGATACATAAAACCCCATGGCCAAACCGGCACGCCGGGCGGCATCGGCAAATTCCCGTACCATATCCCCCCTGCCGTTGCGCCACGGGGATCGGGAAATATTGTGTTCTGTGGTTTTGGTGGGCCACAGACAGAACCCGTCATGGTGTTTGCAAACAAGGATCATCCCCTCAAACCCACCGGCTTTCACCGCAGAAGCAATGGCATCGGCATCAAAATCCACCGGATTGAAAAGGGCGGGATCTTCATCGCCGTAGCCCCACTCCTTATCGGTATAAGTATTCAGCCCGAAATGGATCAATACATAGGTTTCCGGGTGAGCAAGCATACGGGCGTGAGGAACACGCCCCCCGTTGAAATGATCGATCAAAGCCATAAAAACATCCTTTCGATTTGATTTACAGTCATTATACCATACGCCCGACATGCCGGAAAAGCAACTTCCGCTATACAGGATTTTGATTTTTTCTTTCAGATACATTGCAAAACGCTGTTCCGGATTTATATTGTAGAGGAAAAATTCAACATATATACCCCAAGGAGTTCGCTTTATGGATCTTCGCCATGCACAAATGATACAGTCCAGGCTGGTGCCGCCGCCGCAAAAATTCACCATGCCCGATCTGGCAGTCTGGAAAATCACAGAGGACAGCAAAGTGCGCCTTCTCTGCCCGGAACCGGAAACGGCGGCTCTGGCAGAAGCCTTTTTCCGTACTATTTGCAGCGCAACTCCAACAGTGCAGACGGAACCCAAATCCTGCAATCTCCCGGAAGAGGGATACCGGCTTGACATCACGCAAAATCTCTGTACCATTGAGGCAAATACGGCACAGGCTGTCCGCTATGCGCTCCACACCATCCGGCAGCTCATGGAATCCGAGCGGGGCGTTCTGACCTCCACCCGGCAGCAAGTCCCCTGCGTATCCATAGAGGATTATCCGGCAATGTCTTTCCGGGGCGTTCACCTCTGCTGGTTCCCGGAAACGCCGGTGTGGGAGATCGAGCGGCAGATCCGGCTTGCAGCGTACTATAAATTCAACTATATTGTTATGGAAAGCTGGGGGGTCTTGAAACTGGACCGCCACCCGGAATTCTGCTGGGATGAGTACGCCGTGGAAAAGTCCGAATTCAAAAGATTGATACAGCTTGGCAAGGATCTGGGCATCCGGCTGGTTCCCCAGCTGAACATCTTCGGCCACGCCACCTGCGCCCGGGTGGGGACAGGAAAACACCTTTTGCTGGATCAGCACCCGGAATATGCGCCGCTCTTTGAGCCGGACGGCTGGACCTGGTGCGTTTCCAACCCCGCCACCCGGCAGTATTTGCAGGAGATCGTGGAGGAATTGCTGGATCTTTACAATGAGCCCCCCTATTTCCACATCGGGTGCGACGAAGCCTACACCCCGGAAAGCTGCACGCTCTGCATGGGCAGTTATCTGGAAAAACTGGCGTCCCACATCACCTTTTTCCACGATCTTCTGGCAAAACATCACTGCAAAACGCTGATGTGGCACGATATGCTCCTTGCCCGGGAAGACCCCCGCTGGGAGGGGTACATCGCCTGCGGCAGCAAAAAGGACGGGCACGATACACTCCACACCTGTCTCCCCAAATCCCTGATCCTCTGCGACTGGCAGTACCATTATCCGGAAAAGGACGGTAAAGAACCCCATTGGCCCACCGGGACCTATCTGAAAGAACTTGGCTTCCCGGTGATCGTTTGCCCGTGGGACGATCCCCGGGGCGGGTGGAGTCTGGGGAAATTCGCCGTCCGGGAAAAAATGGACGGCTATTTGCAAACAGTATGGCATCACGGTCAGAGATCCCATATCATGACTGCCATTTTTGTACAGGGGGCCCACGGTGCCTGGTCGCCTGAAACAGATACGCAAACCATATCATGGGTGTCGCTGAATCATCATCTGCGCCAGTTGAGTCATGACATGGGTCTGAAAGAATACCGTCAGTTCGGCAGTGTCCAGTATCAGGTGGATCCTGCCCCCTATCAGGATTGAGAAAAGAGGAGAATCCAATCATGGCTGGACTTTCATTCCGGCAGGGAACGCTTTATACGGATGAACACGGCAGAGGATTTTTGCTGATCAACCACAACCCCATGGCACTGCAATCGCTGCAAATCCCGGGGGGAAACGGGGTCTTTGACTGTGCCAAAGCCACCCTGCTTGCCATTGACGAGTTGATCGTCATCCGGCAAAAAGGGGAATTGCAGGACAGAGGTGATGTATCGAAAGAAGTTCTGGTGCAAATCCTTACGGAGGTCCTGAAAAAAGCCGGTCTTGCCGAAGGCGACCGGCAGCTTCTGGAAACTCTTTTGCAGGAATTTCGCCATGAGTGAAGCAGTATCTCCGGAAAAATCCCGAAAGAAAACACCCCGCCTGCGCCGGATTTTATACACTGCCGGAATCACTCTTGGCATTCTGCTGGCCCTTGCATACCTCGGCATGGAAAAGATCCTCTTTCCCGCCCCCGGGCGGTACAGTGAACGGGTGGGGAATGTGGTGATCCAGTCCGGCAATGCGGAACTGGATGCCTTTTTCCACGCCCCCGCCGATCCGGCGAAACCGGTCATTCTCCACAGTCACGGCAACGGGGAAAGTCTGCGTTACATGTTCCCGGCCCCCCGGGATTATATCCGTCGCGGATATGGGATCCTTGTCTATGATTACGCCGGTTACGGTGCCTCCTCCGGCAAAGCGGGCGAAAAACAATCGTGCATGGATATCGCTGCAGCCTACGACTTTCTCCGGAATACAAAAAAAATACCGCCGGAAAAGATTTTACCGGTCGGCTTTTCCGTAGGCAGCGGACCAAGTTCATTTCTGGCGGCAAATTACCCTGTCCCGGGGCTGGTGCTGTGTGCGCCTTTTGCCTCTGCCATTCAGGTCATTTTCCCCTTTTCCCTCCCCGGGGACAGGTTCCCCAATGCGGATCACCTTGCTTCCAAATCTGTCCCGCTTCTGCTCTTTCATGGGAAAAAGGACCGGATCGTCCCCTACCGGAACGGTCTTAAAATCAGCCGGAAAGCCAAAGGCCCGGTGCGCTTCATTCCGCACGACCGGGCAGATCACAATGATCTCTTTGATATTCTGGGCGAAACCTTCTGGCAGGAACTGGAAACCTTTGCCGGACAAGTTTGCGTTCCCGGGAAATAAATCTTAATGCTGTGTACTAAACAATGACTGATTTTTCTATATAGCAATTTATTTGCTGTGCACTTGGTCTCTGCGAGGCTGGGTTCAGCGCACTTCTTACGCTGAACCGTAAGGCCCCGGAAAAAATCGCAAGCTGATTGCTTGCTGATTTTT
>JAFTIA010000019.1 GCA_017457105.1 Lentisphaeria bacterium | reverse complement strand
CCGTTGATGTCAATGTTGTTATTCCTGTGTATTCCGCTTGTCATGTTGGCGGATTGCAAGAGCCGTTTATTGCCCAAAAACCTGTTAATTCCATGAAAAGAGTGCAATGAATAAAGATTTTTCCAACGATACTCATTCGACCGTGGATCGGACCATGCAGATGGGAGTGGACCATTTGTCAGGGAAGGTTTCTTCCGATACTTCTGTGATATCGTACACGGATATTTATGAAGAAGTTGTGATCAAACCGACCTGGCGTGCCCGGTTTCGCCGTTTGTGGCGGCAATTGTGCCGGAAGGAAATGCTGGATGTGGATGCGGAACTTTATCATGCAAATCTTCCGGATAAATCCCCTGATTGCCGTACCCGCCCCCCGGAAAATATGTATAATCTTACCGATATTTATGAAGTCGGGGAGACCTTTGCCAGCGGCGGACAGAGCATTCTCCGGCGTGGTGTGGACCGCCGGTTCGGACGCCAGGCCGCTATTAAAACCTTGCAGATCAATGATGTTGATCCGGAAGAGGCCCGCAGTTCCTTTATCCGGGAGGCTCAAATCACTGCCCAGCTGGAACATCCTGCGGTGATCCCTGCTTATTCTCTGACAGGCGATAAAGATGGCGGTATGCACTTTGCCATGCGTTATGTTACCGGGACCACATTGCAGAAATATTTGCATGATTTGATCAGGACTTATACGCAAAACGGCATAGACCGGTATGATGAACGGCGGAATCTCTTTTTGCGGCTGGAATATTTTCTGCGGGTTTGCGACGCAATGGAATATGCCCATGCCCGGGGGGTGATCCATTGCGATTTGAAGCCCGAAAATGTGATGATCGGCCGCTATCGGGAAGTCTATGTGATGGATTGGGGGATCGCCCTGACCAAGGAAACCACCCGGGAGTGGAAGCCCAAAAAAACGGTGGTCGGCACATTGCGTTATCTGGCTCCGGAAATCATACGGGGGAAGCGGCCCGGATTCCGGTCGGATATTTTCTCCATGGGGGCGTTGCTGTATGAATTGATCACTTTGAATAATGCGTTTGCAGGGAGTACCTCTTCGGAAATCGTCAAGATGGAAAAGTCCGGCAAAATCGGTGGTTTCAAGCACCGGTTCGGCAGTCATGTGCACCGGGATTTTGTGGCGATCATCCGTAAAGCCATTGCGCCGGAACCCGCAGAGCGTTATTCCTCCATCCGGGATATGGCTGCTGATGTGCGCCGTGTTTTGCGGAACGAAGAAATTTCTGTTCGTCCGGATACTCTCCCCATGCGGTTTGTCCGTTGGTGCGCCAATAATCCCCGGGGGATTTCCATTACTTTTTTTACGATTTTTGCACTGGCACTGTTGATTTTCGGGTTTTCGCTGGATCGGGTGGTGGGGGCTGCTATTGCCCAACGGGATCGGGAAGCTGTGATTTCCGGCTCTCTTGCCCGGACCATGCTGGCGGCTCAAACGATCAACAACGGTTTTTATCGCAAGGCGCAACTGCTTGATTCTCTGGAAGAAGAGTTTTTGATGCTTCAGGATTCCGGGAGTTTGCGGGAATCCCGTATGATTCTTCCCCGCCGGGAAATGGTCCAGCCTGAAGGTGCTGCAAAAGACTCTCTGAAGCCGGCTCCGGCATACCGCAGACTGGTGGATTTTGATCACATGACCTATACCCGGATCAACCCGGACCGGGCATTGTCAGATGTGCAGAAAAAGAATCTGCAGATATTGAATCTTCTTGTGCCGCGTTTCCGGCAGATCCTGTTCCGCAGCGGGATCGGCGGAAATTTCCTTGCGAGTATGACGGATGAACAGATCGAGAAGGAATTGCGGATTTCCGGTGCTTCTCCGCATCAGATCGTATTCGGGTTCCCGGATGGACTGTTTGCCGTTTATCCCGGAACAGACCGGATCACGCCCGGGTTTGATCCCCGCCGCCGCGGATGGTATCAGCATGGGATGACTTTGTGGCACAAGCAGCGTACCTGGCTTCGACCTTTCAAACCTTTCGGCGAAGAGGGGTACCAGATTGCCTGTGCTACGCCTATTTATGATCGCAGTAATGTTTATCAGGGGGTGGTTGCCGTGGAAATGGATTTGGAGATGCTTTCCGGGCAAATCGCCAACCTTGGTAATGTCGGATCCGCGGTCAAAAATAAGTTCATTCTGGACCGGTATGGTTTTGTCTGCCTGAAAATGGGGCAGGATGCCGGTGGTATTCCTTTCCGCCGCCAGCGCATTCCGGAACAGGTTTTGGAGCAGATTTTGCGGCGTCCCAATGGCTATTGGATTGAAACTGTCGGCGCAAAAGAATATCTTTGGACTTTTGCCAGTCTGGATACGCCCCGCTGGTTCTACGCTGAACGCATTGATTTGAAGGAAATGCAGAAAAATACATTTCCTGATATGTAATGAGGTCATCTCAATATTCTTCAAAATCGTCAAAGTGCCCTCATTTTCGATCTGCAAAGGGGGAGTTGGGGGCTGTTACCTTTCCTCCTTCGCATAAAATGACGGCGGGACAAGTCAGACAACGCCCGGAAACTGCCCTTTCCATCTTTTTGCGAATGACACTTTGCCATTTTTTGAATGACTTTTGAAATCACCTCATAAGAAAATGCAAAAAAAAATCCCGGATCATTTGAACCGGGATTTCTGTATCCGGTAATCTTTACCGGAATAAGGCGGTGTTTCAACCGATTTGGGGGAGCATGGAAAGACTCTTTTCCAGATCACTGTCAGACAACGGATGATCTTCCATCTCTCCCTTGTTGAATCGTTCATAAGCCTTCATGTCAAAATAACCCGTGCCTGTCAGCCCGAAGACGATGACCTTTTCTTCTCCGGTTTCTTTGCACTTCAAGGCTTCATCGATCGCGGCCTTGATGGCGTGGCTGCTTTCCGGCGCAGGCAGGATCCCCTCCACCCGGGCAAAGTCCCGGGCCGCCGCAAAGACTTCCGTCTGTTTGACGGTACAGGCTTCCATCAGACCATCATGGTACAACTGGGAAAGAACCGGGCTCATGCCGTGATAACGCAAGCCCCCCGCATGGGTGGCTGCGGGCATAAATCCGCTGCCGAGCGTGTACATTTTTGCCAGCGGACAGATCTTGCCGGTATCGCAGTAATCGTAAGCAAATTTGCCTCTGGTAAGGCTGGGGCAGGAGGCGGGTTCCACCGCTACAAGCCGGTAATCTGCTTCGCCCCGGATCTTTTCCCCGGCAAAGGGGGCGATCAGGCCGCCCAGATTGGAGCCGCCACCCGCACAACCGATGATGATATCCGGCTTGATGCCGTACTTATCCAGCGCACTCTTGGTTTCCAGCCCGATGATACTCTGATGGAGCATCACCTGATTCAGCACGGAACCCAGCACATACCGGTAGCCATCCTGTGCCCGGGCGGCCTCCACCGCTTCAGAAATGGCACAGCCCAGACTGCCGCCTGTCCCCGGGAATTCCGCAAGGATCTTGCGCCCGACTTCCGTGGTTTCGGAGGGGGAAGCGGTGACTTTGGCACCGTAAGTATGCATCACTTCCCGGCGGAAAGGCTTCTGCTCATAAGAAACTTTAACCATGTAAACCTGACAATCCAGCCCGAAAAAGGCGCATGCCATGGCAAGAGCCGTGCCCCATTGACCTGCACCCGTTTCCGTGGTGACGCCCTTCAATCCCTGCTGTTTGGCAAAGTAAGCCTGTGCCGCCGCAGAGTTGAGTTTGTGACTGCCGGAAGTATTGCTGCCTTCAAATTTATAAAAAATCTTTGCCGGAGTTCCCAGCAGTTTTTCCAGAAATTCCGCATGAATGAGCGGCGACGGACGGTAAACCCGGTAGAAGTCCCGGATGGGCTGGGGAATGGCGATCCACGGGGTCGTTTCATCCAATTCCTGCCGGGCACCTTCGTCGCAGAAGACACTGGCCAACTCTTCAAAGGTGGCAGGTTTGCCGGTGGCGGGGTTCAGCAGCGGGGCCGGTTTGTTCTTCATATCCGCCCGGAGATTGTACCAGGCTTTCGGCATTTCCGCTTCTTCCAGAAAGAGTTTGTACGGAAGACCGTCAAACACATCTTTTGCCATTTTTGATCCCTTTCTATTCAAATATTTCTGATATAACACATTGATCCTGTCTGCCGCCTTTCGCAAATTCAGCAAATATCCGGTCCGGCAGCTGTTTTTTCAAATAGATAATGTACACCGTTTCAGGCGTTATTACAAATTTTTCTGCGGGAAAATAACCATTTTGTTACGGTCTGTGATCGATCACTGCCGGGCAGTGTTTGGAATACACCGTTTTGCCATCCGGCGTTTTCCGGGTAATTTGAAGATCGACAGGGCCCTTGCGGGCAAATTCCAGACGCCAGATGCTTCCGTTGAGCTCTTTGATTTCCACCCATGCTTTTTCTGCTGTTGTTCCGCCGGTGGAGGTACTATTTTTTCCCCGGAGATCTGCGGCATGGAGTACATGCAGGAATTCACTGTGGGTTTGTTTGGCATTATCTGCAACTTCCACACGCCACTTGCCGGTCAAACGGTACTTTTTATCCCAGTTTTTTCCACCTTCCGGGAGCCAGTTTCTGCCGGATGCCCAGAATTCCTTGCCCGGGCCGCCCACCACGGTGGAAATGGCTTTTTCCGGCAGAATGGTTTGGATGAAAAGAGAATTTGCGTCATCAAAACGGTACAGTTTATCTGCCTCTTTTACCGGCTCATTCAACGCATGGAAAAGAACCTCTTTTTTCTGGTCGGCTCTGACCGATTCCACCCGGTCAAAAATCACAAAGGTATCCGGCTTCAGATAGACGAACTGGCGGATCGCTTCTTTGCATTTTTCTTTGCTGTAACACATTGTCGCATCTCCGGCGGCGTAAATAAAGTCTTTATGGCTGTGCAGAGCCAGTTCTTTTGCGTTTCCCACAGAATTCTGCCCTCCGTGGTTCATCACTGGCGTGTTGTCTTTCTGGAATCCCCAGGGCTTCCAGAAGGGGGCAACGGGTTCATTTTCCTGATGGATCAGGATGCTGTTATGTGCCACGGTCTGGGCGGCATAATTGTGATGCTGGGCCGTGGAACAGCGGGTGCCGGAATCCACTGCCAGAAAGCCATTTTTATAAATCACAAAACTCAACTCATCGTAGTGCTGATGATTGAATTGTTTTCCGCCGAAACGGAACGCGGCATAGGTGTCTGCCGGGCCGGTTCCGGAACGCATCAGGAGAAGACCGTAGCCGGGATTGTAAAAGTATGCCGGCGGCGTTACCTGCGGGTGGTCGGCCGCAATTTCCGCCGGATCAAAACCGGTCAGAGCAAAGGGCAGAAAAGTATATTCACGGGCAAAGACCTGCAAGGATTTCGGCAGCCGTTTCAAAACTGCCCAGGTGTTTGCCATGCGTTCCGGACGGATTTTGCCGTAGAAATGGACTGTTTGCGCCAGATGGGTGTAAATGGCATGGGTTTTGTAGCGGTTCTCTTCATGGGCAAGGTCGCCGATGCCGTGATACAGGATCCTGCCTCTGGAATCAATGTCAATGGAGGCAAAATCGTACCAGTTGGGGAAATCGCACATCTGCTGCCAGCGGCCTGCCACATCTTCGCCGATGGCAGATTTCCACAGATGGAAGAAGAAGAAACTGGCATAAGGATACGCCCCGAAACTGTATGTAACAGTGGAGGAGGTCAGCAATCCGGAGCCCGCAGACAATTTGTCCCGGTAATCCAGCATATCGGTATAAAGTTTGACGCCGTACCGGAGCATTTCTTCTGCGCGGGCATCGTCGATCCCGTCCTTGTACGCCGCAAAGCCCGCAAAGAGCAGCATACTGTTTTCTCCGTAATTGCCGCTCTTGGGTGAACTGATGGTCCGACGGAATTTGAATTTCCCGCTCCCTCTGGAGTTGGTAAGATAATCCAGAATGGGGAGCATGATCTCCTTCCGTTCCGCCGCCGAAAGTTCACTGCAGATCCAGTCGTAGGCAAGGATCATATTGATCCGGCTGTCCCCCTGCCAGTCTGCCCAGATCTGATATTTTTCGGAGGCTTCAAGGATTTTCAGCGATTCCTTCAGCCAGCCGTGGGCAAGTTTGGCATATTGTTTGTCGCCGGTCAGAAGAAACATCAATGCCGTTTCATTGGCGGCTTTGGCGGGGTTTGGCTCAAAAAGCCGCTGTGCCTGCAAGGCCGCAGGAGTAACTTTGTATGTGCCGTCAGGCTTGGGGGTAACCATACCCTGTCTCATTTTGACCGCCGGAACTGCCGGAAGTGCCGCCACGGATCTCTGCAGATTTTCAAATTCTTTTTTCCGGATGGTTTTGATCTGTTCCCGGACCAGAGGGAGGTTGTCTTTGGTAAAAATCATGCGGGGGTGTTCCGGACGGACATTATTCAGCCAGCTGTTGTCTGCCGGAAAAGCAGATGCAGATAATATACTTGCAAAAAAGACGGACAGATACACTGCCATTTTCGTAATTTTCATCGTAAATCTCCTGTTTTACTCCCTATAAGTTAGCATTATCCGGAAGATTTACAAGAAAAAATCCCGCACCCCGGGGAGGGGGGGCGGGGTAACGCATTTGCCGGGTATCAGCCGTTGACCGTAAGGAACCGGTGATCGTCCGCAAAAATTTTGCACAGTACAATGATGCTGTAGCAGAGAGAACGGGCGCAGACGGCGCCGTTGTCCATTTCGTTCAACCCGCCGTACCGGAGTTTGTCCGAGGGATCACGGAACTGGCGGGAGAGCAGGGCATTCAGGGCTTTTTCCTGTGCTTCATCCCACGGACGGCCCAGTTCGTGACAGATGTTCAGGATCACCGGGATCCCGGCGCAGGTGTGTTCAAAGTGGCCGCTTTCTTCCTGACGGGCAAAGACCGCCTTGAGGAACTTGTCGATCGCCGCCTGATATTCCGGCTTGGGATAGACCTGCAAGGCACAGAGCAGACCCAGCGTCCCCAGGTCGTCATTGACCTTGTGCAGCCCATTCTGGGGATCGGCGGGGGGGACTTTGCCGGTGGCGGCTTCCACGGTACGGAAGAAGCCGTCTTCCTGCTGGATGCAGCTGACAAAGTAGTCGGCAATGTTTTCAAAGAATTTGCCCACATAACGGTCATCGCCGGTAGTGCGGAACATCTGGTAGAAGAAGTTCAGCCCGCCGCCCTGGAAGGAGCCGCGCATGTCGTTGCACATCTGGCAGGATTCATCCCCCGGCTCAAAGCGGACACCCCACAGGGGATAGCCGCCTTCATCCATCCCCTTGCGCATGAACCAGTCAAACCACATTTCCGCCCGTTCCAGCCCCATTTCGTCGCCGGTTTCCCGGAAGTATTCCAGAAAACCCCATGCGCCGGACAGCGCATCCCGGGTGTAGCACCACGGCGTTTGCGGCGTCAGTTCCCGGATGGCGCCGTAATGATCCTGCAGATAGGGGTCAAAAATCTGCAGCCGTTTGAGATAACCGATCATATCCCGCCCGGCTTTGGCATATTTGGGTTCATTCAACGCTCTGGCGGCGGCGTACATGGCCATGAAACCGAAGGCAAGGTTCCAGTTGTTCGCCCCCCAGCTATCCCCGCCGGGTTCGTAGTAGAAGGGGAAGCGGCCATAGTTGGCATCATATTTTTCATGGCACTGGTTTTCCACCAGATGATCGGCGGCAAGGCGGACAAATTCCAAAGCCCGTTCTTTCAAAGCTGCATCCATCATCATTCGTTCTCCATTGAGCTATTGCATTTTTTTCAGAGCTTCAAGACCGGTCATGCCAACGGTAACACCCAATTCTGCGGCCGCAGCGGATACCGTGTGGACAGTGGCGTTCAGCATATCATCATAGTTTTTCACGCCGGAAACAATGGCTGCGGCATCATTCAGCTTATCCGCCACTGCCGCATTGATGTACCCGCAGCCCAGCATTCCTTTGGGGGCTTTGATGACCAGTAAAGAGGCGTGTTCCGTGGGGATCGTGTATCCGGTAAGATCCAGATTTTCTACATTGATTTTATCCATGGTTTTTCCCTTTCTTCAGGAGAATATTTCTCCATTTTCTAAAAGACGAATGGTGAGTGCTTCCCCGTCAAACCACCCGAATGTGGGGGGATTTCCCCCTTTGGGGAGGCTGATGGAGCCGGGGTTGAAGATGGTAATACCGTTTTCCAGTTTTTTCAAGACCGGCAGATGGGTATGCCCGTGAACGAGTGCCGCTCCCGGAGGCAGGGGCGGCAGACAGTCTTCATTCCAGTGATGCCCGTGGGTAAGGAAAAAACGGGCGTTCTCTGTTAAAATCTCCGAATACTCTGCCATAATGGGGAAGTGCAGCATCATCTGGTCCACTTCCGCATCACAGTTGCCCCGGACCGCAAGAATACGGTGACTGTTTTGATTGAGCAGGTCTGCAGTGTGTTTTGTGTCATAATCCGCCGGGACACCGTTGCGGGGACCGTGGTAAAGGGCATCCCCCAGCAGAACGAGTTTGTCCGGCTGTAACATATCAGCATGGGCAAGCAATTTTTCCAATGCCTGCGGAACACCGTGAACATCCGAAAAAAAGAGTAGTTTCATTTTATATTTTCCCCGTACATTTTTATGTATGGAAAATAGCATTTATTTCATGAATTGCAAATTTTTTCAGTTCAGATTTGCCAATTTGATCATTTTGTGCCATATTAAAGATGATACTTTTTGAAAAGGATGTTTCTGATGAAAATAGCTGTATCATGTACGCAGGATCAGGTGGCTCCGTCTTTGGGAATGACGGCGGCATTGGCGATTTTTGAAGTGGAAAACGGCACTGTCCGGCGGACGGTCCACCGGGTTTGTGCGGATCCTTCTCCGCAGGCTCTTGCGGCAAAACTCCTTGATGATGAAGTTGATATGATCCTTTGTAATCGGATTTCCCCCGAGGCGGGAAAGGTTCTTACGGAGGCGGGGATCATGTTTATTGCCGGAATCAGCGGCGCACCCCGCACGGTAGTGGAGCGGTATCTGGATGGGACCCTGCCGCTGGATGGCGGCTGCTGACTTTTCAGCGCAGTACCGAGAGTGCCAGCCCCAGCAGGATCAGTAAAATCCCCACCGTTTTGGTGACGGTGCAGCGTTCTTTCAGGATCAGTACGCCTGCGGCCATCCCGATAGGCAGCCCCAGCTGGCGGAAGACCTGAACATACGAAACATTATCCACATGGGTCATGGCAAGCAGTACAAGAATGTATGTTACCCCGGCAAAGACACCCGCCAGAAGCGGTGTGTAATTCCGTTCTTTCCACAGCGTTGCCAGTTCTTTATGGCAGGGGCGGTAGAGCAGAACCAGCAGCCACAGAGCCGAGGCAAGGACAAAGTCCCGGACGGTATAATAGGTGATGGAACGGGTGATGGCGGAGACATCCGGATTGGTCCGGGTGAGAATTGCCTGCGCCCGACTGTCAAAGACCGTATAACCGGTTGTCCCGCAGGCGGTGAGGAAAATAAAGAAAATGTTCCGGTTGAGATAGTTGCTGAGTTTGAAATCGGAGAATTTATTCAGCGGCATCAGCATGGAACCGAAAAACACGATAGCGAAGCCGGTTTTAGCCATCCATGAAAGCGGCGTTCCCCAGCCTGCCAGAGAGGTCAAAAGAGCGGTCAGCACGATCGGCAGCGCTCGCATCGCCGGGTAAGCGGTCGCCATTTCCATTCTTTTGTAGCTTGCCACCAGCCCGGTACAGTAAAGCAGATCTGAAAGGACCGTGCAGACAATAAATCCCCAGAATGCCATCGGCAGTGCGGAGACTTGCACCGGTGTCCAGAGGATGGAGTGGGACCACAAAAATGCTCCGGTGGAACAAATCAGCGTATAATACGGGATCGACATGTGGTTTTTCTTTGCCAGCAAATTCCATGTGGCGTGGCACATGGCGGAAAGTACGATCAGTACAAATGCAATAAGTGTCATGGCTTTTGCCTTATTTCTTGCGGGTCAGCCAATCGGTGTTCCGGAGCGTCAGAAAGCTGTAAAGCGGAATCCAGGAGAGCCCGAAAAGGTTGAAGGCTGAAAAGACAAACGCCCATGCGGAACGCAAAACCGAAACCTGCCGGGCATAGACCATCGCCGGGATTGCTGCCATAAGCAGTCCCAGCAGCAATGCTGCCGTCAGGCACAGTTTCAGAGCCGGCCACGAGGCAAAAAAAGCAACCAAAAGCAGTGATGGCAGAAAAAGAGAGGGCAGGAGCGTATTGCAGGTTTGGATGATATTATGATACCACATGGCGGCAAGCCGTCCCGAAAAGCGGTGCTGGCGGATCAACCAGGTCAACAGAAGAAAATTTTCCCGGATATCACTGCGTGTCCAGCGCAGGAGTACTTTGCACATTCCCGGATAATCCTGCGGCATAATGGTTTTGACCAGTGCATTCCGGGCAAAAACAATTTTGTAACCGCTGGTGAGGATCATGGTAGCCAAGGCCCGGTCTTCCCCGATTTTTGCGGGAACTCCCAGAAAATGCTGTGCCTGCCAGCGATCCATCAACTGCAGCATCAGACTGCGGCGGTATCCACTCAAGGCTCCTGGGGTGCACATTACGCAGGAATCCAAACTCTGGGATGTGCGGATGATTTCGCACACAAAGAGGAATGCCGTATCCATCATGCAGGGGATAATGCCGTCCCGGATATTCAGGACCCGCAGATTGCCTGCCACAGCTCCCACTTTGGGGTCGGCAAAGCCGGCCACGATAGCCTGCAAACTTTCCGGAGCCACCACCGAATCGCTGTCCACGGTGATGATGTATTCATATTTCGCTTCTCTGGTTCCTGCACATAAGGCAGCTTTTTTGCCGGAGTTCTGTTCAAAAGAGAGAATTTTGATCCTGCCCGGGTGCGCATCGGCAGTGCGCTGGAGCCACTCAAGGGTGTCGTCTTCCGACCCGTCATTGATGGCAATGATCTCCAGTTTTTCCGGGGGATAGTGGCAGGAAAGCAAGCTTTCCAGAGAAGTCATAACGCCTTTGCCCTCATTATAAACCGGGACAAGGACCGTGCAGCCGGGCAATTTTGAAGAGTCCACCGCACAGGGCGTTTTATAGAAAAATGCACGGATCACAATATAGGCAACATAGGACAAAAGCATGACAGACAACCCCCGCCAGATCCATGTGGCGGCGGTCGGCACGGAACTGGCGGCTGCAAAGCGGCAGTAAAAGAAAATTGCCGCTGAAAATGTCCCTGCCAGAAGCAGAGTCATGCAGGCTATGTACCAAATCGGGTTCCGGTTGCGGCCCATATTCCGAAAAATCCTCTCTCCCTTGATATTCTTTTTGTGAAATACTGTTAATATACTTGAATATTTTTGTTTTTGCAATATATTTAAGTGTATAATGTGATAACAAAAAGGTTATTATTATGTCGACATTTCATCAGTTGAAGCAATTTTTGATTTTGGCGGATGTTTTGCATTTTGGGCGGGCTGCCGGAAAAATGGGGATTTCGCAGGCGGCGTTGAGCCGGACTGTGGGTAAATTGGAAGAGGATCTTGGTTTTTTACTGTTTGATCGGGAAGATCGACATGCCGTCCGGTTAACCGAGGCAGGACAGGATTATGCCCGCAGCTGCCGGAGATTGCTTGCTGAATTTTCCGAAGCGGAGTCGGCAGCCCGGCGTTTGGCGGGGGGGGATGTCGGGGACTTGGAGATTCAACTCGCCGGACAGGCCGGAATGTGTCCGGAGGTGATTGCTTTGCTGACGAAGGTCCATTACTCTCATCCGGGGATCCGTCTTCGGCTTTCTTCTGCCGGTTCCGTAAAAAACACGCTGGATGCGCTGTCGCGGCGGGAAATTCATGCCGGTGTTATCCCCGGTGACTTGCCGTGGCCGTCTGTTGAGGGTTTTGTCCGGCAGGAGATTGCCCGGTATGATGAAAAGATCGTTTTGGCGATTCCTGAAAAACATCCTGTTTTATCCGGGCAATTTCCACACGGGCTCCAGAGCAGTCATTTCCTTATACCGGGGGCGGCTGAAAAATCAGAGGTCACACGGTTTTTTTTCAATTATTTCACCAGACAATTCAGGCGGGCCCCGGTGATTGCAATGGAGGTGACTGATTCTGTCTGTTTGCAGAATCTGGCAGCTGCAGGGGGGGGGATCGGCGTTTTGCCTGCGGGGGATGTCTTGCCTGTCCGGGGGGTTGTTTGGAAGGATTTGCCATTGACTCTGGATCGACAAATCTGGCTGGTCAGCAGAGCCGAAGAGCCATCGCCTGTTTTGAAAAATCTGTATGACTGTTTATCCCGGAATCGGTAGACGGTCACTTTGCCGATATGCCGGAGGGGCTGACTTGCACATTCCCGGCGAAAAAATGCTCCACTACATCATCTGCCCCGGTGAATTTGCCACTGTCCCGGGCGTTGATGATGGCGGTTTTTCCGTTGGCAAACTTTGTGATCACGCCCGGAGTGCAGTTTTCTCCCGCCGTGGCGGATGCCTCAAAAGAGATGAATGTGCCGTCGATCAGCACCATCTGGCTCTTTTCGTTGGTGCCATCCATGGCCCGGGAAAAGTTGGTCACTTCCTCCACTCTGGTGATGTTGCCCTTTTCGTCATAGTGGGTCACGGTACTGGTGCATCCCGCCAGCAGGACCGCCGCAAATACGGCCATAACGATCTTCTTCATGGTTGCTCCTTTCTGTTGGTTACAGATTGCTCATTGTGCTGAGCTGATACTGCGGGCAATGCCGACTGAGAATACTAAGAATACCAAGAATACTGGAAAAACTCAGGGAAGCAAGTGTGCCGTGTGCTGTGGAAATGTCAAGGTACATGGCACTCTGTATGCCATAGACCATCCATAGAATTCCCAGTATTCATAGTATTCATAGCTTCTCTGCCCGCACCCTGTGCATCGCACAAAGTGCATTGCCCGTTGCTTACTTCATGTGGCTGTCGTGGTATTCTGCGATCATCCGGTGGACTTCCTGCCGGTCGATGCGTTTTGCCTCAAACTCTGCCAGCTTGATCCGGATGGAAATGACTTCTTTTTCCAGATTTTTGATGGAAAGAAAAGTCTGCGCCGAAAAGAAGCCGGTCATCGTCAGAAGCACGCCGAAAAACAGCTTGCCGAAAGTTTCATTTTTGAACATTGCCGTTTCCCTTCTGCCAGCAGATCCAGCCGAAAAGCCGCACTCCAATCCAGGCCAGATACGCCCGCCATACCGGGACGCCGTCCTGAATCATCAGCGCCAGAAATACCCGGTCTGCTGTTTTCCGGTTCCATCCGGCAGGGCGTTTGCGATAAATGTAATCGTGGATCACCGCTGCCCGGAGCGCAGCCGGTTCGCCCGGCGGGAACACCAGCCGCCAGAAAAAGCGGGGGACGCTCGCCCCGTCGCTCCGGAATCCTGCCGGAACAGTCAAATCAGAAAAATGCAAATTTTCCCGGAGTATATAAACATTACCCATGGTATCACTGTAAGATATTTCCACAAACATACATTCACCTCAAATATTTTTATAAGTTCCATCCAGAAATGGACTGATATACATGGCGGGGTCTGTATAATCTTCCGGCTCAAGCTCCAGCGCAAATCCCCCGAGAACCATTCCGCTTGTCACAAGGGTGTATCCTTCATGATTGGTGGAAATATCGTCCGGTCTGCCAAGCCACAGTTTGCGGCCTACCAGATACTTTTCTCCGGGCATGCCCATTTCAGAATCATACGGATAGATCGTGGTTCGGACTGCACTGTTTCCGTAGGAGGTCCCCCCCAGTATGTAGGCTTTGCCGTTTGGACCGTCCCACGTAAAAGCGGCAGGATGAAACCCTGCTGAAGGGGCATCGAAGAAATTACGGTTTCCGTCCCATAATCTTATTGCAGTTCCGCCTCGGTCTCCGCCTCCGTTCCCGCTGCCATCGTCCCTGCCGTATAAGCAGCAGGGCAGATCCTGCAGCATGTAATACTCCCCATTCGGGCCGCTTTCTTCATATTCTGTATTGGGGCTGAATCCCCACGCAAAGCGGGCGGTGCTGTTCGGCCACTTTTCTGCGGTGGCAGGATACCCGGAAACGAGGGTGTGTAAAGTCCACTTTCGGGTGAAATCGCTGAAGCCGTTCCATTCCAGATAAACCGTTTCTTTTGACAGAACAGAGCCTTCAAAGGGGCCGGCTTCAAATACGCCGTAAGCGTCCCACCCCTCTCTTGCTGTGGTGGATTGCAAAGTAAGCCCTGTAACAGTAATTCCGGAATCCTGTTTGATATATAGAAGCCTGTCCCGTCCGAGATAAGCTACACAACTTTCCGGAATGGTCGGCATTCCGGCAGTTGAACCTTCATACGTTCCCACCACGCCCCACATTGCAACGCCTTTTTTGATGTTCTCCGCCTGAAAGGCAGGGTCTGTATCCATAAGCACACTGACACCACCCACCAAAAGCGGCCCTTCCACAACTGCCTTGCCGCCATATTCTCCGTCAGCCAAGGGAACCGGGGCACACCGGAACATCAGATGTGCCGGACCTTCCATCGTTTTTTCGGCGTAGGTGCTATACTCAAAGTATCCCGGAATGGTGGAGTTGAGCGCAAGAACATCGCCTTTGCCGGGGATGAAATGTGCGTGAAAATTCGCTGTTGCCCGTGACTGTGCGGGATCGACCGTCACCCCCTTGCCTTCAACGGTATAATCATCAAATACATAAGTTGGATCAACTGTGGAGGAAACTGTAAAGTTCAGTTCATTCTCGACCTCCACTGTGGAAGCGGTCGTCATTTCCCCGGTGATGACGTTGTATCCCACTCCATCACCTTTTCTGATCGATGTGTACCCCTTTAAAATGTATTGGGGTACAGCCGTGGTTTCCGGAAGCGTAATAGTGCCTCCGCTGTAACTTCCCGTAACCCCGAATATGGAAACTCCGGACTTGATGTATTCCGGTGTCAGGTTTGCATCACCTTTGATGGTTTGCGCACCGGTAAGGTATCTCCCTGCGGCAATGGTCTTGTTGCTTGTTCCCGGCGTGATCGTCTGCGCCGCCTGAACAGTCAACTGCAATTCACCGGACTTCTTGCCGGTATCCTCCACAAGCCCTGCGACCGGGGTATATTCTGCGGTCACTTTCCCCGTAGAAGAGTTGATGGAAACAGTGGGTGCGGGCTGCGTAACAACTGGAGCATCGGTGTCTGCTGTAATATTATCCACGGCATTTTTGACCTGCCACAGTGTGGCATCCCCGGAGAGGTCCGCACCTTTGGCGTTGACACTCACCACCAGCGCATCCCGCACCGCATCCAGTTTAATGATTTCGCTTTGAATACTCATTTATACCTCCGTTCCCACAATACCGGCAAGATTTGTTTCTGCGGAACCCACAGCGGATTCCAGAGCGGTAACTCTTGCCTCCAACACCTCAAACGCCTTAAGTCCGGTAATATCCCCGGTGTCGCCTTTGTCGCCCTTTTCCCCCTGCGGCCCCTGCGGGCCGGTGTCGCCTTTGTCGCCCTTTTCCCCCGGGTCGCCCTTTTCTCCGGGGGCGCCCTTTTCTCCGGGATCTCCTTTTTCTCCGGGGTCGCCCTTTTCGCCCTGCGGCCCCTGCGGGCCAGTGTCGCCTTTATCTCCCTGCGGCCCCTGCGGGCCGGTGTCACCTTTATCGCCCTTTTCACCCTGCGGACCTTGCGGGCCAGTGTCGCCTTTATCGCCTTTTTCTCCGGGATCTCCTTTTTCTCCTGGGTCGCCCTGTGGCCCGTAGGGGATCAGCTGCCAATCGGACGGTATGCCGCTGCTGCCATGCCTTGTCCGTATATACTTGTCCCCCTCCTGTAATTCCGTATGGACCTCCTGCCGGTCAACGGAATATTCCATAAACAACTGCCGGGAAAGCATTGCCTCCAATTCGGACTGGCGGACATATTCCTCGATGACCGCAGGATCCGGATCGCCGACAGCCGGGTCCACAGCGGCGTGCAGTGTGATGGGGATATGCACCATGATTTCCACATGTCCCGCCTGATTCAATCCCTGCAATTCAAAATAACCGGGTTTGCTTTTTGCATTATTCAACGCTGCCAAAAATTCCGCCGTGCGGGCAAATAAATTCACCCGGATCACGTCGGAGGCAATATCAGCAAGGTCAATCTGTTCCCCCAGTGAACGGCAGACGGGAATCGTTTTGCTGTTAAAGTCTGCAGCGGCCGCAGCCCGCCAGACTGCAATGCCGGAAAGATCCGGAATTTTGCCATCTTCAGTAAGATGGATCTCCCACACCGGTGCCGTCCCATAAAAAAGGATCGGTTTTTTTACGGCACCGATCCCGTCCGGGATCGTCTGGCTCTGCAAATTCAAGTCGTAATAAATTTTCATAAATCCCTCCTTTTTTTTACGGTTGAAAGTTGACGGCAAACGTGCCGCTTCGGGGTATCGCGGCGGCGGTTCTGCCTTGCTTCACCATTCGCCTTGAGCGGGATTTTCCGTAAACTTTCAACTTTCAACTCCCCCGGAGGCTCGAACGGGCGACAGCCCGCCAGCCGACCACATGGAAGCGGCACCATGCCGCTTAACTTTCAAATCTGCTTTTTTCCGGAAACAACTCTGCCAACTTTTTCCGGATCAGCGGAAACCCGCCATTGTTGTATCCGGCATAGAGTTTTCCTGTAAAATCCACTTCTGCTGTACTTCCTTCTGCATGGGCTTTGACCATGCCTTGCGGCAACACTCCACGCCTTTGGAGCAATCCGCATAAAAGTGTATTGATACAGTATCCCGGCGGCGTGGCGTAATCGATCCCTTCCAGCAACTTGAAATCAACTTTCCGGTAAACGACCGGAACATGAGCATCAAAGTTGTACGGCAGGCAAATCCCCCGCTGTTCCAGAAGGGAAAAAGTCGCCGTCATTCTTCGATGCCATTTGTGGGGACTTGCTGCAAAAGACATCGGCCCCCGTTGATTGAATACGGCCTGGGCTTTTTCTGCATCAAATGGCTGTAAAAAAGCCTGATCATCGGAGAGAAAAACAAAGGTATCCGACACTTCCGGCGTTTTGGCGGCAAAGATCAATTTGTCGAACAAATTGGCATCTTTGTTGTGTTTATGCCGATCCGGCACCGGCAGGATCCGTACATTTTTCAGCCACGCCGGAGCGCAATCGGACAGGATCCATACCGTGTTCAGATCCTGTACATACTTTTCCACGCTCCGGAGCGCAAAACGCAATTCCCAATTATCAAAAGGAGAACCGTTTCCCAGCGGGATCACAATATCCGTTTTACCCATTTATGTACTCATCTCCGTGTTCTTCCCAGTATTCTTCAGCCGCCGTTCCGGAGACAAAGCTGACTGGGACAAAGGTGCAGATATACCACATATACGCCTCCATGCCGTCTGTGCAAATCACTGTATCCAGCGGCCTGATCCAGTCGTATGCTTCTGTTTTGAAGTTTGCCCCGGAGTCAATGTGGTATGTGTTCAACAGCCGGCGGCTTCCTGATTCATCGCACATATAATTCAGCAGGATATACCAACTTCCGTCATCAAGTGACAAACTGCCGGAACTGCTGGAGCTTGAACTGCTGGAGCTTGAACTGCTGGAACTTGAACTGCTGGAACTGTCTGAACTTTCTTCATTATTGCCCCCATCGGCATCCGACCACACCACGGAGGTCGCCACGCCATCGGCGGCAAGGTGATAGTTCGGCTTGGGCCCGCCAGCCGTGTGCTTGCTTGACAACTTCAGGCGGCGGCTGTTTTTCGTATCCCAAGAGAGCAAATTCCGCAAGCTTCCATCAATATCAAAGAGATGTTCGCCCCACGCCAGATTGCCGTCTTCATTGGTGTATAGAAATTCATTGGGCAACGGACCGTTGTTGATCTCTTCCGCCAAGGTAAGAGTGGGAACCGGAGCCTCCACATCCCACCGGAGCAACGCCTGCAAAGGTTTGGCAATAACAAATTTCACATCGTCACTTTCGCTATCGCTTTCATCTTTTCCATATTTCCAGCAGAGGTCTCCCTTATCGTTTGTGCAAAGATGTTCGTTCTTGAGTGGCGCACCGGCAAGAATATCATCCTGCAACATGAATTTCATCTCGTCACCTTCGCCCTCTTTGACTTTCAGGAGGCATTGCAGACTGCTGTCGATGATCGGGATGTAATTTCTACGGAACGGCGTGACCAGATTGCCGAACTGGTGCTGGATAACGGTAAATGCCCCGTTTTCTTCTTTTTTCACCTCTGCCAGCGGGAAATAATATATTCCCTGTTCAACAAACTCTTTTTTGCCGGAAGAAATGATTTTTGCAGAAATGGCGTGATCGATCACCTCCGGAGTAACGGCGATATAAAACACTCCATCCGCAACGGGAAATTCCTGATCCGGGATATAAATATCGTCCTCATAACCGAAAACATGCCCCCCGGTAATACGGCATTTTTCCCCGTCTGCCGTCAGCCGGAAGGGGTGTGTCATCTGCCCCGGGGATGATTCCGCAACGGGTCTTCTGCGGCAGCCGGGGCTATTGCGGGAGGTAAGGTGAAGGGTACGGTTGACCATGCGCTGCATATCCAGCACGGCATCGGATTTCCATGCTTGATATTTTGCCATTATAACCCTCCGAGACTGCTGTGGAGAGCTTTGACCGAGGGGATGTTCAGTTCGCTCCAATCAGCGGTGGGCAAAAAACGGAATTCGCCGTATGCCGCAGTAAATCCGGGTTGGAGCAGTTTTCCATTTTCGTCGAGAAGTGCCGGATCGGAGATCAATGTGCCTTTTTGAGGATCAAGTGAATAGGCCCCGTCTGCCAAACGGATGGGATATTTCAGACCGGAATCGTCAAATGCGTTGAAGCCGGATTGTATGATCTTGCAATTCCAGTTTTCAGGATCGTGCCGCAATGTCAATTCCATGCAGGTATATTCTTTGCCCTCGGCATTGCTGCGGACAGAACTTTGAAGCCGGACACACCACAGGGTATGCGGTTGATAAATATTGCCATCCAGCCGGATCGTGTCACGGTTTATGGTATTGAAAAACGGCTGCAGTTTTCCTTCCATATTTTTGGCCGTGAACCAGGATATTTCAATACGCATCCGCAACCGGGGGATCAGAGGAACCTCCGGGAAACGGTCGCCGGCGGAATTGAGAACCGGGGTCGCCGGGGTGAGGTCGTCTTCGGAATAACAATATTCCAGAGGGACCATTTCACATTCGTCAAAATAACGGATGGATGGAGGCAGATCCGTAATATTTTCTGTATTTTCTGCCGATGTGAGTGTCTGGGGCGTGGTGTATTCCACGGTTGCCCGGAAATAGCGGCCGGACCGCATGCTGAAACGGATTTTTGAGGCAAAAAGATGAGGTGCCAATGGGGAACTTGAGCCGATACGGGGCACGCCGTCCAGCTTGCGGATACTTTGCAATGTCTGGTCTGTATCGCACTCAATGTGCCAGACCAGTTTAAGGGAATCACGGTCTCTGGTCAGGGTATAGTCCTGCGGGACCTCAAAAGCGATTTTATTCATAAACACTCCTTTCCGTTATCCGATGGAACTTTTGTCAACCGGAACGGAAAGGCGTGCTGTTTTTTTCAGGCTTGATCAGAAGTTGATCTTTGCCGGAATCACCTTGGGGGCAAGGGCTTTGGAGTTGTCCAGCATTTTCCGGATGGACCGGACGGGCTTGACCGTATGAACCGCATCTTTTTCCGCCCGGAAGAAGAGAAGTCCATTCTTATCCACTTCCAAACCGCCCAGATTGGAAACTTCATATTTCCCCGGCGCAAGGTCGGTTACAAGGACATTGTTTCCTGCTTTGACAACCAGTTTTTCCACCTTGTCGATTTTTCCGCCCGCCGGGTTGCGGACCACGACCCAGTTGCCGATGTAGATATATTCGGCATCTTTTACTGTGCGGACAGCAGGTTGAAGAGCCTTCTTGCCGGAACGGGTCAGCTGGATCACATTCAGGAAACGGTCTTCCTGTGCGGATTGGACCGGAGTCAGCATCAGCCGGGAACCGTTGGCTTCCGGCAATTCATACCGGGGGGCTTCGTACTGCTTGCCGAACACGCTGTGAGAGGCTTTGCCGGAAAGGATCTCATGATCGACTGCCGGATAGACCGGTGTCAGCGTGAGTTTTCCTTCGCCGTTTTCGGACAGAATCTCAAAAGAGCCATCCACCTCTTCAGGTACGGTAAAACTGTTCAGCTGCCAGTATTTTTTGTACTTGGCTGCTGCGGAAATGCGGTCAGCTACAAGAACGGTCATCGGCGCAGTATCATCGCTGTTGTTCAGGGTGATGAATGTGCGGTCATAGAATTGGAGTTTGCCATTGGGATAAGCCTTGGCAAGATCGGTCTTCATGTAGCTGTAAAGCGGCAGTTTGGCATCGGGGCCGAAGCCGGAGGCAAGGGTGTATCCCACCCGGGTTTTTTCCATATCTTCCATGCGGGAAGGGGAGTACGCCGGATAACGCTGACCACCGTTGTCGTTGGGATTGGCGGGATCTCTGACCAGCATTACGTTGTGGGATACGGACTGCTTGTTGAACTGCATATCATAGGGGGTGCCGTAATAGAAATAACTTCCCAGATCCGCCGCCACGATGCCGCGGTACCAGATCTGGAAATCCCCGCTGTTCAGGTGCTGGTGATTGTGGGAGTTCAACCCGGCACCGGTGTGGAACACAATAACTTCATTGGCCTTTTCCCCGAAATCCCACCCGGTACGGGCGATCATGGCAGGATAGGGTTCTTTTGCCATATAGGTCAACGGCAGGGAACTGCGGTCCGGCTGGGCTTTGAGATTGGGGTCATTGAAGAGCAGAAAGAGTGTCCGCTGCCATGCCGGATTCCCCATGCGCAGGGTTTCGCCTTTGAGAATGGGGTCATTGTTGTAGGTATAGCAGAGGAAGAATGTTCCTGCATTGCCCCAGTATTTACCGGTGCCGCGCTGCTGATAGGCGATAAAATCGTCGCCGTCACGCATCATTTCGCCGTTGGGGAGGCGCATATAGACCCACATGTAGGGAACTTTTTCCAGCGTATCGCCGAAGAGTTTGAAGTTCCATGTGCGTTTGGCATTCCATGCGCCCATCATATCGCAGGCAAAACGGCTCAAGCCGTAACTCATGCCCTGATTGTGACGGCCTGCGGCGTATTCGTAGGTGTGCGCCGGAGTCAGTTCCTGAGTCATGCGGTAGGCGATGAGTTGATAGGGAAGGGGATTTTCGTCATAAATGGCGACTGCCATGGAGAAGAGGTCCCGGGTCATCTGGTGTTCATTGCCATGGCCGTTGATGATGGACTGGATGAAAGGCGGCCAGCCGCATTCCATATTATCGGCAAGTTCCACCATACGCTTGCTGATGCGCTGGCGTTCTGCAGGAGTCAGGTACTGGTAGCACCAGTCATAAACATAGGCGGCACTGTAAAGGGTGGCACCCAGTTCCCGGGTCACATCCAGCATATTGCCGAAATAGACTTTCTGCAAATAACTGTCTGTCAATTCAATGACTTCCCGGGCAAGAGCTTTATCTTCTTTCATCATGGCGACAAAGGCTTTCTGAACAAGAACAGGATTGACTTTGCCGACATAACGCATCCACTCTTCCGGCTCCTGGATTTTAAGCGGCTGGGCTGCGGCTTCCTGAACCGCCTGCCAGACCGGTGCATTTTCGCCGACGGTAAGATTTTTGCGGATCTGCGGCAGAAGTTCCTCTGTCAGCAGAAGCCGGGGATGATTTGCCGGAAGTTGAACGGTGGGTTTCCACGCCAGTGCTTGTGGCGGGATGGCCGGCGGCGTGTAGGGGGTGATATCCACCTGCTTGAGTGTGACATCTTCCGGCAGGAAGAACTTGATTTTCTGCGGGGTGCCGTCAAAGGTGAATTTTGCCAGTTTGCTGTAATAAAGTTCCGGTTTGCTCCAGGGGACGAAGATGCAGAGGCGGGGGACGAATTGATTGCCCACAGCCACATCGGTCCGGGGGGAGGCAAATTTATTCAGCCGCTTGATTTTTTCATACCCTTCCTGCGAAATGGAACTCCGGGAGGTCAGCCAGTAACGGCCCGGAGGGAGCGTGACGGTAAATTCCACATCGCCGGTCTTGGCAAGACTGCCCCGCTCCGCTTTCACGCCGGACTTGAGGCGGATGCCGCCATCGGTCAGTTCCACCCGGTCATTGTTCATTACGGCATCCCGCATTTTCAACGATTTGGAGATGCGGGGCATTTGAATCTCTTTGAGCATAAATTTATCCAGCAGTACGCCATATTCCCGTGTCCAGATTTTCAAGGTGTTTACGCCTTTTTTGAAGGAAAAATTTCCCATGTTTTTTTCCTTTCCCTGTGGGTGGATCCCCAGATGACATTCCTGAATGGGGCCGTCATTCACAGCATAATAAAAAGAGTCGCTCCCTGTGTGGAGGGAGTACGCAAAGAGCCGGATCTGCATTCCAGTAATTTTATCGGAAGTGAATTCCATCACCAGATCCGCCGGCGTATCTGCTTGAGGGCGGAATTTATGAGAGGTTTTGTTGCCTGCCAGTTTGATCACCTTGCTGCCGGAAGCTCCCTGCTTGAAAGTAACAGTACCTCTGCCGGAAACACTCCTTCCTGATTCTGCTTCAAATTCTGCTGCCGTTACTGATACCGAGAGAAGCGTTGCCCAAATCCATAAGAGATTCCGCATTTTCCCATCCTTTCCATGTTTTGTTGTTTTTTACGGATACAGTTGGGAAAAAATAGCATTACATCAGTATTTTGTCAAGTTTGCAGGATCTGCAATTGAAAAATATGGAATGAATATTATATTACTTCTGTCAAATTGTGATATAAAAGGAGAATAGACTTATGGATAACAAGTATTTTTATGTAACCACCCCTATTTACTATGTGAATGACAAGCCCCATATCGGGCACGCTTATACCACGATCCTTGCGGACGTGCTTGCCCGTTATAACCGCTCTCTGGATGTTCCCACATTTTTCCTGACCGGGACGGATGAGCACGGGCAGAAAGTTCAGAAGGCCGCCGAAAAGCGCGGGATCGAGCCCAAACAGCACTGTGATGATACGGTGGTGGCGTTTCAGGATCTGTGGAAAAAACTGGGGATCACCAATGATTTTTTCATCCGTACCACCCAGAAAGCCCATGTTTCTGTGGTGCAGGATGTTCTGCAGAAGCTGTATGATTCCGGCGATATTTACAAGCGGGACTATGACGGCTGGTATTGTGTGGGGGATGAACGCTTCTACATGGATAAAGACCTTGTGGACGGGAAATGCCCCGATTGCGGCCGGGAAGTGACCAAGTTGACCGAATCCAACTATTTCTTCCGGATGAGCAAATATCAGGACTGGCTGATCGACTACATCCAGACCCATCCGGATTTTATTCAGCCTGCGTTCCGGGCCAATGAAACGCTTGGATTTTTGCGGAAACCGCTGGAAGACCTGTGTATTTCCCGCCCCAAGAGCCGTTTGAGCTGGGGGATCGAACTGCCGTTTGACAAAGATTATGTCTGCTATGTGTGGTTTGATGCTTTGCTGAACTATGTTTCTGCAGTGGGGTATCTGCGGGATGAGGAAAAACTTGCCAAGTGGTGGCCCGCCAGCATCCAGCTGATCGGCAAAGACATTCTTACCACCCATTCTGTCTACTGGCCCACCATGCTGAAAGCCATGGATCTGCCGCTGCCCAAAACGATTTTTGCCCACGGCTGGTGGTTGACAGGTACGGCAAAAATGAGTAAATCCCTGGGGAACGTGGTCAATCCCATGGAGATGGTGGAAAAGTACGGGATCGATGCTTTCCGCTACTTCCTTCTTTCGGAAATGACGCCGGGGCAGGACGCTTCTTTTACGGAAGATGTGTTTGTCACCCGGTATAACAGTGACCTTGCCAATGACCTCGGGAATTTCCTGAGCCGTGTTATCAAACTGACCGGCCGTTCCTGCGGCGGTGCTGTCCCTGCTGCGGGTGCTTTGCAGGAAGAGGATCTGGAATTCATGGCGGCGGCGGCAGAGGCGGTCAAGGCTATGCCGGAAGCCCTTGCTTCGATGAAGATCGACCGCGGGCTGGATGCAGTTTTGAATATCGCCCGTGCCGGGAACCGGTATTTTGAAAAGACTGCCCCGTGGAAACTTGCCAAAGAAGGCAATACGGAACGGCTGAATACGGTTCTGAATGTGGCGGCGGAAGCCCTGTTCAAGGCGGCTGTCCTGCTGAATCCGGTAATGCCGGAAAAGACGGCGGAACTGGGGCGTGCATTGGGGTATTCTGCGGAAGAATTTGCCGCCTGCCGCATTGCTGCACTGGATGGGGCGGATCATGTGACGGGCCGCACCATTGCGGATATCGGGGCCCTGTTCCCCCGGGTGGAGATCGCTCCCGCTGAAGAGGAGAAAGCCCCGAAAGCGGAAAAGAAGGCAAAACCCGCAGAAAAAGAAGCCGCTCCGGAAGGGGTGAAACTGGTGACCATCGACGAATTTTTCCAGACCCAGCTGAAAACGGCAACGGTTCTGCAGGCGGAAAAGATCGAAGGTGCCGATAAACTTTTGAAGCTGCAGATCGACATTGCCGGAGAAACCCGTCAGCTTGTGGCGGGGATCGCCAAATATTATGAGCCGGAAATGCTGATCGGGCGGACGATCGTGGTGGTGGCGAACCTCCAGCCTGCAAAGATCCGGGGGATCGAATCCCGGGGGATGCTGCTTGCCGCCAAGGCGGGGAAGGAGCTGCGCCTGATCACGGTGGATGGTCCGATTGCCTCCGGAGCATCTGTCGGCTGAATGGCTGAGGAGAGTATCTGCAAAACAGAAAGGCTGCGCTATGAAGCGTTTTCCGGTCTTGTTGTTTGTGTTGTTGTTTTCTTTTGTGACTGTTTGCGGTGACGATGCCAAAGACCGTAGAGAGCAGCTCGCGCTGGCAAGATCGTTTGAAACGGCTCTTTCAGCAGCCGAAATGCTTTATCTGCATTCTGTGAAGAATGCTTCACCTGCCTCCGGGGCACAGTCGCTTCCTTCCAAAATGAGTTTGGTGCAGAAACGGGCCGCGGCATTGCGTAAGGAAGTCCGGGTAAAGTCCGGGGAAGGTGTGGACAAAAATCTGCTCTGGCGTTGGGATCTTGTCCGGGATTTAAATTCGCTTCTGGCGGAGGATCGGAAGAAATCCCGGTTCGGGTTCCGGGCGGATCTTGTGAAGGATTCCGACAGCAATACTGTCCTTTTTGTCAAGCGCTGCATTGCTCTTGATATGCAGGTCCCCGGGGGGTATCATTTGATGAGCGATGAACAGCCCCGGGAATTCAGAGCTTTGCAGGAAAATCAGGCAGCCATGCAGAAGTCGCCCCGTGGAAAGGGGGCAACGGCCGATGTGGCAGAATGGCAGGATCGGGTACGGACAGCATTGTTTTACTTCTGGAGTCTGCATCGCAGTGCGGATGCCGTTATCCGTGGGCCGGAAATTGTATCTGATCCGGCGAATTTTATCATACAGCAGGCTGAAGATGTACTTACACTTGCAAGTTGTGCATTCCATACTCCGCGGGATTCCAAACTTGCCAGAGAGTTTGATCTCAAACTTACGGCGATAAGTAATTCCGCAGATTTTATTCTGGATAATCTTCAACGTTGCGGCGGCCTGTCAAAGCATGCGTCCGGTTTCCGGAAAATGGAAAAGTTGAGGACGATCTGGCGCAGATGGAACGGCAAAACCGATTATCTTTTTTATTTTGCAGATATAGACAGTGAGGAGGATCTTCAATCCTTTTCTGCCGTATTGGACGCGGAGTTGCCCATTACCCGGAAATATGCGGAAACCTTGAAAAAAGTACAGCTTGCCAATGAAAAAAAGCTTCATGAGGCAAAATACCGCCGGAGAAAAAAGAATCCGGATGGCGGCTTTGCGGAGCCGGAAAAAGTGAAACTGATAAAAGTTCCGCCGCCCAAGGCTCCGGGAGATCCGTTCCGGCGGGCGGTTTATGAGTATAATCTGGCAGTTTTTACCGCCGGAGGAGCCAGGTGGCAGGATGCCCGTGATATTGAGGAATTCAAAAAAGATCTGCTTGAGTTTGTGCAGATCGTGCAGAAATTCCGGAAGGGGGTTAAAGGTGTGCTTGAGGAGTATCCGGAGTGCTTTGAACAGGAGAAATTAAAAAGTCGCCGGGGAGGCTGCAGCGGGACCCGGCAGAACTCAAGGAATCTTCCCAAATCCGGTGTAAAAAAGAAGTCAAAGCGGACAAGATAGACCGGCACAGCTTGACATTTCTTTTTTCCGGTGTATTTTTGTAATGTGAGTTCGTTAACAACAGTAATAAAGGAAAGGACGGAACGATGGAAAAGATCGGTTTCGGTGTGTTGGGCGCGGGGATGATCTCCGGTATCCATGCGGATGCCTTGCGTAAGTCTGAAAAAGGGAAACTTGTGGCGATCTGCGACGTCCGCACGGAAAATGCGCAGAAGCTGGCGGACGAATATGCGCCGGATGCCAAAGTCTATTCTGACTTTGACCAGATGCTGGCGGATCCCGCCGTTCAGGTGGTGAATATTGTTACGCCGAACCACTTGCATACGCAGTTTGTGCTGAAAGCCGCTGCGGCGGGCAAGCATGTTCTGTGCGAGAAGCCCCCGGCCATGTCTCTGGCGGAAACCGATCAGATGATCGAAGCCTGCAAAAAGGCCGGTGTGAAACTGGGGATCTTTGTGCAGAGCCGTATGCGTGAACCCATGCGTTATATGAAAGCGGCTCTGGAAGCGGGGCGTTTCGGTAAAGTCTTGCGTGTGGATGTGCAGATGAAGTGGTTCCGCAATGCGGATTACTACAAGATGGATGCCTGGCGTTCCAACCGGAAGTGCGGTGCGGGTGTGACCATCCAGCATGCGTTCCATTATATTGATATTCTGCAGTATCTGATGGGCCGCGGTGCCTCTGTGGATGCCACCATGTGCAATCTCTCCCACCCGGATGTGGCGTTGGAAGATACGCTGGATGCCCGGATCATGTTTGCCAACGGTGTGCGCGGCTATGTGCAGGCGAGTACGGCATTGTGGCCCGGAAACGATGTCCGGATCGAAGTTTACGGGACGGATGGCTGTGCTGTGATGGCGGGGACCGCCATGAAGGAATGGAAGTTCAAGGAAGAACTGCCGGAAGATGAAAAGATCCGCAAGTCCGGTTCTGCGGCGGCGACTGCCGGCGGGGACCCGAAGGCTCTGCCCAGCGAAGATCACCAGTATGTGATCGACGACTGTGTGGATGCCATCCGTGAAGGCCGTGAAGTGTGTATTCCCTGTGAATCTGTGCGCGGCACGCTGGAACTGGCGTTGGCGATGTATAAGTCTGACAAGGAAAAAGCCACGGTTGCCATTCCGTTCGAAAACGAGGCGGCGATCTGGGACTGAGTTTCCTGTCGCGAAAAAACGGGGTGTTGTAAAGACACTCCGTTTTTTTACACAGGAAGACTTGCAAAGATTGAGAATTGTGCTATATTACAGTTCATGTTGTAAGCCAAAAATTTAAAATATCAGGAGAATCATCATGGGTCAGCAGCACAACAAAGTGATCAAGCGTCGTCGTCGGAAAGCCTATCTGGAACGGATCAAGGCCAAAGTCCGCGAAATGATCGCCAAGAAAAAGTAAGCGCATTTTTTCTGTTCCGGTGCCCCGGCAGTTTACTGTTGGCTTTCACCGTTGCGGAAAATGCCATACGGTACGGTATTTGGCGTACCGCTTTTATAGGACGTCCTTTTTCATCAGAAAAGGGGCGTTTTTTTGTGCGGGGATCCGGTCGGACAAGTCGGACACTCTGCAGCCCCCCTCCGTACAGAGCCGTTTTTGTCCCCGCCTTCAACCTTCAACTTTCAACCTTATTCCCAGAGGCTCGAGAGCGAAGCGACAGCAACATGCCGGCAAACGCTATCTGATCCATGACCGAGATCCAGTGTTCAATAAAAGATTTGATACGATTTTTGAGTCCAGCGGCACTTGACAACTACTCCGAAAGGAGTATATTATATTGAAGATATAACTCTATGGGAGTATAAAATGAATAAAATAACGCTTTATCACGGTTCGCCGGAGCGAGTCGAACAACCACTGCTTGCAAAAGGTAAACTGACCAATGACTATGGTCAGGGGTTCTATTGTACCGAAAATCTGGAATTGGCAAAGGAATGGGCTTCGGCTGGGAATAATAACGGCGTGGCAAACTGTTATGAGCTTGATACGGATGGTCTTGAAATATTGAACCTTTTCGCTCCGGAGTTCTCTATTCTGCACTGGCTTGCCTTGCTGATGAAGTACCGCACGATCCGTTTATCCACGCCAGTTATGAAGCAGGCACACGCATATTTGATGGAGCATTTCCTTTTGGATATAAGTCCATACGATGTAATGATCGGATATCGGGCAGATGACTCTTATTTTTCCTTCGCCAGAGCCTTTGTCAGTAATGAGATTTCATTGCACCAGTTGAGCCGTGCTATGAAACTCGGTGAACTGGGCGAACAATTTGTTTTGAAAACTCAAAAGGCTTTTGACCGTATCCGCTTTGTTTCAGGCATTGAAGTCGCTAATGCGGTTTACGCTCCATTACGGCAAAAGCGTGATGACAGCGCCAGAGCCGCTTATCGTACTGAATTGGAAGCGGAAGACCTTTCCGGCTTGTTCGTCCGTGACATCATTAAAGAGGGAATATTGCCCGATGATCCACGCTTACAGTGAACATTATCTTGACGATGCCATGCGGAACCTGGGCGAAGCATTTGACTTTGCCCACGCCGTTTGCCATTTGGATTTAGACAGCTTTTTTGCTATGTTCATCAATTCCGGTATTGCGGATTTGTTCGGAAATGGTCACCCAAAGTATGTTGCCGGACTTTCCGGAACAGAACTTGCCTTGGAAGTTATGCGGAAAAGCGGCTTGAATACCGATGGCTTGCAGGCGCAAACAGAGTACGACTATTCGCCGGAATACTGGGCTGGCTGGGCTTTGGCCTATTTTCAATGGTTCACCAAACGCCCGTTCAAGAATATTGCCGAATGTGTAACCATGCAGGAAATCTTGCAGCTTTACCCCACGCTTCACGAAGCATCGGAAGAAAAGTTTGTGGAAACGGTCAACCGCCTCATCCGCAACAAAAATCTACCCACTCGCTTGCAGAAACGCCGTAAGGATGCACGGCTTACGCAAAAAGAACTTGCTGACCGTTCCGGCGTGAAACTGCGAACAATTCAGCAATACGAAATGCGGGCAAAAAATATCAACAAAGCTGCCGCCGAAACCTTGCTGCAACTCGCCCAAGTGCTATATTGCAGTATAGAGGATTTACTGGAATACGATTGCTGAAATAAAAAATCCCGGTGCAGTACCATTGTTGATACCACGCCGGGATTGGGGATGTCAACTGTTCAAAAAAAAGACAAAAAAAGCACCGGGGTAAATCCGGCACTTCCGGTGGCGTCATTCATTTCTTGGGGCAGTACTGTTACTGACTACATCATCCACACCTTTGATAAACACCTTGCGGTATTCCGGGCGGTACTGCCGCCGGAACAATAAGTTCCTTTCTTGATGTGCATTTTTCAGCCCGTGCCCCATTCGGTTGTAATATGGGGATCATTTCGGGATTTTCAAGGTCGTTCCGGTTGAAAAAAAGAGAAATGATATTATGTTATGAGGCACCATATCATTTGTCAGAAAAAGGAGATCGATCCATGAGTAAGAAAGTTACGCTTGCCATTCTCGGTGCCGGTGCCCGTGGCGGTTGTTATGCCGCTTATGTAAAGGAATTCCCGGAACAGGTGCAAATCACTGCCATTGCAGAGCCGGATGATTTCCGCCGGAAAAAAATGGCAGAAGCGTTTCAGGTCCCGGAAGATCGTTGTTTCCGCTCCTGGGAGGATTTTGTAAAACAGCCCAAAATGTGCGATACTGTTGCTATTTGCACGCAGGATCACATGCACGAAGAACCTGCCATTTTGTGTGCCCGTCTGGGATATCACATTCTGCTGGAAAAGCCCATGGCTCCCACGGCGGAGGCGTGCAAAAGGATTGTGGCTGCCGTAAAAGAAGCCGGCGTGATGATGGCTGTCTGCCATGTTTTGCGCTATACCAGTTATACGAAACTGCTGAAAAACATCCTCGCCTCCGGAGAGATCGGGGATATCGTTTCGATCCAGCATCTGGAACCGGTGGGGTACTGGCATCAGGCGCACTCCTTTGTACGGGGGAGCTGGCGCAATGAAGCGGAATCCAGTTTCATGCTTCTTGCCAAGTGCTGCCATGATGTGGACTGGCTGCGGGGCGTGATGGGGAAAAAGTGTACTGCCATCCACTCCTTCGGTACGCTCCGGCATTTCCGGGCTTCCGAAAAGCCTGCCGGTGCCGCGGACCGGTGCCTTGACTGTCCGGTGGCGGTGGAATCCAACTGTCCCTATTCTGCTTCCAAAATTTATTTCCGGGATCGTTTTATCAAGGGGGAAACGGATTGGCCGGTGAATGTTCTTGCTCCGGAAGTCAATGCAAACTCTCTGCAGGATGCCCTCGAAAACGGGCCTTACGGCCGTTGTGTCTATCAGTGCGATAATGATGTGGTGGATAATCAGGTGGTGAACATGGTTTTTGAAGACGGTTCCACTGCCTCCATGACCATGACGGCATTTACGTTCCACGCAGGGCGTTACACCCGGATCTTCGGTACCCGCGGGGAAATTTATACAGACAGCAGTAAAATCACCATCCGCCATTTTCTGGACAACAGTGAACGGGTGGTGGATTCCAATGTTGCCAATGACGGCGGTATCCAGACGGGGCACGGCGGCGGTGACTTCGGGATCATGGAAAACTTTGTGGGCGCCGTTGCCCAGAATGATCCCTCGCTGATCCTGACCGGTGTGGATGAAACACTGGAAAGCCACCTGATGGTTTTTGCCGCAGAAGAATCCCGCAAAAAGCAGACGGTCTGCACTCTGTAAAACAGTGGGGGCGGTCAGCCCCCGTCTACGCTGCGCTACGCCGTGGCAAGCCCGCAGTCATGCAGTCGGCTGTCGCCCTATGGGCTAGCCTCCATTTTCCTGCCATTTCCGCCGGAGTTTTAACAACGGCGGAACTCTCTTCATTCTTTTCCCAAACTATTTATGTTCGCTTTTGCATTTTGCGCTTCACGCAAAAATGAAAGGCTGTGTACTAAACATAGACTGATATTATGGAGCGCAGACGATCTGGATCGTCAAGCGACGGGTCAAGGGGCAACCGCCCCTTGCGGGATTTTTAAGGGCGAGAAGCCCTTAAATGATAAGCCCCGGCCCCCGCTCCAATAAAAAATCAGCAAGCAATCAGCTTGCGATTTTTTCCGGGGCCTTACGGTTCAGCGTAAGAAGTG
>JAFTIA010000018.1 GCA_017457105.1 Lentisphaeria bacterium | reverse complement strand
CCCGCTCCAATAAAAAATCAGCAAGCAATCAGCTTGCGATTTTTTCCGGGGCCTTACGGTTCAGCGTACGAAGTGCGCTGAACCCAGCCTCGCAGAGACCAAGTGCACAGCAAATAAATTGCTATATAGAAAAATCAGTCATTGTTTAGTACGCAGCCAAAAAAGATTTGACTTTTGGAATTGATGATGTATTTTTAATACAGTGATGTATTTTGGTCCATATAACTGAACAAATCAGGAGGCGTGCAAATGGAACAGAAAAAATCTTTTACATTGATCGAGCTTTTGGTTGTAATTGCCATCATCGCCATTTTGGCGGCGATGCTGCTTCCGGCGTTGAACAATGCCCGCGGCAAGGCTCAACACATTTCCTGCGTGAACAACAATAAAACGATTGCCACTGCCATTACTTTTTATGTCGATGCCAATGACGGGATCCTGCCGAAAAGTTATTCCGGCAAGTCCGGTTCTTTCGGGAAGATTTACTGGGTAAGCCGGCTGGTGGTATCGGGCAGCCTGACGACTCCCGGCCCCTTGCTCTGCCCCGCCATGCGCACCGGGACCTATGGATTGCCGAAGACATTCCGGAATGCTTTTGACAGTCAGAAGAAAAGTGGTTTTGCATTTGATAATTATACATTCGGGTATGTCACTACCGGTGTGAACAGCAATCTCTTTACGGAAAAAATCAAGAATACCAGTATCCGCAAGCCTGCGGCAACGATCCAACTGGCCGAATCGGTCCGTACGGATCAGGCGGATACCCGTGGCGGTTATATCATCCGGCCGACAAAACAGACGGATTATAATCCTTATTCCCGGCACGGAAACAGCATTGTGACCGGCTGGATGGATGGGCATATTTCTTCCGAAAATGTTCCATCCATTATTCCTGATGCTATTTATGCCACTCCCGTTTTTGCGGATGGTAATGTGGCGGAAGGGGAACGCAATAACTGGGATATTTATTAAGAACTGCCTATGAACGGCCGATGGGGGATCTGTTTTTCTGTGTTGCTGGGTTTTGCCGGAATCATGCTTTCCGGTGCAGACGGTTCACCCGGCCGGCAGATTTTCAGCTTTGAATCGCCGGATGCGTTGACGGCGGTCCGGCATTCCGGGAAATCCTCTGTTTCCCGGACGGACCGTCATTACCGTGGCGGGAAATATGCTTTGAGCTGGCAATATCATGCCGGAGAGCGTTTGACCTTGCGGGGGCGGCCTTTCTGGATCGACCGGCAGACTGCCCGCAGGGAAATGGGGGGAGAGGCTGCGGGGGGACTGGTCCTCTATCTCTATCAGGAACGGCCTTTGCCGGGAAAAACGCTCCGGGTGGAATTTTGCCGGGGAGCGGAAGGCAAAGCGGATTGCTGGTTTGAGATCCGGCTGGACTTTACCGGTTGGCGCGGCGGATATGTTGTTTATGAACGGGATATGCAGGGGAAACCTCACCCGGAGATGGATCATATCCGGTTCACCGCTCCGGATGGAACCGGGGAATTGTTTCTGGATGACCTGATGCCCTGTATTGTCATGGACATCCGTTTGCAGGAACCGGATCAAACCTTTCCTTTTGTTTGCCGCGGCGAGCCGTACAATCTCAAGTCTGCACAAGGCAATCCGTGGCTTACCACTCATTTGAAACCTGCGGCAGCTCCGGCATTGACTCCGGCGGAGCTGGCGGGATTCCGTGCGGCAGAACAGCATTTGGATGAAGACCTTAACGGGGAGGTCGTTCCGGTGGTTTCTGCGGCAGATGTTCCGGAAAAACTCCGGTCATTGCAGGACTCTTTCCGCCGGTTCGCCATTCAGCGGCATCCGGATGGCAGGATCACCGGGCGGCCGGTCTTTTTCGGCATCCATTCCCGCGCATATCAGCAGGTGGAGAACGGAGGGAGTATCGCCAAATCTTTTGTGTCTTCCAGAGTTTACGGTACATTCATGTTGACTTTGGCGCAGAATTTCCGCAGAAGTACCGATCCCGGGTTCCGCAAACAACTCGGGGAATGGTATGAAAAGATGTTTCTGCATCTGCTGGATCAGGGATATGTTTACGGGAGCAGTCTGGGGAGCCGGGCGATCAATGGTTATGGCACAAGGGAGCTTTTCGGGTCCTTTCTGCTGATGCGCGATTTTCTGGAGGAAAAAGGATACCGGGAAACTGTTTTCCGCATGGGGCAATGGCATTTTGATCTGAATGCTTCGCTGAATGAACAGTTTTATGCACTTCCCAATGCGGATCAATTCAATATCAATATGCGCAGTATGCTTATTTGCATCCTGATGCTGCCGGATTCGCCGGAAAAAGCGGCCCGTCTGGCGGCATTCAGCCGCTTTTTCAGCAGAAATCTCGGTTGGGAAACGCCGGGATGGATGGGGGGATTCAAGCCGGACGGGATGGTGTTTCATCATTGGGGACATTATCCCTCCTATATTTTCGGGGCTCTCAGTAATGCGGCGAGAATCTGTTATTTTCTGTCCGGAACACCCTGGGCAGTTGCGCCGGAAGCCTTGCAGACGCTTAAAAAAGCGGTTTTTGCCGCCAATATTTACTGTATTTCGGATGTGGCATTGCCGCTTCACGGGCGAGTGCCTTTCCGGCCGTTTACCAATGCCGCCGTGGTTTTTGCCGCCCGCACTCTCGGGAAAGCCGGGGATGGGGAAATGGCGGCACTTTACCGGCGGATCGGCGGCAAAAGAGCTGCCCGGGACCGGCTGTTCCGGGATGTGAAAGCCTCTCCCCGGCCGTCCGGGCACTGGAGTTTCAATTATGCGGCCATGGGGGTGCACCGGTTCAAAAACAAGGCGGTGACACTGAAAACATTCAATCACTATGTCTGGGCGTACGAGACCTACCGGGGAACCAATGTGCTGGGCAGATATTTGTCCAACGGCAGTATGGATATTCTGACGCACATGGGTGCAGATTCCGCCGGACGGTTGGAAAAAGGCTGGGATTGGAACCGCATCCCCGGAGCGACCGCTCTCAACCGGCCTTGGGGAGTTTTGCAGGCTCCGCCGGAATCACGGGTGCATATGCCGACATTGATAGGCAACCGGATCAATGGATCAAGCAATCTGGAAGGCCGCTTCGGGGCGTTCGGCTCCATTCTGGCCGAAAGCGGTTCTGCCCCGCGGTTCGATCCTTCTTTCCGGGCGGTGAAAAGTGTTTTTGCTTTTGACGATCGGTTGATCGCTTTGGGCAGTTCCATTACATCCGGAACCACTTATCCGGTGGAAACGACCCTGTTTCAGTATGCACTCCACGGCAAGCGGGCAAAGAACCGGCCTGTTTATATCGGCGGGAACCCGCAGACCGGCACAGTGGATGAATCCTTGAAAACGCCCTGCCTGCTTGCCGATGCCATGGGAAATGGCTGGTATGTGGTTCATTCTGACGGGAAAGTCCGTGTCCGGAGGGGGGCACAGCATTCCCGGAACCATCGGGATCTTTCCGCAGAGCAGGGGGATTTTGCCACCGCATGGCTGGATCACGGGATCCGTCCGGAAAATGCCGGATATGAATATTTTGTTTTGCTGGATTTTCAGCCTTCAGAAGCGGAAGAATTGCAGAAAAAGCTGCAGAAAAAACTGCCTTACCGTGTGCTCCGCCGGGATGCACAGGTCCATGCGGTGCATGATTTGCCCACGGGGGTAATGGCTGCGGTTTTTTTTGAGGCCCAGCCGGAACTGAACTGGGAATTGATCCGGAGCGTTAAAAACGCCTGTTATCTTCTCTGGCGTTATACGGACGGAAAAATCCTGCATTTGAGCATAAACACTCCGGATCTGGCCGGTTTTGTGCGGGAAGGTTTCAGTGATCTTCCGGCGGTCCGGCAGGATGCCGCCCGGGAGTGCCTGTCCCGGCAGGTAAGTATCACCCTTGCCGGCCACTGGAGGCTGATGGAAGATGTTCCAGGCGTGACAGTGTCGGAAAATGGTGAGAACACCGTTCTTACCGGGACCTTCCGGCACGGTATCGCCAAACAGCTGAAACTGCAAAAGCGTTGATTTGAAAGGCGGGCGGTAGGATGCACGGCAAAAAAAAGTGTTTTCTTTTTTCACTGCTGATGGGGTTATGTGTATCCATATTTGCTGGAGAGGTCCGACAGCTTGTTCCGGAAAGTCCTGTTCCGGTAAAGGGGGAGGACGGCAGGACCTATCTGCTCGGTTCAGCCGTTATCTTGTAAGCCACCCCCGGGCCATGGGGCCGCAGAAGCGCAACTATTTTGCCGCCGACGGGGTGCTTTATGCCTATGATCCGGCGTTGAAGACTGTTGTGAAACTCTTTTCACATCCCAGTTTGGAGCTGACACAGGATTTGTATGTCACTCCGGAAGGTTTTGCGTATTATCTGGCAGAAAATACTTCCATTATCCGTGTAAAATTGTTCTGATTTCCTTTGCCCGCTTTGCTTGAAAAGCGGGGGTGAGATGCTATATTGCTCCTGAAACAATGGGAGGAACATCGGTGAATACGCAATATCTGGATTTGATGGAAAAGACACTTTCCGCATACAGTGACCAGCATGTGCTTGATTACTTCGCCCGGGTTCAGCAGGAGGGGCTTACGGAACACGGTTTTGCCCGGTTGACAGCCAATATCGGGATCCTGATTTCCCACGGACGGCGGCGGGATTTGATGGAAACATTTTTGCAGATGATGGATTTCTGCTGCCGGAACATGCCTCATGTCAAGGCCGCTAATGATTTTACGGTGAAAGAGATCATTTTCTGTATCCGGGCTCTGGAGGCTGCGGGGGAAGTGGTTCCCCCGGGAAAAATCGCAGAGTGGCGGCAGGCGTTTGCGGATCTTGACCGGGAGAAGTGTTATACCTGCTTTGCCCGGAAACCGGATGATGAGGTGTATAACTGGGCCGCATTTACTTGCGTCAGCGAGTGGATGAGGTTTGTTGACCGGATCGCTCCGGCGGATATGGATTTTATGGATACTCAAATCGCCAGCCAGCTGCAATGGCTGGATGAAAACGGCATGTATCAGGATCCCCATAATCCCATGGTTTACGACCTTGTTCCCCGTGGACTGTTCTGTATTTTGCTGCATTTTGGATACCGTGAAAAATTTTACGCTGAACTGGATGAGTGTTTGCGGAAAACCGGCGTGATGACACTGAAAATGCAGTCCTCTACCGGCGAGATCCCTTACGGCGGGCGGAGCAGTCAGTTTATGCATAACGAAGCGCATCTGGCGATCGTGTTGGAGTATGAGGCATGCCGTTACGCCAAAGAGGGCGATATGACCATGGCGGGGCTCTGCAAATTGCGTGTGCAAATGGCTCTGGACAATATTGCCGGATATTTGCGTCAGAAGCCCATCCGGCATGTGAAAAACCGTTTCCCTACGGAAACGGGATACGGGTGCGAGGAGTATGCTTATTTTGATAAATACATGATCACCACCGCATCTTTTCTGTATGCGGCAAGTCTGCTGTGCGATGATTCCATTCTGCCCGCCGCCGGGGACAGCATGAATTTGTACACATGGGAAACTGCAAAATCCTTCCACAAAGTTTTCTTGCGCAACCGGGGATGGTTTGCCGAGATCGATACTTGTGCAGATCCCCATTATGATGCCTCCGGATTGGGGCGGGTGCACCGGCGGGGCGCGCCGTCCGCCATTTGTTTATCCAGCCCCTGTGCGGCGGAACCGTCGTTCCGGATCGGTGACAGGGCGGCCTTGGCAGGTGCCATTGCACCGGGAGTCCGGCAGGATGGGAAATGGTTTTTTGCCACTTCGCCCGAGGTCAAAAACAAAGTGATTTCCCACGGTGTGGATCGTGACACGGTGTACGCTGTGATGGAAAGTATCTGGCCGGACGGCCGCCGGACGGAAATGAATTGCCGGATGAAAAGCGACCGTCTGGAAATCTTTCTTCTGGGCGAAGGGGAGATCGCCTTGCAGATCCCCGCATTTGATTTTGATGGCGAAACCCGGACGGAGCAGGTTGTTGCAAAACATGCGCTGGAAGTACATTATCAGGGGTGGCAATGCTGTTATTCCTCGCCGGAAAAAATAGTGGATCTTCTGCAGACGGCGTGTAACCGGAATGGTTATTACCGCTTGTATGCCGTAGAGGGCTGCAACGCGCTTTCCTGCAAAATCACCATAGATCCGGAAAAAGCATAGTATCCGGAAGGTTTGAGACGGTCAACGGGGGGCAGGGCATAGCGTGTTCTGTGTTCCGCAAAAATTCCGGCACATGGTTTCTCTCTTTTGTGACATGTCTGTATCCCTCTGTTTACCTTGCCAAAAAGTAGATTTCCGGTTGAAAAACGCTGATTTTGCTGTATATTATACAGATTCTAATTTTGAGCGTGGTATCTATGGATTTGTGGCAGAAAATCATTGCATCTTTGCCCGGCGGAAGTTTCCGGCGGCGGGTGTTTGCTGCCTGTTTCGTTATTCTTCTTGGCCTTTCTGGTGCCGTTTGTCTGGATTCTTTTGGGAAAGAGTCGGACTCACAGGCTCCGCTTGCGCTGGAATTCCATAATATTTATCCGGCTCATGATCGCTGTGTGCCTGCGGCTTTGCAGGGGAATTCCCTTCCGCTTGTTCAATCCGCCCGCAGGGGAGTGCGCTCTTATCAGCAGCTTTCGCCTGTATGGCGTTTGCGGGCATTGCTTCCTTCTTCGCTTTTGGCTGTGATGGATTTCCTGCATTTGCAGGATCGGTCGATGCAGCTGTATGGAGAAGTTTTTTCTTTCCAACGTTATCTTCAAAGTTCATTACCCGTCCGTGCCGGGCCATTTTGCAGTTGAATTGTGCCGTTTTTACGGCAGGTAAATTCAAATCTCTTCAAAAAAACAATCCGTTCCTGTATAAAATCAAAAAGGGATCGGCAGTGGTGGTGCATTCTGTATGTACCGGCACCTGCCTTGCTTTTGAACTGCATTTGAATCAGCCTTATTTTAATTTAACTCAAAAATGGAATAAAAATTATGGATATGGAATTGATGTGGGATGGCGTAAAAGCCATGATCCTCGGGATGGCGATGGTCTATCTCTTTTTGACCATCATGATCTGGGTAATGAAACTTACCTCCAAACTGTTGGCTCCTTATGCGGAGCGTTTTGAACCGAAAAAGGAAACTCCGGTAAAGAAGGCTCCCGCTTCTGCGATGACGGATGAAAAAATCGCCAAAGCCGCTGCTGCCGCTGTGGATCTTTTCCGGAAGAACGGCAAATCCCCTGCCTGTGTGCAGGTGGACGGCAAAACTGTTTCTGTGGATGTTGTTGCCGGTATCAAGACTGCCCCTGCAGCCGCCCCTGCAGCCGCCCCTGCAGCCGCCCCTGCGGCCGGGGATATTCAGGTTCTGTCGCCTCTGCCGGGAACGATCGTCCGAGTGGCGGTTGCCGCCGGAGATACGGTTGCTTCCGGTGATGTTCTTGCCGTCATCGAAGCGATGAAAATGGAAACGGAGATCCGCGCGGAAAAAGATGGTATTGTTTCCGAAGTGCTGGTCAACGCCAAAGATGTGGTGACTTCCGAACAACCCATTATGATCCTCGGAGGTGCCAAATGAAAAAGATCACCGGAATTTTTGCAGTTCTGGCAGCTCTGCTGATGACCGGCACGCTGTCAGCCCAATCGCTCTCTGCAACGAAAGTGGAACTGCCCCGGCAGGAGCCCATGCCGCTTACGCTGGATGCGCTGAAAGCCGCCTTCGGGAAAGATCTCAAAAAGGCTGAAAAATACAGCGCGCCGGATGCCATGTTTGAATACTATGAAGCCCGGAACAAGCTTTATCTGGTCTATACCTGGGAAAAACCCATGACCATTTTCTCCCACACCTTCGGGCCGGGGATGCAGCTTGCGGAAGGTTCTGAACTTTTTGCCATGAAGCCGGAAGGCCGTACCAAGGGCAAGTTCACCATTGCCGCCAACATGGTTTGCATGCAGATGAATGATTCTCTCAAATCTTCTGCGTATATCATGCCGGGAACGGTGCTGGCGTCTTTTGCTCCTGCGGCGTTCTTCCACAACTCTCTTGCGGAAAACTCCGCCGCCGGCCGACTGCCGGGCTGGGGTGCCGCCATCAGGGGGCTGTGGGAAAGTACCGGTATCTGTGACATCATCAGCCAGACCAGGGCTCATTTCAGCACCACTTGGACCCTCGGTCTGGGCCGTGTGATCATGGTTCTGATTGCGCTTGTACTGATTTATCTGGCGATCGTCAAGGAATTTGAACCGCTTCTGCTGCTTCCCATCGGGTTTGGCGCATTGCTGGCAAATATTCCGCTGGCCGGGATTTCCGGCCCCGGCGGTCTTCAGCATCACATCTATCAGGTGGGGATTGAGTCCGGTGTGTTCCCATTGCTGATCTTTATGGGGGTGGGGGCCATGACGGACTTCGGGCCGCTTATCGCCAATCCCCGTCTGGCTCTGCTGGGCGGTGCGGCGCAGGTCGGTATTTTCGGTGCTTTGCTGGGGGCTCTTGCTCTCAATGCCATCCCGGGGCTGGAATTCAGCATGAAGGATGCGGCTTCCATCGGGATCATCGGCGGTGCTGACGGCCCGACCTCCATTTTCCTTTGCACCCGTCTTTCTCCCTCGCTTCTGGGGGCGGTGGCAGTGGCGGCGTACAGTTATATGGCACTGGTGCCCATCATCCAGCCGCCGATCATGAAACTTCTGACCACCGATGCGGAACGCAAGATCCGTATGAAGCAGGTCCGTCCTGTTTCCAAACTGGAAAAGATCGTGTTCCCCATCATCATCACGCTTCTCTGCCTTTTGCTGCTGCCGGATGCTGCCCCGCTGATCGGGCTTCTGATGTTCGGCAACCTGATGCGTGAATGCGGTGTGGTGGAGCGTTTGAGTCAGACGGCGCAGAACGCTCTTATCAACATCGTAACGATCTTCCTCGGCATTGCTGTCGGTTCCAAGCTGGCGGCGGACCAGTTCCTCAGCGGTCAGACTCTGGGGATCCTGTTTCTCGGCTGTGTGGCGTTTGCCCTTGCCACTGCCGGAGGCGTGTTGTTCGCCAAGCTGATGAATGTTTTCAGCAAAGACAAGATCAACCCGCTCATTGGTTCCGCCGGTGTTTCCGCTGTGCCGATGGCGGCCCGTGTATCCAATAAGGTCGGTCTGGAATATGACAGCCAGAACTATCTTCTGATGCACGCCATGGGTCCCAATGTGGCAGGTGTGATCGGTTCTGCTGTGGCGGCCGGTGTGCTGCTCAAGCTCTGCGGCAGCCTTTGATCGTCTTCTGAACAGCACAAAGTGCGTCGACGGGAGTTGGGTTCAACTCTGTTGACGCACTTTTTTTGCAGGCGTTTTGTACTTCTGCTGGAAGCTTTCAGAATAATCAGGCTCAAACGGACTTAAACGGACTTAAAACAGACAGATACGGACAGTTTTTCTGAATTTGTGTCAGTTACCGTCCGTAATAGTCCGTAATAGTCCGTTTTTATAAAGCCTAATTTCGGCATCAATAATTGTCAGGGAAATGATTGAATAAAAAATAAAATGTCCGTACATTAACAAAAACAGCACACTTTTGATGATTTGCGGTCTGTTGATCCGGGCGACAAACAGACTGCCGATCCACAAAAGAGGCGCAATCACAAAAGCAAAGATACTGCCCGCACTGGAAAAAAATAAGTATTTCAATTCATCCATGAGATATTTCTCCCGAAAGCCCAAGTGCAATTCTTTTTTTATTGTTTGAAGGACTTTCGTTTGATTTTTACGGTTATCAATACGATAATTCATCAATACGCAATTTACAAGTTAACTTGTAAAAAGGTCTGGAAAAAAAGTCATTTGACTATTTGTAAAGGCTGTACATCAGGCGTATATTAGTACAAACATTTACGGACAAAAACGGACACATACTGACATGGAAGACAAAGAACAGCTTTTATTCCACCACGGCGGCTACCGTAAACTGAAATCTTTTCAACTGGCACAGCTGTGCTTTGACATTACCGTCCGTTTTGTTGAACTCTATATCCCTCCGAAGTCCCGAACCACGGATCAAATGGTACAGGCAGCGCGTTCCGGCGTGCAAAATATTGCTGAAGGATCGGTCGCTTCGGCAACCAGTAAACGCACAGAATTAAAGTTGACCAATGTTGCAAGAGCATCGTTGGAAGAGCTGCGCCTTGATTATGAAGATTATCTGCGTCAGCACGCCATAACAGTTTGGAGCAAAGAACATCCGCTTGCTCAAGAATTTATCCGCCGCCGCATAAGCTCAATGGAAATTTTCAGAAATTTTATCCAATGGGCAAAACTTCATGATTCTGCAATGTCCGTCAAAGTCCGTACCTGTCCGTTACAGTCCGTTATCGTCGCCAACGCAGTATTACTGCTGCTCAATGTTACCTGTCATTTGCTTGACCGCCAACTTGCCCGCCTTGCAGCCGACTTTGAAAACAAGGGCGGCTTTTCGGAGCGGATGTGCAAACGCCGCATCGAAAAGCGGAAGGCGTGCAATAAATGAATAGCGCTGTAAGAAAAACGATATATGCCGCAGTTGTGGCAATGTTCATGTTGCTTGGCAGCGGCTGTATTATTGTGCCTTACGGGTATGAAACTGTTTCGCAGGAAGTGATCGGCATGCGTTTTCTGGCGACCCACATGTGTTTTTCCATTGACAAAGCCCGTCGGGATCTGGGGTATCAGCCTCATTGTTCGCCGGAAGAGGCCATTGAGGAAAACGCCCGCTGGGCAGCTGAACAATTGACCGGGCGGCGTTTTTGACCGGCATCAATCCGCACGGACGGGCTTGGGCAGCGTGGCGGCAAACGCACTGTTCAGCAGTGCCATGACGGCAGCAAAAACAAAAAGAGTCCCCACGCCGTACCGGACCCACACCCAGCCCCCCAGCGGTGCTGCAATAATGGAGATCAGGTGGTTGATGGAGATCCCCGTGGACAATGTGGATGTCAGTTCGTCCTGACTTGCCGCAAGGCTTTTGACATAAATATTGGTTGCCATAGAGGTGGTACTGATCACCGCATCCAGCAGGAAGTTGATACAGAGAACCACGATCACCGCAGTTCCACTGAACCAGTTCCCCGCAAAACCGTACAAAAGACAGACGAAGAACAGGATCATGGTATCGTAGATCATCACGGTCCGGTAGCCCAGTTTATCCGTGATCCTGCCGACCACCGGTGCCGCAAAAATGTTGACAAAGGCACACGCCCCCATCAGAAACGCCATGGCATCGGTTTGAAAGCCGTAATTCCGGATGAGGACGTAGGGCGCAAATGTGAGAAAAATCTGTTTGCGGGCCCCGTAAAAGAGTTCCAGCGCATAAAATTTGGAAAATTTCCGGTGAAAATACAGCCGGGGACGGCGGGAAGGCGTATTGGGAATGCTTCCGGTAAAGGTGCTGATGATACTGATCAGCATCAGGACCGCGATGAACGCCCAGAGTACATTGAACAGGACTTGATCGCTGTATCCGCACCAGCGGTGACCCACATAAAAGATCAGAGCCACCAGCAAACTCCCGCTGACAGTCCCGAAGTTCATTGCTGAAGAGAGGAGCCCCAGCGATCTTCCGGTGCAGTCCGGTTTGGCAACTTTCATGGCGATCCCGGAGCGTACGGGCATGACCAGATGTTCCCCGAGGCTCCAAATCATAATGAAGGCTGTGACAAAAATCTTGTCTGCGGGAATCAGCAGGAGAGCGGCACCGGCAAGGGAAATCAATGTCCCGAGGCGCATGACTTTCCAGTCACTCATCCGGTGAAGCAGAGCAAGGATAAAGACCAGTGCCAGCCCGGGCAGTTCCCGGAAAAATTCCAGCCAGCCCCGTTCCACGCTGTCCATGTGCTGAATATCCGCCAGAAAGTTGTTCATGGCGGCGGCAAAACAGCCGATCCCCACGCCCCAGACGATGATACTGGTAAAAAAGGCTCCCGCCCCGGAGCCGGGATAAAAAATAAGTTTCAAATCATTCCATTTTTTCATGGTCAAAAATCCTGCTTTCAATCCTTTTTGTCCGGAGCCGGATGTGTTCAGACTCCTTGCAAGTGACGGACATATAATATACTGCGGAAAAAGGTCTTCTGCAAGGTTATTTTCCGAGAAGAAAACGGATGTAGGCGATTTCCTGCTTCGCGGTGGCGTGATCCCCCAAATCCACCCATTCGCCGAACCAGCCGAGGCGGATGGCGGCCATAAGATCCGGCAGATCCTGCCACACGGGTTCCGGCATGTAGTTTTGAAGAAAGAGGTTGTCCTGCAACGTACGGACAGCTTTGCCGTCCAGCCAGTCCGGATCATCCATGCCAAGACAGCCCAGCAGTAACGCAAGATCATATCCGGCACATTTCCAGCCCAGAAATTCCCAGTCGATCACGGCGGAAACGGCGTTGTTTTGAAGGAGAATGTTGCCGGGATGGAAATCTCCGTGGGCAAACATGAGCGGCAACGTGTTTTCCCGTTCCAGAAAAGGGTTTAAAAACTGCAAAATCTCTTTCAAATCTCCGGCAAGATCCGGCATCCGGCGCTCGGTAAAGGGGAGAAGTTTGCGGATGTATCCGGTAAAAGTGAAGCGTTCCCCGGCAGTGGGCGGCATGGCTGGATCCAGCGAAATTTCTTTCAGTTTCAAGAGGATATCGCTCCATATTCCGGCGATCCGGCTGTCGCTTCCTAATGTCTGGCGGGGCAGGGGGTCTGCCTCCACCCACGGGCGGAGCTGCCAGAAGCTCCGGTCATGGGTAATGCCGTGTCCGCCATCCTGTGTCTGCAATGCCGGGTGGATGCCGGGCAGCTGGCGTGTTTGCAAAAATTGCAGAATCCGGTTCTGGGCGGTCTGGGCAGATTTTTTCCGGAGATCATATTGCTCAAGGAGATAGAGTTTGCCGGAAACATCTTCCAGAACCGAGCGGGCCAGCGTGCGGTTGGGGCTGCCGGATATTTGCAGATCCGGCCTGTTCCTGCGGATGTCCAAAGCCCAGTTTTGAAAAAATGCTGTATCCTGCATCAGAGTTCAGCCTCCTGCCGGATTTGCGGACGGTGCGGGACGGCGATCAGGAAAATCATTGCCGCCATCAGCGCAAAAGAACTTAACATGCTCCACAGCAAGATATTGCTTGACAGATGTGCCATCAACTGCGCCCCGATCCACGGCCCGATGGCGTAACCCACACCGCGGGAAAGGGAGTACGAAGCCATAAGTCGCCCCGCATTGGCAGGGGTGGTTTCGTTGGATACGGTGGTAAAGAGCGCGGGTTGGTCAATGATTTCCCCCAGAGTCAGGACCGCCACAGCACAGGCGATCATCCATGCCCCGGAGGAAAAGCCCAGTGCGGCAAAACCTGTACCGTACAGCAGAACGCCCAGAAGGAGCTGGGCGGCCAGCGGCAGTTTGCAGCGTTTCAGAAGGGCGACCAGCGGGATCTGGAGAGCCATGACCAGAAATCCATTGAGGGAATAGATGCTGCCCAGTGCCGTTTTGCTGATGCCGATCCGGGTGGTGGAATAGATGGACATGGTGGAATAGAGCTGGCTTGCCAGACACATCAGGAGACATGTCCCCGCAAGCAGGAGGAGAAAGCGTTTGTTCTGAAAGATGGTTTTCAAAACCGGTTCGTCTGGTGTGATTTTGTTTTTTTTGATGGATCGTGTGTATTGAGCGGCATCTTTACAGCAGGTGAAATGGGTGAAGAGCCCGCCGGCGGCACTCAAAAGAGCAGTGATGATGAAGAAGAGCCAGAAGGGTGTCCGGGCAAAAAAAGCCCCCAGCATGGGCCCTGCCGCCCAGCCGAAATTGAATCCCATACGGATCCAGCTGTAATACATGGGGCGTTCCGCTTCGGTACTGGTATCGGCAAGATAAGCATCTGCCCCGACCTGAAACGCTACGCCCACAGCGGTGTTGAGCATCAAAATCACGGCAAACGCCCAGAACGGAGCATTGAAATACACCATGGCCGCCATGATAAAAAAGATCAGACCACGGCCGTATTGACCAGTTTGCATCATGAGGTTTCGCCCCCATTTATCGGTCATCCATCCGCAGGGGATGGGGGCGAGAATGACCGCCAGCCCCAGCAGGGGAAAAATCAGACTGACTGTGGTATAGGGGATGCCCCGCTCATTGCTTAAATAAAGCGGAATAAAGGGGTAAACGATGGCATACGCCAACTGGTTGAACGCCCAGGCGGCAGTAAGGGAAAACTTCCGTTTGCTGACAGGTGTGAGGATTTGCATGGAGACCTTTATTTCTTTATGGAAATCCCGAGAGCGGCGCCGACGGTTCGGATGCCGTTTTTCGGTTGTTTATTGAGCATGACGGGTTTGTTTTTCCGCAGGAGAACGAGGGTACTGGAGCCTCCGCCATCCATATTGATCCCGGTATGGGCACCGAGATAACGGAGGAAAGTGCCGACTTCCAAAACGGTCATACCCATACTGTATTCTTTCTGCCTGCCGTCCGCTACAAACCAGTATAAATAGCGGTGGTCAGAGGAAAGCCCGAAGCCGGTACGCGGGGCGAGTCCCTGGGATTCGCCTTCCGGGATGCCGTTTTGCAGAACAAAAAAGAAGCCGGAAACAGCGTGTAAAATTTGAGAGGTATCGGCATCGTGTTGGAGGCAGTCCATTTTGACCTGTCCATTTTTCATAACGATGAAAGCCGGGCATTTGCCGTCGGGCGGCAGAAGGATTTCGCCACCGGAAACGAGAAGCCCCATTTTGTCAGCATAGGGGTGGTTCCACGGTTTTTTCCACGGCCTCCACGGAGCGGTGTTGACTGCGGCAACAAGGGGATGCCCCTGTTTCAGCAAATCTTGGGCAAAATGGATGACGGTCCGGCGTTCGGTACGGATGATGAGCTCCGGTTCGCCGGGCATGGGTTTCCCGTATCCGGCGGGTTTGGGTGTTACATGGAATTGCAGTCCGGGCGTTTGCAAATCGATCCGCATGGCATAGACCCGGATGAGGCGGGGGGAATGGAACTTCCATTCTGCCAGCTGTATTCCGGGGTGCGGTCGATCGCACTTTTCCCAGTTGAACGATTTATTTTGCCATTCCCCCCGCAGCGAGGAAAGGGAAAGCACCGCAATAAATGCAATCGAAAAGATCAATTTCATCATAAATCCCTGTTGTTTGTGAAATATTTCTGAATAAAAAAAGAGTGCACAACGCATTCTGATGACTATTGATGGGATTTATACTGATTCCCGCAATTCGTTTAATTTTGTGCGGACAGCTTCTAACACCGTATCAACTGATATTTGCAATAAGCAGGGTGGTGGGGTTGCAATAGGGCAATTTTTTTCTCTGCATCCGCTGCAATCGGGATTGCTGCGAAGCATTATATGCATATTCCCATGTGGAGTCCACAAGCCGGGGTTATTGTGTGCGGAGCTTATAATGATACATGTTACCTGGGCTGCCGCTGCCATGTGCAGAGTTCCGGTATCATTGCCCAAATACAATGGAAAGTGGTTCAACAAGGCAATTGTAGTACGCAGGTCACATTGGAGACGATCAGCTCTGGCGGAGTGCCCATCTCCCAGTGCCGCAGACATTTTTGTAATGTCGCTATCATCTTCCCGGCCACCGAAAAACACAGGGAAGATATTATTTTCTTTGATCAGTCTTTGCAGGATTTCTATATATTTTTCCACCGGATAACGGCAAACACTTTTCTTGCCCCCCGGACCGACGGCAAGGGGGATTGTCCCTGGTGGTATCTTTATTTCAGCAAAATGTTTTGCTGCTGCTGCTTTTTCCGGGGCAGTTAAGCTTAATTCATTTTTTGCCTCCGATAATTGAGGCTCCAGCCCGTCATGGTTCAGTCTGGACAGGACGATTTCACTGATTCGAGGCATCATTTTTTTACGGTCTTCAAAATCGTGGATTTTAACAGTTCCCCTGATGATTGCTCCGGGGGAATACGCTTTTAAAAAAGCACTGTCCCGCTGACTGCGTTTTGCAAACAAGGCCCCATCTCGCCCGCAATAATAAATGACTTTGTAGCGAGTCAAAAAAGGGCGGCAGAAAAAAAGCAAAAATCGGAACTTTCGAAGAATTTTTACTTTTTTATGACTCCAAATTTTCAGGTGATCGATCAGGTCGGTATTTTCAATGATCTTTGCCGGTGTAAAGGCATTATTGCTGTCGTGGATATTAAGCAATGTAATTTCTGAATCCGGATGAGCATTGCGTATCGCTCCAAAAACCGGGACCATGATCAGCTGGTCGCCAAGACTTCCGGAGTAAAAAATGAGAATCTTTTCTTTTTTATTCATTTATATATTCTTTCTTTGACAGTGCGGGCTATTCGCAAAAAACGAATGCAGCAATGGATGTTATGAACATTTTTGCAACAATACAAACTCAAAAGATAAAATCTCCCTTACAATACCATAAAAACATGTAAAATCAAGTGTAAAAAAGAGACCGGTGATTATTCTGCTGCGAAATAAAATGAGATACATTGGTAAAAGAAATGCATGCTTCCCGGAGTTTTTTTCGCCATGGTTGCTTGATATTTTTGATTCCAATATTATTATTTATGAACATTATGAAAGTTTGTTATTTCTGAGAAAAAATCAAATCCGGTATCCACGCCGCAGTCAACGGGGTGGAGATCCTCGGCGGTTCCAGACCGGAAGGGGGGCAAAAGATGCATAAGATTACCAATTTGTTATCAATTATTCCGGTGCTTTTCTGCGTCACTGGCTGTGGTAATGTCCGGTATGAAACAGTGCCGCCGGAAAGCAAGCAGATGAAATACCTGCTGTTTCCAAGCAAATCCAGCCGGAGTACACTGAACCGTGCGATCCTTGTTTCCGGAGAAGAACTTTATGCTGGAAAGAAAATCGCTTATTATGCAGGGAACAATGAAGTTTGGTGTGACAAAGTAAACTTTACGCTGCTGCCTGATTCTCAACAGGATACGCTTGTCCAGCACCTGAATGATGAACTTGTCAGGTGGGGAAAAGAAACGGATTACAGGCGCATTGAATACTCCCGGGAAAAGGATCATATTCTGCTGACAATCGTCTTCAAATCCGGCAGAAAAGCCTATTTCCGGTACAAAATTGCAGGAACGCACACCGTAAGTTCGGCAGAAAACGGCATGGACTCCATTTGAGGCGTAAAAAATCGGTGAGTTTCGGCGAAAAGGCAAAAAAAACTGGAGCCAGTTGCCGGACTCGAACCGGCGACCTGATGATTACAAATCAACTGCTCTACCAACTGAGCTAAACTGGCATCCTCTCCCTATAATATAGCCCGCTTTACGGTTTTTGCAAGACCGAAAACACCACTGTTTGAAAACTTTGTTCTCCCAGTGCCCCGTGGAGATATTCCAGATTGTCATAATCCAGCGGCAGGATCTCTCCGGGACGCTGTTCCAGCGAGGCGGAAATATGCAGGATATTGCCGGAAACCCGCCGCCGGAGAAGCAGTTGTTCATGAATCGAATAGCTTTCCAGATCATCCGTGGAAAAAACCTGCCAGTTTCCCGGGAATAGGATCCGGTATTCCAGCAGGAGTTTGGAGCCAGTCTTTCTTTCCAGCGGCGTTTTACGCTCCGATCCTGCTGTTTGGAAAAGATGGTACAGGTTTTGAAATTCCGGCAGTTCCATTTGCCGGAATGAGCCCGTCCGGACGGCAAAATCCGGGATCCGCAACGTCAGAAGCCGTACTCCCGGATAACGGCTGAAGTTGGTGGTCATGGGCCGGGTTTGAACTGCATTGCTGGAAATTTGATCGACCAGCTGTTGTTCATATCTCCGGCGTTTTTCCGGTGTCATTTCCGCAAACATTTTGGCCGCCTCTCCATAGGAAGCCCCGTAATAACGGCGTGTCCAAGTTACATCCGCCATGCCGTTTTCGTGGAGGACAATATCAAATCTCCCCACCAGATCCCGCCCCGGCTGGCGGACGGTCAGTTCAAAAAGTTGTCCGGACTGCAGATCCAGTGCCAGATCGTTTTCGAATGGACTACTGCCAAGTGCATCATATTCCGTCCCGCCTCCGAGATAATATTTTTCCGGTTCCGAACCCGCCGCCACCAGAATGGTCTGCATGACTCCGGCATCCGGCAGTTTTTGCAGTTCTGCCATTTTTTTCTGCGTGTACTGTATATTGCTTACGGCAATAAATTCAGCCGGTATCCCGGCGGCATTCAGCATGGTTTTCAATAAAATCGCCCGGTCGGCACTGTTGCCGTACCCATCTAGCAAAACCCGGTCTGCACCGGTAAGACAGCGGAAGGGGAGTTCCGTATAAGCCGGGCCGGTGAGGCGGATATTTTTCAGAACAAAGTTACGGATCGCGGCTATTTTATTCACCTCCCGCTCCTCGCCGGCACAAAGCGATCTACCTTTTTCTTCCGCGGCGGGCTGACCGTTGGTACGCATATCCAATTCTGTTTTTAGCGTGGCAGCCAACTGTTGCCAGTTGCCGCAGGAAAAGCCCCATGAAGGTACAAATCCGGTCAACGCCGGTTGTCCGGGTTCCCGGGGGACGGCAGGAACATTTTTCCGGACAAAATGATTGTCCTTGTACGCTGTATAAGGCGGGAGCGGCAGTCTTACCGGATGGATACCCGCCGGGAAATGCACGGAAAGGTTGTCCTGAAGCAGCGGCTCGTGGGCGGCAAAGGCATGGCGCATGTGGATAAAGGGGCGGTCTTTGAATTTTTGCGTCAGCGTGTATTCAATGACCGATCCCGGCTGAACGCCGGGGAAATTTGCGGTCAGGATCTTACCCGCAGGATAACGGGGGGCCTGCCCCGCCCACGGCTGGTCCATGATATTGATTTCAGATGGGGAAAGTTTGCGGACGGTTTTTCCATCCGGGGAGGTAACAGTACCGGCGATTTGAGGCGTGAGATCCCAGGCCGGCTGGAAGGGGATTTGAACTTCCGAATAGCGTTTGACCCCTGCGTAATTGAGTACATGGATGCGCATTTTCAAATCGTGCTGCCCGGCAGAAGCGGAATGCAATGTCCACTTGCCGGAGCGAGTCAGTAGGGCATCTGCCTCCGGAAATGCGGCGGCTGCATTGGCGATTTTTCCACCGGCACGGAACAGACAGCGGATCCGGGAAGCTGGTTCCCACTGTCGGAGAATTTTTTTCAATTCATCATAATCCTGTACCGAAAGCCGGGTGCGGACGGTCTGCATCCGGAATTTCTGGGTCAGCGTATCACCAGCAAACGCCACCTGCCGGGAAATGTTCACCGCCGGGGAATGGAAAGACTGTCTGGGGGGCGGCAGTGCCACAGGCTCGATCCCCGGAGGAAGCTGTAATGCGAATTCTGATTCAAAATCGCTGCAGCTGTAAAGTTTGATGGGGTATTGCCGTTTCTGCAGTCCGGTATAGTCCAGCACTTCTGCTGTGGCAAAGCCGAAAACTTGCAGAAAATCCGGGATTTGCAACTGGATCTCCGGGCGATCCGGCGGCATGCGCCAGTTTGCCGTATAATCCAGCGTGACCTGTAACTTTTCTGTCGTGTTTCGGATTTGTGCAGGCTGTACCCGCAGTCCGGTAAGTTTTACGCCCGGCAAAGCCTGCTTTAAGCGCATGGCAAAAAATTGTTCCCGGGTATTGGCTGACCAGCGGGCAAAGGCACTGCGGAACATTTGATCGTTGATGCCGGTAAAGGTCAGTATTGTCCGGAGTTTCATGGTTCCATCGGGCAATGCTTTGCCGGTGGTGCGCAGGGCAAGTTGGTTCCGCAGGGGAGAGGCCGCCGGGGACATCCGCAGAGTTTCCCCCTCCGGCTTCGCCACAAGGTAACTCATTTCCGCCTCTCCGGCGGGCAGAAGGTCGGCTGTATTTTCATAGGTGGGATCCATCAGGGTGTATTTCCCCGGTGCAAGTTCCGCCGCTGTAATGGCGTGGTTGAAATAGTTGTTGGGGACTTCCGGATCTTTGGGGTCGCCTGCCATAAAAAGAACAGGATACGCTTTTATCCCGGCCAGTTCCAGCATGGCGGCAAGCAGAACCGCCTTGTCCCGGCAGACTCCGTACCGTTTACTGAATGTATCTTTTACATCGTGGGGTTCATAGCCGGGAGCGGTTTCTTCGGTGGTCAGTCCCATGTAACGGATCTCCTGCGAAACAAATCGGAAGATCCGCCGCAGTTTTTCCTCCGGCGTTTGGGCTCCCCGGATCAACTTTGCCACTTCCTCTTTCATTTCCGGCGAAACCGCATCCATGCGGGGGCGGCAGAGTTGATAATACCACCGGGAGATGGATGCCCAATCCGGTGCCGTACTGACCAGAAGCCGCTGAACACAGGTGTACCATGCCGGCATTCCCGGTTCGGGGAAAATTTGCGGGATGTTGATCGCCAGCCAGGTATAAAGGATGCGATTCCCCTGTTTTTCTTCCTTGAATGAAACGGTATCAGGGAGTTTATCTTTGAGTGCAATGGATTTCAGCGGCAGTTCCGCCGGGGCGGAGATCCGGACTTCGTAGTGCAGAATGGGGTCCGTACTCTGGAGGGGGATGTAACTGCTCCACACGCCGGGGATGCGTGCTTTGGTGGTGACTTGCCGGGTCACGATATGGATGGTATCGCCCACCTGCAAGTCCGGCAGAGTCAATTTTAAAACTTTCCAGCTGGGATCATAAATATTGGAGCCCATCTGTTCCGGATCGACGGCAATGGCGGAATATTGTTTGATATCCACCTGCCGGGGGGAACAGCCGGGGCGCAAAATCTCCGCTTTCAGGAATTGCGCCGTGCCGTAAGAGGTGCAGTAACGCATTTGCAGGACTTGCGCTTCCCTTTTCCCCTTTTCCGTCAGGATCTTCTGGTAAAAATCATCGGTTTCCACCGATGTTCCGTCCGGCTGATAGGTAATGCTTTCCACATCATGCAGGAGGACGCCTGCTGCATCCGGAAACCGGGCGGAAGTAACGCTTTTTTCTGCCTGACTCCATGAAAAACCGGATGCCGCAAGAGCCGTATTCAACGCCAGGCACAACAATAAAAGAAAAAAGAAAAATCTCATGATAACTCCTGAATTTTCTGATCACGCCATAAAATAGCCGGAGATCATGATTTTGCAAGGGAAAATCAGTTTGCTTTCCGTTGTTTGCGGACGATTTCCAGATTCCGCAGGAGTCCTTTTTCCCCGGGATTCAGCGATAATGCCCTCAAAAAAGCCAGCTCCGCCAACTCAAAATCTCCTTGCATGAAAGAGACCCTGCCCAAGGCATTCCAGCCTTTGGCATCGCCGGGTGACAAAAGAAGAAGCAGTCGCAAATTTTCTCCGGCTTCCTGATACTGCTTCTTTTTTTCCTGCACAAGAGCCAGATTATACAATGTTCCGGGGTGATCCCATTCTCTTTTTCGAGCTTGAAGGAGCAATTTTTCCGCTTCATCGAGCCGTCCGGCTTCGGAGTGCAGGATCCCGAGATTCATCAGCCCTTCCGCTTCATCCGGCGCAATTTCCGCCGCCTGCCGGAACCATTTTTCTGCCGCCTGCCGGTTGCCGGTCTGCACTTCTGCCAGCCCCAGAATACACATATCCCGGGCGGGATCATTGGAATTTTCTGTATGCCCCGATAAGAGAAATTTTACCGCTTCCGGGCGGGCCTGCCGGTAAAGGGCTTCGGCAAAGAGCGTCCGGCTTTCCGCAAGTCCGCTGACTGCCGGTGCCGTAAATGCCGCCAGACTGACGATCAAACAAGCTCCCCCCGCAGACAACATCTTTTCCCGGTAACGCCGGGGATGCCATTGCAGAAAACATGCCATCAATACCATCAAGCCCGGCAGCATGGCAAGCCGGTATCGGCCGCTGGTGACAAACAAAATCTGCGCCGCATAAAAAGCCCCTGTCAACAGCAGAAAAACACTCCATTTCTGCCGTTTTTCCGGATCCGTTAAAACGGGATAAAGTCCAGCCAGTGCCAGTGTCAGCAGGAGAACTTGTGCAAAGGGTGCCGTTACCCGGATCAAAGGTGTCCAGCCGAAAACCGGCGGCGCATCCGCCCCGGACGGCAGTTCCCCGGGCACCCAGACCAGTAACGCTTTTTTCAGCAGAAGCCCGACTGCGTGGAAGGGCGAAGAACGGACAAAATCCCATGTTTTCCGCAGATGGATATGATCTTGCGGGCAATTCCGCCGTTCTGCTTCAAACCGGGTCTTGCGGTGGAATTTTTTCCACGCCGCACCGGGGCGCAGCTGGCAGGTACCATCCGCTCCGGCGTGATTGCCGAGGTACAGATTGAAGGCACTGTTGCTCTGTACCAGCACAGGGCGGCGGGCCTCAAGAGAGCGGGAAACGGATACCGGAAGAAGCACCAGAAGTCCGGCGGCAAAAAAGATCCCTGCACACACTTTCCGTTTTTGCAGAAAAAGCGTGAGCGATTGCAAACCCCAATAAAAAAGAGTCATGGGGTGGGTTATCACAGCCAAGCCGGTCAAAACGCCGCCGATACCGGATAAGGCAAAACTTTTTTTATCCGTTTTTTCTCTGGCGGTCAATTCGGACATACAGCAGAGAATAGCGGGAATCAGCATCAACAGAAGACTTTCGCTGACCAGTTCCGCCTGAAAAAAGATCAAAGGGGGATACAGCATGGTTCCGGCAAAAATCCATTCCGGAACTTTGCTTGAGGGCACACAATAGCGCAGGCGCAGGAAAGCGTACAACCCGCACCAGACCAGCACCCCGAGCCCCAGCTGAAGGCCCCGGATGCCGGGGATGTTGCTTCCCGTGAGCCAGCATTCCAGTGCCAGAAAATAACTGTAAAGGGGGGCGTGGATATCCGGAGAGGTACTTTCCCAGATCCCGTTCAGAATAAGCTGTGCCCGCTCCCAGTATTCGGAAACATCTGCCCCCAGCGCAAAAGAAAACAGCGGTGAGGCGGCGAATTCCCGCAAATACTCCAGCCGCAGAAGACATCCGGCTGTAAGCAGTACAGCAAAAATCCCCCGCCTGGAACAGAAAAAGTCTTTAACAGCAGTCATTTACGGGGCGGAAAGTCAAATTCAAATTCAAAGAGATCCCCGATGCGTTCCACGGCTTTGTCTTCTTCGGGACCTTCCACGGAAAGGGTGGCTTCTTCGCCTTTGCATAACCCCAGGGAAATCAGCGACAGAATGCTGTCCAGGACCGCCACTTCGCCGTCTCGGGTCGTTACTGTAAAAGAGTGAAAGGGAAATTCCTGCTGAATAGCCCGCAGGATCACCCCGGAGGGGCGGCAATGGATACCTGCACTGTTGCGGATGCAAACTTTGCGCGTTTTCATAGTTGATCGATCTCCTGATACATTACCGGGAGAACAGGATACTCCCGTCGGAAGAAAATATAACATCATTTTTCCGGAAAAGCAAATCTCCGGAGTTGCAAAGTGACTGCGGAAATTGTATATTGAGCGCGGTAGGTCGGTAGAATACATTAAAATGGTGGATGTTATGGTATATTTTCATGTTTGTATCGGTTTTTTGATTTTCAGCTATCTGGCATACCGGCTGATCTGGCCGTTGCGGTCCAAAAAGATACTTGCGGCAGGCTTGCTGGTACTTCTGGCATTGGGGGCTTTTAAATTTCCCATGATCCGTCTGTTGGGCGGTGCCCGTTTTTTTGCTCCGGAACTGCCGGGGTGGTGTCTGCATCTTGCGGGGTTCCTTTACGGTTGGGTACTCTTTTGTTTTGCGCTGATGGTGGTTGCTGAACTGGGGCGCGGGGTGTGGTTTCTTTACTGCAGAAAATCCGGCAGAAAAGGATTGTCGCAGAAAGGGCAGAACATTCTCCATGGCGTGGTTGCCGGAACGGCATTGGTTTTTGCTCTGGCGGCGCTCTGGGGCGGTACCCGTGCGCCGGAAGTGCGGGAGATTCCGCTTTATTTTGCCAATTTGCCCGAAAGTGCAGAAGGGTTGCGGGTCGCTGTTTTGAGCGACATCCACGTAAGTCCCACTGTCAGGAAAGCCCGGGTACAGGAGTTTGTCCGTCGAACCAACGCAACCCGGGCGGATCTGATTTTGATTCTGGGGGATTTTCTGGATGGTACTGTGGAGGAACTCCGGGAAGATATTGCACCATTAGGGGATTTGTCTGCTCCGCTCGGGGTGTGGGCAGTCACGGGGAATCACGAATATTATTACAACTATCCGGAATGGCGCAAAATGTTCCAATTACTCGGGATACGGATGCTGGAAAATCAGTGGACAAATGTGCGGGGCATCCGGCTTGCCGGGATCACAGATCCGGCAGGACGCAAATTTGGAGAACCCGTGCCGGATTTGAAAAAGGCTCTTGCCGGCGGGGAAAAATATTTTACCATTCTTCTTGCACACCGGCCGAAATATGCTGTGGATGCCGCAAAACTGGGCGTGAATCTTCAGCTTTCCGGACACACTCACGGGGGGAGTATATGGGGGCTGAAACCCCTTATCAAACGCTACAATGCCGGTTTTGTTGCGGGGCGTTATCAAGTGGGCGATATGACACTGCTGGTCAGCAACGGGACCGGGATCTGGACCGGTATGCCGCTTCGTTTGGGCGCGCCCGCAGAGATCCTGCTTCTGGAATTGCACAAAAATCAGTAATGGATCCGGGCGATGAATTCCCCGGGCAGGATCTGCATATCGGCAGAGCTTCTGCTGTAAAAACGCTGAAGATCCGCCAGCGCAAAAGTGTCCTGTGACACGGTGTCGATACAGAGTTCGGCAACGCCATCCACCAGAGTCAAATCCATTTTCAACACGGCCATTCCCGGCTGGGTCAGTTCAAAACTTTTTCCGTTGACTGTTCCCCGCAGGATACCTCCCGGAGGCAGATAAAAGGTCCATTGGAGTGAAACATTTTTTTCACCGGAAAGACCGGCAAAGCGTTTCTGTAAAACCATTTTTTCTTTCAGCGGAATGGGCTGCCAATTCCCGAAACTGAATGGCCCGTGGTCCAGCTGCAGGGTCACGCCATCCATTTTCCGGTAAATGATCCCGTCCGGGCGGCAGAACCGGTGTATGGTACTTTCCAGATTTTCCCGGTACAGATCGTACGCCGCATTGACAACAAAGATCCCCAGTGTCAGCGGTAAAATCACGCTGACAAGAAGCGGTTTTTTTGCCCGGTAAAAACGGATGCTGCGGTCTGCAAAACAACCCGCAAAAACAAATGCCGCCGGGAGAATGGGCGCACGGAAACGGGAAAGATCATAAAAAAGTGCCGTTGCCCCCCAGTAAATCACTACAAGACTGTACAGCCAGAGCCAGCGTTTCTGCCGGAATTTTGGGAGATAGACCAGCATCCCGGCAAGCACCAGCGGAAGCAGGATAAAACTTCTTCCGGGGAGGCCCAGCTTCAAAAGGACGGTATTTTCCCCTTCTCCGTAGAGGGAAACATTGTTGGGGATCTCCTGCCCGGTCCAGAAAAGCAGAATTTTTCTGAATTGCAGTTCAAAAAAAGCCCCCGGTTCCCGACGCATAAAATCCAGCATTTGCCATGGGACGGCCCGTTCCGCACTGCGTGCCATAAAGTCTGTATAAGTTTCCGGATATTCCATGGGGCCGGCAGGCAACCCCGGATTGCGCCCCCCCGGAGGGGCCTCCGGCGTGTTTCCCAGAGCCAGGACCGCATCCGCCGCCGTTGAGGGGCCGCTGAATTTTTTCAGATGCAGACTGTTGGCAAGAATAAAAGGTGATTGCACCAGAAAACACATCGCCAAAGCCGCCAACGCACTTTTCCACGCTTTTTTATACGCCAGTAACGGCAGTAAAAGAATGCCGAAAAGGAGTGCGTTGCCTCGGGTCAGGGTGGCGATCCCCCAAACCGCCCCGGTCAGCAGTGCCAGTTTCCGGGAATCCTTTTTCATCAGCTTCACCCCCAGATATGCCAGCAACGCAAAGTTGAAACTTTGCAGCGTTTCATTCATGGCAAAGGGGGTATAAAGCAGCAGGGGGGAGCTGACGGCGCAGATACCTGCCGTCCATAATCCCGCTTTCCGTCCGGTCAGGTGCGCCGCCGTCAACCCGGCAAAAATACACGCCGCCGCCCCGATGAGTGCTTGAAGAAACGCAAGAAAATAAGGGGAACACGAGAAAAACCGGATCACCGGCAGAAATACTGCATAATAAAAAGGCTGGTAATAAAAGGGCAGCTGGAATGTACCGGCTAAAATCTCATCTGCATGTTTTAAATAGGTCGCCATATCCGTCACGGGGGCGGGCTGGATGGCACTGTTCCTGCCGCCATTCTGCATAAGAAGTTCCGCAGAAACCGCCAAACGCAAAAGAAATGCCCCCGCTCCGATCCATGCCAGACGGGTGAAAAAAAGCCGCCGCATCCCGGTGGGCGCGGCGGTATGGGACTGGTGTTTGACCATGTGCAAAAAAGATCAGACCGTCATCAGTTCTTTTTCTTTTTCCGCCAGCATCTTATCCATACCGGCGATGTAACGGTCCAGCAGTTTCTGGATGTCTTCGGTCATCTTCTTGGATTCATCTTCCGTGATTTCAGAGGCTTTCTGCGCCTTCTTCACCGCTTCGTTGCCGTCACGGCGGATGTTGCGGAGGGCGACCTTCGCATCTTCCACGGCGGCCTTGGCCTGCTTCGCCAGATCCTTGCGGCGATCTTCGCTCAACGCGGGGATCGGCAGCTTGAGGGTCTTGCCGTCATTCAGGGGGGTGATGCCGATATTGGAGGCAAGCAGTGCCTTTTCAATGTTTTTCACGGCATTGGCATCCCAGGGCTGGATGACCAGCAGACGGGGTTCCGGCGTGGAGATCCCAGCGGCATCCCGGATACGGGTCTGGGCACCATAGTACTCAAAAGTGATGTTTTCCACCAGAGCCGGAGACGCCTTGCCGGTACGGATACCGGAAAGTTTTTCGGTCAACGCTTCTTCGGATTTCATCATCCGTTCTTCCAACTCATCCATCAGCAAAGAAATATCGCTCATTTTTCGTCCTCCTTATGTTCCTGCGGACAATTTAACACATTTTTGCATAAAAGCAAGTTATTTACATCCAGTGCGCCAACAATTCTTCCTGACTCAAGGGAGAAAGGTACGCCGGAGGGATGTCCAGACTGGTGAAAGCTCCGCTGCGGCCCGCCTTGAACAACCGTGCCGCCGCCCGGGCGTGGGCCACCAGAACGGAGGCCGTTGCTTCCGGATTGCTGCCCCAGCGGCAGTGATATTCCACACTGGCACTGTGATGGACTTCCCCGGTAGTGCCGGAGGCGATCACCAGCCCGTCATGGGGGAAGCCTGCGCATTTGCTGTTCAATTCCTCCTGCGTGACAAAGTGGATCGTGGTCTTGTAAGGTGCAAAATAACCGGGCATTTCCACGACGGTTTTCCGGATCTTTTCCAGATCAGCACCGGGTTTGGCTACAATAAAACACTCTCTGGTGTGCATGTCACCCGGTTTGAAGTCCGGATTTTCGCCCCGGCGCACCTGTTCCACAGCTTCCGGAATGGCGTGGGTGTACTGGCGGGCATCCTGCACGCCTTCAATGGTACGCAATGCATCCGAGTGCCCCATGCTCAAGCCGCCCTTTTCCGTCATGCCGTAAAAACCATAGGCACGCACGCCGAGGAAGGCGTTCGCCAGAGTCCGTTCCAGAGAAAAGATCCCCGGATCCCAGCCGGTGGCGATCACTGCCACTTTGCCGGAGGCTTTGGCGGCGGCATCCATGGCGTGAAAATGTTCCGGCATTTGGCTGTGATTGTCAAAACTGTCCACCGTGCAGACGGACTGGACCAGTTCCGGGCCCTGCTGGGGCAGATCCTGCTTGGAACCGCCGCAAAGGATCGTTACATCGGGGCGGAACGCCGCAACCCATGCGGCCGTGTCTGCAATGGGCAGTACCGGGATGGCATCCCCGACTTCCTTTTTTACCCGGTCCGGGGTGCGGCTGACGATGCCGACCAATTCCATATCTTCTGTTTTTGCCAGAGCCTGACGGACTCCCCGGCCCACGTTGCCGTAACCGGCAATGACCACACGGGTCTTACTCATTTTTTATCCTCCGATTTTTTTATGCCGTTTTTCCAGTTCATAAACGCAGCTTGGCGCCAGAAGGTTCGGGGCAAGCTGCGCCCAGCGGGAGTGACGGCTTCCTACCGGGATCTTCCGTACAATGGTGATCCCCAGTTTGCTGCACAGGTTTTGAAAGTCATTCAAGGTGGAGAGGTGGATATTCGGCGTATCATACCAGTGATACGGGATCGCCTCTGTTTCCGGCATCCTGCCGGTGAACATCAACTTTGTCCGGCAGGGGAGATAGCCGAAATTGATCACGCTGACCACTGCCCGCTTGCCCACCCGGACGATTTCCCGCAGAAGTTCATCCGGGTGCTTTACCTGCTGAAGCGTATGGCTTAACACCACCACGTCAAAAGAATCATCATCGGCAAAAGACAACGGATCATTCAAATTTCCCTGGATCACAAAGACCCCGTTGGCAATACAGCTGGAAATAAGCGGCTGCTCGATTTCCACACCCAGTCCCCGGACGCCTTTGTTTTCCATCAGAGTCCGCAGAAAATGCCCGTCACCACAGCCCAGATCAAGGACCCGGGCATGGGGGGGGATCATTTCTTCAATAACCGCCAGATCCCGGCGGCGGATTTGTTCATTGGTCACTTTTTCACCTCCTGCTGATGGGCAAGGAAGCCCCGGATCATGGTCCCCAGGGTATCGACTTCCAGCAAAAAGGCGTCATGCCCGTAGCTGGATTCGATTTCGCAGAAACTGACATTCTGCTGATTTTTCAGCAGGGCATGGACAATATCTTTGGACTGGGATGTGGGGAAAAGCCAATCGCTGGAAAAGGAAACCACCAGAAAATCCGCCGTGGCTTCCGCAAGCGATTTTGCCAGACTGCCGCCAGCCCGGTCCGCCAGGTCAAAATAATCCATTGCCCGGGTGATGAAGCAGTAACTGTTGGCGTCAAACCTTTCTACAAACCGGCGCCCCTGATACTGCAAATAGCTTTCCACCGCAAAATCCCGGGAGAAATTGAACCCGTATTCGTCGCTGTCCTGCAAATTTCTGCCGAATTTGCGGGCCATGGATTCATCGCTCAAATAGGTGATATGAGCCAGCATCCGGGCGGTGGACAAGCCCCGGTCGGGGACCTTTTCCTCATAATTGCCGTTCTGCCAGTTTGCATCGTACTGGATCGCTTCCCGGCCCACCCAGTCAAAGGCGATACTCTGGGGGGAAAGCTGCGCCGTGGTGGCAATGGGGACGGCACTTTTGACTTCGTCCGGATACATGACGGACCATTCAAGGACCTGCATTCCCCCCATGGAGCCGCCGACAACGGCGAGCCAGCGGGGGATCTGTAAAAATTTCATCAGCCGGTGCTGGGCGCGAACCATATCGGCAATGGTGATGACGGGGAAATCCATATTGTACCGCTTGCCGGTCTCCGGATCGATGGAACGGGGCCCGGTGGAGCCGGAACAGCCGCCGATCACGTTGCTGCAAACGACAAAATAGATATTGGTATCAATATACTTGCCGGGACCGATCATTTCGTCCCACCAGCCGGGTTTGCGGTCATCGGGGTGATGTTTGCCGCAGCAGTGAGCATCGCCGGAAAGGGCGTGAGTAATGAGGATTGCATTGGACTTGTCTTCGTTCAATGTCCCGGCGCATTCATAGCGGAGGGTGACATGGCGGAGAGTCTGTCCGCAATCAAGGGGCAGGAAATCATCGCCATCGGAAGCGAAGGCGTAGTCCTGCGGTGTAGTCAAAAGATATGTAGATTCGTTTTCCATAATAGGTAATATACAATGGAAACGGATTATTTTCAATCGTGAAAGGCGGCTTGGCGGAATTTTTTCAAAAAAAGATGGGAATGGGCTTGACAAATTCCGGAACGGGGTTTATATTAAGAAATGTTTTCAGACAATGAAAGCGGAGAGATGGCCGAGTGGTCGAAGGCGCAGCATTGGAAATGCTGTGTGGGGGAAACTTCACCGTGGGTTCGAATCCCACTCTCTCCGCCATTTTTTTTGCAAAAATGCGGGATAGCCTGAATGAAATGAAGGCAATCCCAGAAAAGCATTTTTGAAAAGCAAAAAAAAATGGCGAACGAAGCCGCAAGGCTTCACTTCACTGTGCCGTCAGGCACAACTTCACTCAAAAAACAAAGTTTTTTCTTCACATCTTCACCAAATTCCAGAAGCCTTGCTTGTGAAGTCGCTCCCTTTGGTCGCTTGTGAAGACGTTTCGCTTACGCTCCACTTGTGAAGTT
>JAFTIA010000005.1 GCA_017457105.1 Lentisphaeria bacterium | reverse complement strand
GCAGCGACAGCCCCCAAAATATTGGGGGCTGCCGAGTGGCACCGAGCACTAAGCCGCCCCACCGCCGGAGGCGATGGGGCGAGCGCCTCTAACCGTAAAGAAGCCGCATTGCGTGCCGCAGGCCTCCATACAGCACGCGGGGCGAAAGGGGGGTACACGGGGGGAAAAGTAAGGTTTCCCCCCGTGCGCCATGTGCATGGCGTCCACCAGAGAACAAAGCGCATTCCCCCTGGCTGGCAGAGCACTTTGCGCAGGGCACAGGGTGGGAACAAAGAATGTCGGACAGGTCGGACTTGTCGGACTTGTCGGACGATTGGCACAGGGTGCAGTGAGAGCCATGTGCCCCGGAATTTCCAAAGCCCATGGCTGTGTGTTCTCCTTTGTGCGGAGCGCATGGTGCGGGCGGAGAATGTCGGACTTGGTTATGTTGGCCGTCGATACTGGAATGATCCGAAGGCGGCTTGAATTTTTTTGCGGAACATGTACATTCTCTCTTGCATTTGTATTGTTTTACAGTCAGGAGATAAAAATGAGAAATATGACCGAATTGAAATTGTGGACCTTTCAGCGGGATGACCGCCCTGCGGAAATGGTTCAAGTCCCTCACGACTGGGCCATCACCGGGCCTTTTGATCCGGATAACGATATGCAAATCATTCAGATCGTTGAGGATGGCCAGACTTCCCGCTGGGAACATGTCGGCCGTACCGGCGGTTTGCCCCATGTCGGTTTCGGCCGTTATTCCTGCATGATCCCCGGGCCGGAGTCCCCGGAACGGTGTGTGTATCTTGATTTTGACGGCGTTATGAGCCGGTCAAAAGTTTATATCAATGGTGAACTTGCCGGGGGACGGCATTTCGGGTACAGTTCCTTCCGCATCGATGCCGGGAAGTTTTTGCATTCCGGTGATAACCAACTTGAAGTTACTGTTGAAAATCCCCCTTGTGCATCCCGCTGGTATCCCGGTGCCGGGATCTACCGCCCGGTACGCCGGGTGGAAATGGATCCCGTTCATTTCGGTCACTGGTCGCTGGTCGTCCGCTATCTGCCGGATACCGGGTCGCTGCTTTTGACCGGCCGTGTGGAGAATCGTACCGGGCAGACGCAGTCCGGCACGGTCACGCTTTCTTCCCCGCTTTTTGAGCAGGATTCATGGGATTGCCGGATCCCCTCTTCCGGATATGATTTTGTGCGGACACTGAAATTGAAAGAACACCGGAAGTGGGATGTGGAGGATCCTGTGCTTTATCCGGTGGATTTCCGTATCGTATCCGGGGCGTATTCCGATGAAGAAACGGTCCGGTACGGTATCCGCTCATGTGTGTTTGACCCGGATCGCGGCTTTCTGCTGAACGGCAGGCGTGTCAAACTCAATGGTGTGTGCATGCACCACGATCTGGGCCCCATCGGTGCGGCGTTCAACCGGGCGGCGGCAAAGCGGCAGCTGGAGATCCTGCGGCAGATGGGCTGTAATGCCATCCGGACCAGTCATAATCCCCCCGCTCCCGGGCTGCTGGATCTGTGTGACGAGATGGGTTTTCTGGTGATGGATGAAGCCTTTGACGCATGGCGGATCCATAAGACCGATAACGATTATGCCACCTTCTTTGACAGTGAATCGGAAATGGATCTCTCTGACCTGATCCGGCGGGACCGCAATCATCCGTCCGTCATCCTCTGGAGCATCGGGAACGAGGTGCGTGAACTGCATACCAAAGGTGCCGGAGGTGCTGACATTGCCCGCCGTTTGCGTGAGATCGTTAAAAAATACGACCGGGAACGGCCGGTCACTGCCGGGATGAACGCCTGTGAAGATGCCATTGAAAACGGTGTCGCGGCGGAATTGGACATTCCTGCGTGGAATTACCGGCCGCAGAAATATCACCTGTTCCATAAACTCTTTCCCCATTGTCCTGTGATCGGTGCGGAAACTCTTTCTACTGTTTCCACGCGGGGGATCTATTATTTCCCCGCCAGAGAATATCGTTTCGGCTTCCGTCCGGACCGTCCGGAAAAGTCGGAACTGCAATGTTCCTCCTATTGTCTGGATGTGATGGGCTGGGCGATGACGCCGGAAGCCGAATTGTTGGCGCAGGATATGGATGAATCTGTTGCCGGACAATTCATCTGGACCGGTTTTGATTATCTGGGTGAACCTACACCTTATTATTCCGAATGGCCTTCCCGGAGCAGTTATTTCGGCTGTGTGGATCTGGTGGGGCTGCCCAAGGATCTCTTTTACATGATGAAATCCCAGTGGGTAAAGGAGTCCCCCATGGTGCATATCGTGCCGCATCACTGGAACTGGAAAGCCGGACAGAAACTGGATATCCATGTTTTCTCCAATTGCGATGAAGTGGAGCTTTTCATCAATGGCAAGTCCTGCACGCGTAAATACCGGACGGGCGGTTCATCGGATCTGGCGGAGCGTTACCGCTTTATCTGGCACGATTTGGCGTGGCAGCCGGGCGAGATCCGGGCGGTTGGTTACCGCAAAGGCGAAGTCTGCACAGAAGAAATCCTCAAAACAGCCGGGGCTCCGGCGGAAATCCGGTTGAATACCGGGCGATGCACATGTGCGGCAGATGGCGAAGACATGCTTTTTGTGGAGGTTTCGGCAGTCGATCGGGAAAACAACCCGGTGCCGGATGCCAAAACATACATCCGTTTCGATGTTGCCGGAGAATCCTTGAAAATTGCGGCGGCAGATGGCGGGAATCCCACTTCCACGGAACTTTTCCATCTCCCGGAATGTTCGCTCTTTTCCGGGAAAGCTGTGGTTTATCTCCGCAGTACGGGGGCTGTCGGCAAAACCGTACTCACCGCAAGCGGGGAAGGTCTTGCTCCGGCGCAGATCGAGCTTTTTGCAGAAAAAACGGTTCAGGCGTGAGAACCAAAAAAAAGCCCGTCTTTTCAGGCGGGCTTTTCTGCATGGCAGGTTTTACTTGGCCGGTTCTTCGGCAAGTTTCACGTTGCTGATTTCGATGGTCTGCCCTTCCGTCAGCGGCATGTGCAGACACGGAATGCAGGTAACGACCGTTACATCTTCAGTCAGACTGGCGCTGATGGTGAATTCTTTCGGTTCATTTGCTTTCAGCAAGATGGGCGTTCTGCCGAAAATTTTGTAGGGGGCGGTCCCCATCTGGAAGTTTGCCACAGCGGCTTTGGTCACGTCTTTGTTGCTTTTGAGTGTAAAGGTGATGGTATAAGTCATCCCTGCTTTGTATGTCTGGTTGGAGCGGACTGCAAACTGGAAATTGAACGGTTTTACGCCTTCGGCAGTTTTCCCGCATTCCGCCTTTGCCACGCCGTCTGCTACGGTGACCACCGGCTGAGTCAGGTAATACTTCGCATTTCCATAGGCGGAAATATTGCTTCTGTCCTTGATTTCGATGGCTGTTTCCGCCGCCATAGCCGCCATGGCCAGCACGGCCAGCACTCCTGTCAAAATCTGTTTCATTGTTTTCCCTTTCCTGTTCTTTAATGGCTTTTGTAAGCCGTTTTATTGCATACTATACAGCTGCAGTGAAACTTTGTCAACCTTGCATTCAGCGGATGTGCCGCATGGTGGCGGGGAGGCTTTGGGTTTTCCGATACAGATCCCGCATTTTCCGGTATCCTGCTCCGTAAACCGGCGAAGGGTTCTGTTCTTTTGCCTGATTCAGGTATGTTTTTCCCCGGCGGCTGTTATAAAGGGCGGCAATCAATTCACAAAAACCTTCTTCCGCAACCTGATCTTTCACTTCTCCCACATGATGCCGCAGGTGATCGTGGGTCAATTCATGGGCAAAGGTTTGGAAGAGAAAATCCCGGGGCATGGTGTGCAGGACGTAGATCCTGCACCGTTTTTCTTTGACCCGCTCCCTTTTACGGCCGCCGGGACCTGTTATTTCTTCTCTTTCCTCTGTATAAAGCATGACACCCATGGGTTTGCCGTCATCACTTGATACGCTTTGAGTCATTCTCTTTTTCAGCGTAGGGAGATCCACGATATTGAGCCGGATCCGGTGCGCCGGGTCAAAGCCGAAATCCCGTGCCAGATCTGACCGGACTTGCTGAAAGATCCGCTGTACTTCTGCCGGATCGTCCACTGTTTCTGCGGAACAACTGCGGCAAAGCGTTCTGCCGTCAGTCAAATTTTTTTCATTTCCGGAGGGCAGCATACAAAAATAACATCTTTTGCTGTGGCGGCAATCCATGCAGTAAATGGCGGTTTTGCCGAAAATATTCTGTGCCTGAACTGATTTTTCCCCTTTTTTCCCGCAGATCACGCATGGCGGAAAAGTGGAGGCAAGACAGGCTTTACTGCAAAAAATTTTACCATTGCCTGCAGTAAAATACTGGCGGCATTTCCGGTGACACCTGGAACATTCCGGCCAGGTGGTTTGAAAGCAGTGTTGGGAACAGAAGTTTTTGCCGTTGGCGGATAAATATCTGCCCCGGATATTTTTTCTGCATACGCTGCAATCCAATGCTGTCAGCAGGGCTGGAAGAGCGGCAAAAAACAGAATGAAGAAAAAACACTTTTTCACAATTCCGGCCTTTCGATGTTTTGTTTTGTGGCAATATAAAAATACTCTGTTATTTGAAAATTACCACAATACATTTTATTTTTGGCTGTGTACTAAACAATGACTGATTTTTCTATATAGCAATTTATTTGCTATGCACCTGGTCTCTGCGAGGCTGGGTTCCGCGTGCTGAACGCACGCAGAACCGCAAGGCCCCGGAAAAAATCGCAAGCTGATTGCTTGC
>JAFTIA010000017.1 GCA_017457105.1 Lentisphaeria bacterium | reverse complement strand
CCCGCTCCAATAAAAAATCAGCAAGCAATCAGCTTGCGATTTTTTCCGGGGCCTTACGGTTCAGCGTACGAAGTGCGCTGAACCCAGCCTCGCAGAGACCAAGTGCACAGCAAATAAATTGCTATATAGAAAAATTAGTCATTATTTAGTACACAGCCAACAATATTATAACACGCCCCGCTCCGCCCGATATTTTCCCCGTATCCAGACAAAAAAAATGCAGAGCGTAAACTCTGCATTTTTTTGAAACGAATTCTCTGAAGTGCGATCAGCGCTTGGAGAACTGGAACCGGCGACGGGCACCGGGCTGACCGGATTTCTTACGGTCCTTGACGCGGGAATCACGGGTCATCATACCGGCGGCCTTCAACGCGGCACGCAAGGTTTCATCATAGATCACCCGCGCACGGGCGATACCGTGACGGATGGCACCGGCCTGACCGGTCTTGCCGCCGCCGTCAACAGTAACGGTGACGTCGATCTTGTTTTCCATTTCAACCGTTTTCAGCGGCTGGCAGGCATAGCCCTGCAAAGCATCGCCGGGCAGATAGTCCGCAATCGCATTGCCATTAATGACCACCACGCCGGTACCCGGCTTGATGCGCACGCGGGCGATTGCACATTTCCGACGGCCAGTCGCCCAGATTTCTTCAATTTTCTTCGCCATAGTTTACTCCATCGTAACCTTGACCGGGTTCTGGGCGGCATGCGGGTGCTCGGCACCGGCATAGACTTTCAGCTTGGAGAACTGGGCGCGGCCCAGACGACCGTGCGGCATCATACCCCAAACCGCCATCGAAATGATGCGGGTAGAATCCTTTTCCCGGATTTCCTGCGCAGTGGTTTCACGATAGCCGCTGCGGTGGCCGGTATAGGATGCATAGACTTTGCGTTCATTCTTGTGGCCGGTGAACACGGCCTTGTCAGCGTTGATAACAATCACGAATGCACCGGTGTCGATGTGAGGCGTGTACGTCGGCCGATCTTTCCCGCGCAGCGCATTGGCAATACGGACTGCCAGACGCCCCACCGGAGCTTCGGACGCGTCGAAAAGCAGAGCTTCACGCTTGATTTCGCCGGTCTTTGCCAGATAAGTTTTCATCAGTTTTTCCCAAATGTTTACAGGTTGTTACTTTTTTTTCGCACAAGGTAACAAAAATTGCCTCATTTCACAGACCGCAGGGATGATCGGACCCGCTTCCATGATTTGAAACGTCCTATACATTACCACACTTTTAAAGTTTTTCCAGTCTTTTTTCAAAAATTTTTCAATTTTTTCCCGTATTTTTCTTTGCCGTCTGTAAATAATCCCGGAAAAACATTCCGGACAACTTGCAAAATCCTTTCAACTGTATTATATTATGCCAATTAACATCAAAGGAGAACAACATGCCGAAAGCCACCAAAAACACTTGGGAATTCAAAGGCAAAAAAGCCGTTTACTATGAGCGATTGCTGAAAGCCCGTGAAGCCGTTATGGGGCAGATGCAGTCCCACGCCGAAAGCGCATTGAACTGCTCCGAAGCGGAAAAACGCGGTGTCACCACCCACATGGCAGATGTCTGCAGCGATAATTCCCGTCACGAAATGGAACTGCGCCTTATGACGGAAGAAGGCAATGTCATTGAACTCATCGAGCAGGCTATCCAGCGCCTGGTGGACGGTAAATACGGCATTTGTCAGGATTGCGGGGAACGCATTTCCGAAGCCCGTCTGGAAGCCCGCCCCCACGCCGTTTACTGCATCAAATGCAAGTCTGAACGCGAAAAACACAACCGTTTCTGAATGAAAAATTTTCTCCGTTTCAGAATAGAATCCGGATCACGCCGGGAACGGAAGGCCATCGGTCTCTGCCTGGTTTGGTGCGGATTTCTGCTTTTCCTGGACCAGTGGAGCAAGATCGTTATTGAAAATACATTCCAGCTCCATCACGGGAAAGTGGTGATCCCCGGCTTTTTTGACATTACTTACGCCCTGAACAAAGGTGCCGCCTGGAGTATTCTGGAAGGCTACGGCTGGCTGCTCCTGACGGTTGCCGGTGCGGTTCTGGCGGCGGCGCTGCTCTTTCTCCGGCATCTGGCAGACGGGTATCCGGAGCGGTATTTCGCCATTTTTACAGTGATTTCCGGCATTATCGGCAATTCCATAGACAGGATCTGGCGGGGAGCGGTGGTGGACTTTATTTCACTCCATTACCACGAGGTCTATCACTACCCCATCTTCAACATTGCAGACTGCGCCATCTGCATCGGCATCGGCGTTTTCATGCTTTCAAGCCTTCTCCGGCCGGATCCGGAAAAGAAAAAATAACATCCCCGGCAAGTAAAAAATCCTGCAGAGAACAAACTCCGCAGGATTTTTTTTTGCCGGAAAGGACAAAGATGTCATTCGAAAAGAGGACCCTCTTAACCATTTTGAGGCGTTTTGAAATTACCGCGATACAGAAGAAACAATGGCTTTCGCCTCCTCTTGGATCGCCGCAAGGTGCGCTTCCCCCTTGAAACTTTCTGCATAAATTTTGTAAACATCTTCCGTTCCGGAGGGGCGGGCGGCAAACCAGCCGTTTTCCGTAACGACTTTCAGCCCGCCGATAGGTGCATGATTCCCCGGAGCGTGGGTGAGTTTTGCCGTAATAGGCTCTCCGGCAAGTTCCGTAGCCTTTACATCCTCCGGAGAAAGTGCCGCAAGAGCAGCTTTCAGTGCGGCATCTGCAGGAGCATCGATCCGGCGGTACACGGGAGAACCAAAGCGTTCCGTCAATCCGGCATAGTGCTGTGACGGCGTTTTCCCCGTCTTGGCAGTCATTTCCGCCGCCAGAAGCGCAAGGATGATCCCGTCTTTATCCGTACTCCAAACGCCGCCATTGAAACGCAGGAAGGATGCTCCGGCACTTTCTTCGCCGCCAAACCCGAAACTGCCGTCGATCAACCCCGGCACAAACCACTTGAAGCCTACCGGAACTTCGCACAACGTCCGCCCCAGAGATGCCGCCACACGGTCGATCATGGAGCTGGATACCGCCGTTTTCCCCACCGCCGCATCCTTGCGCCACGCCTCCCGGGAACCGAAAAGATAGGCAATGGCACAGGCAAGATAATGGTTGGGATTCATCAGCCCGCCATCCGGCGTAACGATGCCGTGACGGTCAAAATCAGGATCATTGCCCCACGCCAGATCGAACTTGTCTTTGAGGGCGATCAAACTTGCCATGGCATCCGGGGAGGAGCAATCCATACGGATCTTGCCGTCCCAGTCCATACACATAAAGCCGAATGCGGGATCCGGATTCCCGTTGAGTTCCGTCAGGTCCAGACCGTAACGCTCTGCAATCACAGGCCAATAGGCAAGCCCGGAACCGCCCAGTGCATCCGCCCCCAGTTTCAACCCGGCGGACGCAATGGCTTTCATATCCACCACATTCTGCAAATCTTCCACATAGGGCGTAATAAAATCGTATTCAATGGTACTATCCGCACGGCGGGCACTGTTATACGAAATGCGCTTGACTTCATTCTTGCCGTTGCGGAGCAATTCATTGGCACGGTCTGCGATCCAGCCGGTCACAGCCGTATCCGCAGGGCCGCCATGAGGCGGATTGTATTTGATCCCGCCATTATCCGGGGGATTGTGCGAAGGAGTGATCACGATCCCGTCACACTGGACATTGCTTCCGGCATTTGCCGTCAGGATCGCATGGGAGATCACAGGGGTCGGCGTAAACCCGTCACACATCCGGGTGATCACGCCGTTTGCCGCCAGCACCTCCAGCGCAGTAGCCGCCGCCGGTTCGGAAAGAGCATGGGTATCTTTGCCCAGAAAAAGACAGCCGGTGATCCCCGCCTGTTTCCGGTAATCGCACACCGCCTGGACAATGGCAGCAATATGATCTTCCTGAAACGTTCCTTTGAGGGAACTCCCCCGGTGACCGGATGTACCGAAAGACACCTTCTGCGCCGGATCTGCCGGATCGACTTTGGTGGTAAAATAACTGCGGATCAATTTAGGGATATCCGTCCGCATTTCCGGCGGACACGGTTTCCCGGCAAGGGGATGTTTACTCATCAATGACCTCTCTTTCCATCTTTCTTTTAACAATAAAATACACTCCACTTCACATTTTTGCAATTTCCCCTTGTAAAAAAAAATGCAGGTGCTACATTTCAAGAGAAACAAGAAGGAAAGCGAGGCTGATCATGGAGCAACGGAACCGCAACCCCTATGCCAATGTGGACTGGCAGAATTTTCACCGGCTTACCGGGAATACCCACAATCACTGTGTCAACCGGAAATCTCTGGACTATTCCCTGAAGATCGGCCTTGATTTTCTTACCCTCAGCAATTATTACCCGTCTGCCCCATGGTATCCCTTGAGCAAAATGACGGAAAATTATTACCGCTGTCATCACGAACACCCTCTGATGACCGGGGACAATCCGGATCCGGAACCCTTTTCCCCCGTTCCCAACGGCACCCTCACCCCCGGGCCTTTTGACTGGAACAAGATCCTTGCAGACTGGGTGGATACCCTGCCGGAGGAACAGCGCAGTCAATATCCCTTTGTGGAAGGTGGAAAAATTTTTCCGCCTCTGCCGGACCGGATTCTGGAAGCTCCCAATGCGGAACATCACGGGTTGACCGATGCCCCCGGAGAAACCCATATCACCGGGCTGGGTTCTTTCTGCGCCACAGGGACATTCGATGCCCGGAATCTTTTCCAAACCTTTCAGCACGGTTTCGGCTGCGGTTCCGGCATGGCGTGGCGTGAACTTTTTACCGCTATTTTTGACAAGCTCCAGTTCCCCGATGGCGGCGGCGTGATCATCAATCACCCCGTCTGGAGCCATTTGGACCAGAAGCTTCTCCATGACATGCTGGATTTTGATCCCCGGGTACTGGGCATGGAAGCGTTGAACGGCGACTGTATCCGGACCAATACCGGCTGGTCGCTGGAACACTGGGACACCGCCTTGAGTTCCGGCCGCCAGTGCTACGGATTCTTTTCCACGGATCACTACGCCTGCGACCCCATTGCCGGACGCATCAAAATTCTGGTACCGGAACGCACGGCAGAAGCGGGACTCCGGGCGTGCCGCAGGGGGGAATTTTACGGAGTCCTGTTCGGCAACGGAGTGCAATTCACCGGTATCAAAACGGAAAAGGGGATTCTCTCCGCCGCCGCAGACCGCCCCGCCAAGTGGCAGTTCATCTCGGAAAAAGGCGTTATTTATGAAGCCCACGGCACGCAAGCTGCCCTCCCCTTCGGCAATAACAGTTATCTCCGGATCACGGCAGAGGATGAAACCGGAGAAAAAATCTTCTCCCAGGCAACATTTGCAGACAGCATTTAAAGGAAAGACCTTTATATGAAAATCTATCAATACTGGTGCGAAAAAATTCTCACGGAAACCGTGGACGGCGTGGAAAAGAAACGCCATTTCCGGGCGGGGACCAACGAATCTATGGAAGCCGCTGAACAGGCGGTGGAACAGCGTATCCGGAAATACAACGCTTTCCGGAATGCCGCCCTCAACCACACGGAACTCCCGGAAAAAGCCGATCCTCAAGAGGATTACGCACCCCCCATTTGCGAAGAACTGTGCCATACCATAGATGAAAAAAATCTGGTCACCCGCAACCGTTACGGCGCACTGGTACTGAACAGCGAAGAACTGCTTTTTCTGGATGTTGACAAAGTGCCTTACACATTTAAAGAAATGCTGAAACGCCTTTTCCGGTTGTCCGTCCCGGATGCCAGAGAACGGCTCATCGCCGAACTGGAGCATTTTCTCCACCTGCCGGAATTTCAGGGAGTGGGGATGCGGGTCTATGCCACAAGCCGGGGATTCCGGATTTTACTTTCCCTTCCGGGGCTGGAAACCTTGAAGTCCCCTCTTATGCCCGGATTGTTCCGCCAATTCCACACAGACCCCCTGTATGCGGAACTGTGTTGCAGACAGCAGTGTTTCCGGGCACGCCTCACCCCCAAACCCGCACGGATGGGCATGAAGACCATGATCAAATTCCATTTCCCGTACGCAGAAGAAAACAAAGATGCCATTGCCGGTTATCTGGCGGAATATGAAAAAAAGTCCGGGGAATACGCCGTCTGCCGCCTGATCGCCCAGCTGGGGAAACGCTTCACCAGCCCGGCGATCGAATATCACGACAAAATCACCGGCTGCGGCAAACGCCTGCCGCTGGCGTAAAATTTACAGCAGAGCCTGGGCATCCACATCCACGTAGACCTCCACACCATCCGGGCGGCCTCCGTGCAAAACCATGTGGCGCAAATATCGCCGTACCACGCCCAGTTTTTCGCCGAAAATCATGGTCATAAAGCGGTATTTGCCTTTGATCCGGTCAATGGGAGCCGGGAATGGCCCCTGTATCCGGACACCTTCTCCGGCAACCCGCTGCAAATCATCCGTGAATCCGGAAGCGAACACCCTTACTTCCGTATCATCCTCCCCGCGGAAATGAACCAGAATAAGGTGACTGAAGGGTGGATATTTCATCACCTCCCGCGCCTCCATGTCGTACTCCACAAAACCCTCAAAATCCTGTTCGGCGGCGCAAAGGATAGTTTCGTTTTCCGGCTTGCTGGTCTGGATCAGCACTTCCCCGCGGACAGAGCCTCTCCCGGCACGCCCGGCCACCTGGGTCAGCAGTTGAAATGTCCGCTCCTCCGCCCGGAAGTCCGGCATGGCAAGCGAGGCATCTGCATTGATGATCCCCACCAGTGTCACATCCGGGAAATGAAGCCCCTTGGCGATCATCTGTGTCCCGATAAGGATGTCGATATCCCCCCGTTTGAATTTCCCCAGCGTATCTTCGTAATCTTCTGCGGACCGCATGGTATCCGAGTCCATCCGTGCTATCCGGGCGGGACCGAAAACCGCATGGGCGGCGGCCTCCACCTTCTCCGTCCCCACGCCGCTGAAACGGATCTTCGGGTCGCCGCACTGGGGACAGATCTCCGGTGCCGCAATGGTCCCGCCGCAGAAATGGCACTCCAATGTCTGGCGCAATTTGGAATAAGTGTACGAAACAGAACAATCCGGGCAACGGGCTTCAAACCCGCATTGATCGCACAGCATCACCCGGGCATATCCCCGGCGGTTCAAAAATAAAATCACCTGCTCATGCCGTTCCAAACGCTCCTTGACCGCAGCGATCAATGGCGGCGAAAAAAAGGTGGACCGCCCCGGTTCCGGCGGCCCGTAAGCTCGCTGATCAATGATCCGCACCAATGGCGGCTCCTGATTTTTTGCCTGACTTTTCAATTCGATCAGGTGATATTTCCCGGTACGGGCATTGTAAATACTTTCTCCGGAAGGCGTGGCAGAACCCAGCATGACAAGAGCCTCCTCCATCTTCCCCCGTACCACCGCCACATCCCGGGCAGAATAACGGGGGGCTTCCGATTGTTTGTAGCTGGATTCATGCTCCTCATCCACCACGATCAGCCCCAGATCCCGGCAGGGCGCAAAAAGTGCAGAACGGGCTCCCACAACGATTTTTGCCTCGCCCCGCAGGATGCGGAACCACTCGTCAAACCGTTCGCCATCACTCAAGCCGCTGTGGAGAATACTCAATCCTTCACCGAATCTTGCCCGGAAACGGCTGACGGTTTGAGGCGTAAGGGAAATTTCCGGCACCAGCACAATGGCACTTTTCCCTCGCGCAAGAACTTTGGCAATGGTCTGCAGATACACTTCCGTTTTGCCGCTGTTGGTCACGCCCCGGAGCAGAATGGGCTTCCTCTCCACCGAACCGGCAAGCATTCCGTCAACCGTATCCAGAGCGTTCTTCTGTTCCGGCGTCGGCGTTAAGGGAGCCCCCGGCAGAACAGAACGCCGCCCGTGAGCATGATTCCGGCGGACTTCCCGCTCCTCCACGGCAACCAACCCGTGCTTGATCAATGTGGCAAGACTGGATGCGGAAAAATTGAAAAAATGCACAAGGTCATCCATGGCAGTTTCACCGGCATCCAGCAGGGTTTGCAAAATCTCAATACGCCCGGCAAAGGACTTTTTTCCGGCGTTGGCTTCCAGAAAATCCTGCACCGCTTTTTCATCACCGATGGTGCAGTATTTACGGAGTTTCGGCTTCACTTTCCCGGAACGGACCGCTCCCGGGAGCAATGACCGGATCGCCTGTTCCCGGGAACAGCAGTAGTATTCCGCCATCCATTTGCCCAGATCCACCAGTTTTTCCGGAATGTGAGCATCTCCGGAAAGACGGAGGATCTGTTTCAATTTATCAAATGGACTCGTTGCGGCAAGTTCCAGAACAAATCCCTCCCGGGTCCCGTGGCCGAAAGGGACTGTTACCCGGCTGCCGGAACGGATCTCCTGCTCCAACTCTTCCGGGATCCCGTAGTCAAAAATGCGGTCAAGCGCAAGATCTGTGATCACTCTGGCGATCATATAAACGCCTTTTCCGGATTTGCAAGCCAATACAGCTTACTTGAATTCTTCAAAAGCTTTCAAAATCTGCTTTTTCTGCTTGCACCGTTCATATCCCAGCAGAATAAAAGAGCCGTTGATCTTCGTCGGCAGTTTGATCCCCAGAAGATAAACACACCCGGAACGGCGGATCTCCTTCATGCGTTTCTGCATCAACTCAAGATCCATATTGAATTTATACACTGCCACATCCACCGGAACTTCTTTTCCGTCTTCAATGCCGGTCACCTCAAACGCCATACCGGAAGATGCCCGGAAAGGAGCCGGATTCAACGGCTGGGACTGGGTCACCGTAACATTATTTTCCACCAGAAAACTGTAAAAATCCGCACATTCCCGGTAATTGTTTTCTGTGGCACAACCGGCAAGAAACATTGCAGCCAGCACTGCGGCAAAGCATGGCATCCATTTTTTCATCATCATCTCCCTGCTCCAACATTCCGTAATGGTATAAAGTCCGCATAAATATAGCATCCCCCGGAAGTTTGTCAAGACAGGGCTTGACGAAAAGCCTTGCGGATTGTAAATTAATATAAAAGCACGAAAGGACATTGATACAAATGGGATGTTTTGAAATTACCGCCCGGTCCGGATTGGCCCGCCGGGGAAGATTACATACCGCTCACGGCATTGTGGAAACCCCGGTCTTTATGCCGGTGGGGACCCGGGGAACCGTCAAAGCCATGACCCCTCGGGAAATGAGTGAAGATCTGGGTGCCCAAATCATTCTCGGCAATACCTATCACCTGTTTCTGCGCCCGGGAATGGAGATCATGGAAGCCGCAGGAGGGCTGCATAAATTCAGCAACTGGCCCCACGCACTTCTGACGGACAGCGGCGGGTTTCAGGTATTCAGTCTTTCCAAATTGCGGAAGATCACGCCGGACGGGGTCAAATTTGCCTCGCATATCGACGGCTCCAAATTCTTCCTCGGGCCTGTGGAATCCATGAGGATCCAGCGCATTCTGGGGTCCGATATCGCCATGGCGTTTGACGAATGCACCCCCTACCCCGCCACCCGGAAACAGGCGGAAAAATCACTGGAAATGACTCTCCGCTGGGAGCGCATGTCTTATGAGCAGCCAGCCGCAGAGGGACAGTTGCGTTTCGGGATCGTGCAGGGCTCCATGTTCCCGGATCTGCGGATCCATTCCGCGCAGGAATTGAGCAAAGTCGGGTTTGACGGTTATGCCATTGGCGGCCTCTCCGTCGGAGAACCCGAAGAAATGATGTTCAGCATCATCGACTGCACCGCTCCTGAAATGCCGGAAGATAAACCCCGTTATCTTATGGGTGTGGGCACACCGTACCAGATCGTGGAAGCCGTTGCCCGGGGCGTGGATATGTTTGACTGCGTTATGCCTACCCGCCTCGGACGGCACGGCAGTGCCTTTGTGGGAGCGGACACCATCCCGGTAAAAGCGGGGCGTTACGCACAGGATTTCGCCCCCATCGATCCGGAATGTGACTGTTATGCCTGCCGGAATTTCACCCGGGCATATATCAGACACCTCTTCAATGTGAACGAGATCCTCGGTGTCCGGCTGGTCACGTGGCATAACATCCACTATTTCCTGACGCTGATGCGCAAGGTCCGTGCCGCCATTGAAGACGGAACTTTTGAAGAATTCCGCAGGAATTTTGCCAAACTTGCCGGAAAATCGCTTTAAATCTGTAAAAAAACCGTTCTGCACGGCTTTTTAATTTGATTTTCCGAAAAATGAGGTTATATTTTAAAATTTGAATATGTATAATCTTGTTTTTATTTTTAGGGAAGCAATATGAATCCGGTTTTTGACAGTACAAAACAACCTGCCATCAGCAGTGATTTCCCGGTAAAGGTGCCGGAATATTTCAATTTTGCCTATGACGTTATCGACCGCTGGGCAGAATATGACCGCAACAAACTGGCGATGATCTGGACCGATCCCCAGAACGGCAAAGAGCGGAAACTGACATTTCATGATTTGAAGCGTCTCTCCATCCAGGCGGCGAATCTTCTGCTGAAATCCGGCATGAAGCGCGGCGATAAGGCTCTGGTCCTGCTGCCCCGTCTGCCGGAATGGTGGATCCTTTCTCTGGCGATGATCCGTATCGGGGTCATCCAGTGCCCCTCCCCCACGCTGCTGATGCCGCCGGATTTGAAGTACCGCATCAACCGGGGCGGCTTCAAAATGATCATTTCGGACGTGGACAACGCCCAGAAATTTGATGAGATTATGGAAGACTGCCCCACTGTGGAAAAACGCCTTCTGGTGAACGGCTCCCGCCCGAACTGGATCGATTATCCCGCCGCCATGGAAGATATCCAAACCTATTCCCAGTATGAAGTGGAAGGCGGACGGATGCAGTTCCGGTCCGATGAGCCCATGCTCACCATTTTCACCTCCGGCACCAGCAAGCACCCGGAAATGGTGCTGCATTGCTACGGCTACCCGCTGGGGCACCGGGTCACGGCGGAATTGTGGCACGGCCTGAATGAGCATGATCTGCATATCACCATGTCCGATACAGGCTGGGCAAAGAATCTCTGGGGCAACTATTTCGGCCAGTGGATCGCCGGGGCGTGTCTTCTGATTTGTGATATCCGCGGCAAGTTCCACCACAATGAACTTCTGCCGATCCTTGCAAAATACGGGGTGACCAGTTTCTGTGCGCCGCCGACCATGTACCGTATGCTGGTGCAGGCCAATTTAAAAGAATGGGATCTGCGGGAACTCAAGAGCTGCACCTCTGCCGGGGAACCCATCCATTCGGATACCGTCCGGCTCTGGCAGGAAGGTACCGGCATTGTCATTCGGGAAGCCTACGGGCAGACGGAAACTGCCGCCATTACCCACAACCCGCCGGACAGAGAACCTGTCCCCGGTTCCATGGGTTTTGCCTCCCCCGGGTGGGAAATCGAACTGCATGACGAAGATGGTAATGCGGTCCCCGACGGGGAAGACGGCCGTATCGCCATTCGCATTTCTGACGGCAAGCGTCCGGCAGGACTTCTGATGGAGTATCTGGGCAGTCCCGAAAAGAATGCGGAAACCTTTATCAACGGCTACTACTACACTGGCGATAAAGCCCGGCGGGACCCTGACGGGCGTTTCTGGTTTGTGGGCCGCAGTGACGATATTATCAAAAGTTCCGGTTACCGGATCGGCCCCTCGGAAGTGGAAGAAGTGCTGATGCAGCACACCGCCGTCCGGGAAGTGGCGGTGGTGGGAGCCCCCGATCCTTTGCGCGGCAAAAAAGTGAAAGCATACATTGTTCTGCACAAAGGATTTGCAGGAACAGAATCCCTGACAAAAGAGTTGCAGACCTTTGTCAAGTATGTGACTGCGCCGTACAAATATCCCCGTGAGATCGACTATGTGGAATTCCTTCCCAAGACCTTCTCCGGCAAGATCAAGCGGGATCTTCTCCGCAAACATGCGGAAACAGGGGAAATGTGGAGCAAGGATACCAAGTAAAAAAAACTGCACGGAATTTTCCTGCGCTCTGTATCGGCAATCGTTGATACAGAGCGTTTTTTTGTTGGCAATTTCAGCGGGATATGCTACATTATAGAGTGACGGCTATTCATAAACACAAGGAGTTGAATCATGATCAAACATTCGCAGTTGGCAGCCCAGTTGTACACCCTCCGGGATTTTCTCAAAACACCGGAAGATGTGGAAAAATCTTTGGCCAAAGTAAAAGCCATCGGCTATGAAGCGATCCAGCTTTCCGGTATCGCCCCCATGGACGATCAGGTATTGGCGGACATCATCCGTGCCAGCGGTCTTTTCCCCTGTGCGAGCCACGACCCGGCTGTGAAAATTTTTGACGATCCGGATGCGGTCATTGCCCGTTTGAAGTTGATCGGGTGTCCCCATACGGCGTATCCCTGCCCCCATTTGCAGGACTTGAACACGGTGGAAGCTGTGACCGCATGGGCGGAAGTTCTGGAAAAAGCCGCACAGAAATTCCAGGCCGCCGGAGTGACCTTGAGTTATCACAACCACGCCCGTGAATTCTGCAAGATCGATGGAGAGATACAGCTGGAAATGCTCTACCGCCTCGCCCCCTCTCTTCTGGCGGAGATCGACACTTTCTGGGTCCAGTCCGGCGGGCAGAATCCCATCGATTGGATCAACAAGTTCCCCGGCCGCCAGAAACTTCTGCACCTGAAGGATTACGGCATTATCAACAACGAACGCTGCATGCGCCCCATCGGTTGCGGCAACTTGAACTGGGACGGTATCTTTGAAGCAGCGGAAAAAGCCGGTGTGGAATACTACATCGTGGAACAGGATGTCTGCCAGAAAGATCCCTTTGAATCTCTGGCGGACAGTTACCGCTTTATTGTGGACCGCTTTGTAAAGTAAATCTGCAGGAATGCTCCGGCTCGGAAAAAAGGCAATCATCACCGCACTGGGAACAGTTTTTTCCCTGTTCCTCTGTGCGGCGCCTCCGCCGCTGACTATTTTATACAAGCCGGATGGGACTCCGGAGCGTTATGCCGGAAAAGTTTTCCCGGGGAAAGTTTTGGTCCCCGCGCAATACCGCCAGCCCTCCGCAGAAATGCGGGGGGTCTGGATCGCCACTGTGGAAAATATTGACTTCCCCAAACAAAATTCCATCGCCGGATTTCAGGAGGCTGTCCGGAGCAAATTCCGCCAGCTTCGGGCGCAAAATTTCAATGCTGTTTTTTTTCAGGTGCGCCCCTGCAATGATGCCTTTTATCCCTCCCGTTACAATCCGTGGTCCAAATATCTCTCCGGACAGGAGGGCGTCCCCCTTGCCGGAAAAGGCGACCCTCTGGCAACTGCCCTGCTGGAAGCAAAAAAACAGGGGTTGCAATTTTACGCATGGCTGAACCCTTACCGGGTGATCGGCAAAACCAAGCTGACCAAACGCCGTTATCTTGCCACGCTTGCGCCAAACAATTTTGCACGGCGCAACCCCCATCTTGTGCTGGACCAATCTCTGCCGGAGGGCGGCCATCTGCTTTTCCTGAATCCCGGCGAGCCGGAAGTGATCCGCCATGTGGTACAGACCGTCAAGGAGATCGCCGAAACATATCCGGTGGACGGCATTGTTTTTGACGATTACTTTTATCCTTACAGTGCCATCGGCAACATTGATGCACAGTGTTATGTAAGGAACAATCCCCGCCGTCTCTCACGGGATCAATGGCGCACAGCCAATGTCACGACCCTCATCCGTACAGTCAAAAAAACGCTGGATGACCATTTTCGCCGGACGGGCCGCAAAATCCAGTTCGGCATCAGTCCATTCGGGATCTGGGCCAATCAGAAGGATCATCCGGCAGGCTCTCTTACGGCAGGGAAATCATCGCTGCTGGTACAACATGCAGACACCAGAGCGTGGATCAAAAACAACGATATCGATATCATCATTCCCCAGATCTACTGGCCGTTCCGGCATGACACCGCCGCCTATGCGGCATTGACAGACTGGTGGGCGATGCAGGTGCGGGGGACCAGGGTCAAACTGTATATCGGCATGGCGCCCTACCGGCTGGGGGAAGGTCAGTGGCCCCACGCCTCCGAACTCTTGAACCAGCTGCGCTACAACACCAAACACCCGGAGATCCGGGGACAGGTGATGTATAACTGCAACAGCATCCTTTCCCCCTCCACTCCGGCCATGAAAAACGCCATCCGCCAATTGCGATCGATCTATTGGCGGACGGCGGTTCCTGTAACGGCTCCGATGAATAAAACGCCTTATCCCCGGATGCGGTAAAAACTTATTTTTTCGCAGGATCAGCGTTTTTTTCAGCCTTGCACGCTTTTCCGGGGTCACAGCAAACCATGAAATCCGCCCGGATGATGCGGGTGTAATCCCGGACCGTACCGGAATTCACATTGCCGGATTTGGCATTTTTTCCGAAAAGTTCCGCCTGACCGTAACCACCGTCAAAATCCTGCTGGAGCTGGTTCATGGAATAGGTGTTGTTGGGACTTACCGTTTCCATGGTTTTGACCATGGGATCCACCCTTACCGCCGTCCCGTCCGGAACCACCTGATCGGCTGTCACCAGCACCACATTGGCCCCCCGTTCTGCGGCTTCCTTTTTAAGACATTCTTCCAGCCGGTCACGGGAAACATCCTGATAATTCCCCCAGGCAACGGCTTTTCCGAGGCGTTTGGCGCCGCACTTGTCCATACCGGGACACTTCCGGACGATTTTGACCGGAGCATCATTTGCCGGAGCGGATTCTCCATCGTATTCAAAATGCACACACCCGGCGGCAAACACCGCCGTCAACCCGGCGGCAAACACTGTCAACAACATCTTTTTCATCTGAAAATCCTCCATTTTGTTCATTACTTTTGCTATACAGTAATCCATCTGCAGGATTTTTGCAAGTTTTCAGTGTTTTTTTCATTGAAAAAGACAGTTGATGCGCTATGTTATTATCTGGCGATATTCCAATGTCGCTTTCAACAGTCATAAAACTTTTTTTAAGGAGATGGAAATATGAAGTTTCAGGGAGTTTACACTGCGCTGGTCACCCCGTTCCGCAACGGCAAAGTCGATACCGATGCGTTGAACCGTCTGGTGGATGAACAGATCGCTGCCGGCGTGGCCGGGATCGTCCCCGTCGGTACCACAGGCGAATCCCCCACCCTCACTTACGAGGAACACGAACAGGTCATCCGTCTGGTCATTGCCCGGGCACAGGGCAAGTGCCAGATCATTGCCGGGACCGGCGCAAACTGCACCCGGGAAGCCATTGAAATGACCCGCCAGGCCAAAGCAGACGGTGCCGATGCCACGCTTCAGGTAACGCCTTATTACAACAAACCCACCCAGGAAGGTCTGTACCGCCATTTCAGCGAAGTGGCAGACAAGGGCGGACTCCCGGTGGTGCTTTACAATGTGCCGGGCCGGGCCGGGGTACCTATTGCAGAATCCACCGTTGCCCGTCTTTCCAAAAATTCCATGGTGGCAGCCATCAAAGAAGCAGGAGGCAGTGTTGACCGGGTTTCCGCCATCCGGGATCTGTGCGACATTACCATTCTTTCCGGCGACGATTCCCTGACGCTTCCCATGATGGCAGTGGGGGCATCCGGCATCATCAGTGTTGCGTCCAACATCATTCCGGCAGACATGGTCAAAATGGTCAAGGCATTTTCTGACGGCGATTTGCAGACCGCTATGGAACTGCACCGCCGTTACTACTGTCTTTTCCGGGATCAGTTCATCGAAACCAACCCCATTCCCATCAAGGCGGCTATGGCCATGGCGGGTATGATCGCCGAAGAATACCGTCTGCCGCTTTGCGAACTTGGCGAAGCGAACCGTGCCAAACTGGAAGCCACGCTCAAGCGTTGCGGCGTTCTCCAATAACGGCTCAAGGGAGATCCCGGCAGAATGCTTTATCTTCTGGCAGATTGGAGTACCCATTTCGGGCCGCTGCGTCTTTTTGACTATGTCACCTTCCGTTCAGCCGGGGCATTTCTCACGGCATTTCTGCTGGTGGTCTTTGCCATCCCGCCGCTGCTGCCGTTTTTCCGGAAACACTGCGTGCAGAGATCGGCAAGAACGGACGATGCCCCGCAGCAGAAGCCGGTCACGCCGCTGATGGGCGGAGTGGTCATCATTGCCGGGATCATCCTTTCCACCTTGTTCTGGGGCAAACTCCCGGAACGGACACTCTTTGTCTTTATCATCGCCACGCTGGCACTGATGGGGCTCGGCATGGTGGATGATATTATCAAAACCCGCTATCTCCGGAGCGAAAAGGACGGGGTGAAAGAGCGCACCAAACTCATCGTTCAGGCAGTTGTAGCGGTGTTCGCCATTTACGCCTTGTATAAAACACACGGTGCAGTGACCATGCAGGTCTATTGCCCCTTCTCCCGTCAACCCTTCCAATTTCTGCCGGGAACGGAAAATATCGCCGTATGGATCCCCTTTATGAAGGCTCCGCTGTGTTATCTTCCGCTGCCGCTCATGCCACTCTGCCTCATTATCATGCTGGGATTCAACTATGCCGTACTGGCAGGAACCAGCAACGGGGTCAATCTGACGGACGGCAAGGACGGGCTGGCTGCCGGGTGCATGGTCTTTGCGGCACTGGCATTTGCGGCAGTTGCCTATCTGCACAGCCACAAGATCTTTGCAGATTATTTAAGTATTCCCTACATCCCGCAGGCAGGTGAAGTGGGGGTTTATGCCTGTGCCATTGCAGGCGGGTGTCTGGGATTCCTTTGGCACAACTGCGCTCCGGCCCCCATCTACATGGGGGATACCGGCAGTCTGGCTCTGGGGGGCGCACTCTCTCTGGTGGCGATCATGCTGGGGCAGCAATTGCTGCTTCCCATCATCGGTTTTATCTTCTTCATTGAAGCCGTTTCCGTCTGGCTTCAGCGAACCAGCTACCGTTACCGGAACGGGAAACGGATCTTCCTGATGGCACCCATCCACCATCATTACGAGAAAAAGGGCGTGCCGGATCCCAAATTGACGATCCGCTTCTGGATCGTGGCGGGACTCTGCGCCCTCATCGGTCTGGCAACGCTGAAAATGCGCTGAATACCATGCCCCTGGATACACCTCAGCCGGAACGGCTGTTCAGTTTTGCCTATTTTCCGGAACGCCCGGTCCCGCTTCACGCCATGGTCGTGAATTGCGGGGTCGAACATGTTACCAGTTACGATTACCGTTGGGACGGCACAAAGCGGGGCGACAAAGAAATGGTGATCTGGCAATACACCTCCGGCGGGACGGGCAAATTGGAATTCAACGGCAAACACCATGATCTCCACGCAGGAGAAGCCATGCTTCTTATCGTCCCGGAAAAACACTGTTACAGCCTCCCGGCAACGTCAGACTTCTGGGATATATCCTTTGTATCACTGAACGGGCGGGAGATCCTGCGCATGGCACTGGAGTGCCGCCGGCTGAATAACGGCCCCATCCTTACGCACCAGCCCCATTCCAAAGTCCTGAAGATGGCTGAAAAAATCTTCCGGGAATGCCGCAAAATGGATGCCTTCCGGGCATCGGCACTGGCTTATGAATTTATGACTGAATTGTTGTCTGAAGTGGTAGCCGCCCACCGGGAAAAAACGGGGTCCACCCAAATCGTGCAGGATGTCCGCCAGCATTGCCTCAACCATCTGGCGGAAACGCTGGATGTGGAAACGCTGGCAGAAATCACCGGATACAGCAGATGGCATTTCACCCGGCTGTTTGAGGAGGCCTCCGGCATGACACCCGGAAAATTTGTAACGGATCTGCGGATGCGGGCGGCACTCCGGATGCTTCAAAGCACCCACTGGCGTATTAAAGAAATCGCCGCCGCCTGCGGATACAACGATCCCTCCTATTTCTGCAAGATCTTCAAAAATACCTACAATAAATCGCCGGGAGATTTCCGGAAACAGTGACCCGGATCAGCAGGAACAGGCGTTGATGAAGTCCTGAAAAATCAGGTCGCTTTCCGGCGTGACATCCAACAGCCGTTCCGGGTGCCACTGTACCGCCCGGACATAACGGTAACCGGGGTGCCAGACGGCTTCGATGATCCCGTCCGGAGCCTTTGCCATAACTTCATACCCTGTACCAAGATCTTTGATGCACTGGTGATGGATACTGTTTACCAGCAAAGTATCCTTTTTCACCAGTTCAGCAAGAGGCGTTCCGGGAAGAACATCAACAGCATGTTCCGTCCGGGTGAAAGGGCGGTCCATCCGGTGTTTGATTGTCGTTTCCCATTCAGACGGGATATCCTGATACAGCGTCCCCCCGAGAGCAACATTCATCAGCTGGATCCCCCGGCAGATCCCCAGAACAGGCTTGTTGCGCTCCAGAGCCCGGAGATACAAATGCTTATCAAGAGGATCCCGTTCCGGCACGGTGGGGCCGCATGCAGGATGCGTCTCTGCACCGTAAAAAGCCGGGTCGATATCTTCCCCGCCGGTTACCATCAAGCCATCGCACCGGTCGATAAAATCATCCAGCACCTCCGGAAAGTCCCCGAAAGGCGGCAAAACCGGCAGTGCCCCGTTGCGGACAAGTGCATCCATGTAGGATTCCAGAAGCTGGATCCGCCGCTCACCGGCATCCCAGGAAGGACTGACTGCGATCAAAGGGCGTTTTTTCATTTTTTACAACCCCTGCACCCGGTAATCATAAAAGCGGTTCACGCCTTCACAGGCGATGATCCCGGCAATGAAATTCTTTCCGGTAAAATGGAAAGGCAGGGCACAGCCGAACTGACGACCCTCGCAACGGACAGTCAACTGCGGGCCTTTGGCAGTCATCTGGATCTCCGTTTGCAAATCGTAAACCGTTTTTGCGGCAAAGCGGTCGGTCATATATGCCAGACGGTACCAGGAGGGTTTGCCATCAGCATACCGGTGATGCCAGACATTCAACCCTTCATCATACAGCACAACTTCGTAATGTTCCCGCAATTCCGGATAGCGGCCGTCGGCACTCCGCCCCATTTCCGGAGCGATAACGATCAACGGCGCCATGCGGTGATCAAAAGACATACGGGAAGAAATGATCACATTGCCGTTCAACATTTTCCTGTGAAGCATGGCACAATAAGCCGCAGGGCAGGAAAGCAATTCCGCCTCCGTCGCCTCCCCCGGAACAGCGTTGACGATATGGTCGCTCTCCTGAATAAAAGAGCCAACACCGTCAAAACGGGGGGATTTCACAATATCAAAATCGTCCTGACTCCACTGCCCGGCAGCAAAAGATACACTCAAAGGATCCACTTTCTTCTCCATTCCAAAACTTTGTAAGCTGATTGATGGTTGTAATATAAATCAGACCGACGGATTTTCAAGAGAAAAATACAGAATAGTTTTGTTTAAAATATTATACTGCCCTTGTAAAATATTGAATGGGAGATTATATTTAGCATCGTCAACAACGGAGGAAATATGCGTTTTACAGATCCGGTCTTTCAGACCCATGTGATCTATCTTTTTGACATGATCGGAACCGTGATCTTTGCCATCACCGGCGGCATCCGGGGGGCCCGGCTGAAACTGGACCTGCTGGGCGTGATCGTGTTTGCCTGCACCGTCGGAGTGGGCGGCGGCATGGTCCGGGATATGCTTATCGGCAATGTTCCGGTAACAGCGTTCCGTCACGGGATCTACCTTGTGGTCTGTATTCTGACCGGCTTGATCGTCTTTTTCCTCTCCCCTCTCGTACGCCGGGGGCGGGATCTGATCCAGATCTTTGACGCATTCGGGCTGGGGGTATTCACCGCCATCGGCGCGGCCAAAGGGGTGGAACTGGGGTTATCCATCCCCGGCATCCTTTTGAGCGGGGTCATCACAGCCGTGGGGGGCGGGGTGATCCGTGACATCATGTCCTGCCGGATCCCCGTGGTTCTTACCAGTGACTTTTACGCTACAGCCTCCATTCTGGGAGCAGGGTTGTATCTGGCCCTTGCCCAGACCGGACTCATTCCCTTCTTCTGGATGTTCCTGCTTGTCATGGCATTTGTGACCGGCATCCGTCTGCTGGCAGTGCATTACAAAGTCCGGCTGCCGGTATCCGGCGGAAAAACGGCATTTTTCCTCTACCGCCGTTACCGCAAAAAAATCCGGAACAGCAAAGATCAGTGATCGTCCCCGTTCCGGATGTCTGAAAATACCGGACGTTTTATTTCAGCGGCTTGCCGAAGAAAGGATCAAAATTCTTTTCCGTGGCAAGTTCCCAGATATCGGAATAATCATATTCCTCCTGACCGGATACCCGGTAGGCGTTGGGATCGGCGGAAATCTCTTCCATGATCTCCCGGTCCAATTTCGCCCAGTACAGAGCATAATCGGTCTTGTAATCATTGGCTTCGCAATCTGTCCCCCACAACACCCGGTGTTTTACTTTGGTCCCGATCATATAGATCCACCGCATGGCTTCCCGGCGGTAGATGGGCGGCGTGCCCGGAGTAATATCAAAATACATCGCGCCTCGGTTTTCCGCATACCGTTCCGCCAGACAGTTGAGTTTACCGAACAAAGCCACCAGTTCCGCACTCCACGGCCAACTGATGTGCGCCAGAGAATAACGCAGATCCTTTACATCCATCAGAAATTCAAAACTCATCGGCCGATTGTAATCCGATGACACCTTCTGATCATACAGCACGCCGGAATGGAACATCAACGGCAAGTCCACTTCCGCCATAGCCTGATATGCTTTCAGGCCATCCACCGGGAAAAAGTGGTTGCAGATCACTTTATAACCGGCCACGCCCATTTCCGCAGTGCCGTACACCTGCTCCACCGCATCCGCATCGGTGGGGTCGATCCAGAAAACCGGCCGGAACCCCGGTGCCCGGCTGCAGAATTCCATGATCTGTTCTGCACGGGCCTGCCAACGCTGATCCTCGTTGGATTCCACCTGATACCCTTCCGGATGCAATCCGAAAACGGCCCCGCCGGTCACCCCGGCCGCCATGGTTTTTTCCTTAAAGACTTCCGGCGTATCCTTCCGACCGGGGTGCATATGAATATGAAGATCCAGCATGATCCTGCTCCTTCTTTTGGCTGTACTTATTTTTTACCGAAAAAATCGTCAAAATTCTTTTCCGTAGCAAGTTCCCAGATATCGGAATAATCATAGAGATCCTGCCCGGGGACCCGGTAAATATTGGGATCTGCGGCAATTTCCGCCATGATCTTTTTATCCAGGGATGCCCAGAATTTGGCGTATTCCGGATCAAAATTACTGCGGCAATCCGTCCCCCACAGTACACGGTGCTTCATGTTAAAACCGCACATATACATCCAGCGCAGAGCATCCCGCCGGAAAATGGGCGGCGTACCCGGCGTAATATCAAAATACATCCGGCTCCGGCCTTCCGGAGCTTTCTGATCCAGATAATTGAGTTTGCCGAACAATGCCACCAGTTCTGCGCTCCACGGCCAGCTGACGTGTGCCAGAGAGAAACGCAATCCCTTCACATCCATCAGAAATTCATAACTCATGGGCCGGTTGTAATCCGATGACGGCTGTTTATTATACAGTACGCCGGAGTGAAAAATCAGCGGCAAACCGGTTTCGGCGATGGCCTGATAGGTCTTCAACCCGTCAACCGGATAAAAGTGATTGCAAATCACCTTGAAGCCGGCGATCCCCATTTCCGCAATGGCATGTACCTGTTCAATCGCATCCGAAACAGTTGGATCAATGAAAAATACCGGCCGGAACCCCGGCGCCCGGCTGCAGAATTCCAAGATCTGTTCCGCCCGTGCCTGCCAACGCTGATCCACGCCGGATTCGACCCGGTAGGATTCCGGCACGATGCTGAACACCGCGCCGCCGGTCACCCCGGCGGCAAGGGTTTTCTCTTTAAAGGTTTCCGGAGGATCCTTCCGCCCAGGATGCATGTGAATATGAAGATCCTGCATAATGAAACACACCTTTCAAATATTTATTCTTCACCAAAAAATGCTGCAAAATTGCGGTCGATCGCCCGTTCCCAGATATCGGAATAATCGTATTCATCCTGCCCGGCCACCCGGTAACGGTTGGGATCAGCGGAAATACCATCATAAATTTTCCGGTCCAGATCGGCCCAGTATCTGGCATATTCCACATTGTAATCATTGGCAAGGCAATCCGTTCCCCACAGCACCCGGTGCTTCACCCGCAGCCCGGTCATATAGATCCGGCGCAGAGCTTCCTCCCGGAAAATGGGCGGCGTACCCGGCGTAATATCATAATACATCTGGCTCCGGCCTTCCGGAGCACATTCATCCAGATAATTCAGTTTCCCGAAAAGCGACACCAGCTCCGCACACCACGGCCAACTGATATGAGCCAAAGAGAAACGCAGCCCCTTCACCTCCATCAGAAATTCAACACTCATGGGCTGATTGTAGCCGGAAGACGGCTGTTCGTTATACAGCACCCCGGAATGGAACATTAGCGGCAAACCGGTTTCGGCGATGGCCTGATAAATTTTCAAACCTTCTTTCGGGTAGAAGTAATTGCAGATCACCTTGAAGCCTGCGATCCCTTTTTCCACAGCAGTCTGCACCTGTTCCAACGCATCTTCCGCCAGAGGATCGATCCAGAACATGGGACGGAATCCCGGTGCCTGACTGCAAAAATCCAGAACATAATCCAACCGCGCCTGCCAGCGCTGATCCTCATTTTCCTTCCCGAAAGTTTCCGGATACATCCCCAATACGGCCCCGCCGGTCACTCCGGCGGCACGGGTCTTGTCCACAAATTCAGCGGGAGAATCCTTCCGCCCCGGAAATACATGAATGTGAAGGTCCTGCATAGTAAACTCCTGATTGAAGTGTTGAAACTGCCCATCAATATAGCACCATAAACCTTATTTTGCGAACAGAAAAACGCTTATAATCAGAAAAAACAGTCGATACTCTCCCCCAAAACAGATTGAACTTTTTCATTTTTGCGGTATATTTCATAGAGTATAATTGCAACATTCAAACACAGGAGAGAATATCATGAGTGAATGCAGCAGTTCCGGAAGCTGTTCCGGAAATTGTGCCAGCTGCGGCAGCAGGGAAAAAGAAGAATGCGCCCTGAATGAAGTGCTGGGCCGTATCGGAAAAAAACTGGTGGTCATGTCCGGCAAAGGCGGTGTGGGCAAAAGTACCGTTGCCGCCAATCTGGCATACACCCTCGCCCGTTCCGGCAGAAAAGTGGGTCTGCTGGATATTGACGTCCATGGTCCCAGCATCCCCCGGATGCTCGGCGTGGAAGATGTCCGCCCCGAAGTGGACGAAAATGAAAAAATCATCCCCGCAGATGCCAATGGAGTCAAAGTGATCTCCATCGGCTTTATGCTGGATTCGGACGATGCTCCGGTGGTCTGGCGCGGCCCGGTCAAGATCGGTGTGATCCGCCAGCTGATCACCGATGTGGCGTGGGGGGATCTGGATGTGCTTGTGATTGACTGCCCGCCCGGAACCGGCGATGAACCCCTGACGGTCTGCCAGACGGTGGCAGGCAAAGGTGCGGCGGCAGTGATCGTGACTACGCCGCAGAAAGTTTCCGCTTCGGACGTTTCCCGCTCCATCAATTTCTGCAAACAGCTGAACTTCCCCATCGCAGGACTTCTGGAAAATATGAGCGGTTTTGTCTGCCCCAAATGCGGCGAAATCACCCAGATCTTTGCTTCCGGCGCAGGGGAAATGCTGGCGGAAAAATACGGGGTCCGCTTTTTGGGCAAGCTCCCCATCGATCCGGCCATCTGTGCTGGCGGGGATGCAGGGAATCCCTTCTCCTCCGGAAACAGCCCTGCCTCCGATGCTTTCCGTGCCGCCGCGGCTGGCATTCTGGAAGAAATGGACAAAAACGCATGAGCAAAAGTGCTTCTGAATTTTTTGCGGAAGTCCCCCGCCGGTACAACTGCGCTCAATCCGTTGCCGCAGGTGCCGGCAGGGAGGATTTGACTTCTGATTTTGCCGCCATGGGCGGCGGCAGAGCCCCGGAAGGGTTGTGCGGGGCACTTTACGCCGCGCTGCAGCTGCTTCCGGAAGAAAAGCAAGAGGCCGCCCGGGAAGCGTTTCAGGCACGGGCAGGCTCTCTCTATTGCAGAGAAATCAAGTCCGGCACAGGTTTTTCCTGTGCAGAATGTGTGGAACTGGCAGAAAAACTGGTAAAAGATCTTTGAAAAATATCTCATAAAAACAGTGCAAAAACAAAGGGGATTGCATGAAAAAATTGATGTCCGTTTTTTCTGTTCTTTGCTTGGTATTCAGTATGGCAACTGCGGATGATGCTCCCCGCGGGTGGCTTACAAGTCTTGCAGAAGCGGAAGCAAAGGCAGAACAGCAAAATCTGCCGATCCTGATCCTGGTCTCCGGGCCGGAATGGTGCGGCCCCTGCCGGATGCTGCATAGAACAGTTGTTACAGACAAAGATTTTAACAAAACTCTCCAGAAACACGCCGTTTTTCTGTATCTGCATCAACCGAGAAAAGCGGACCCGGATTCACAAACAGCCAAAGATATCCGGGAGTGTTCCTCCAGAAAATATTTCACCTCCGGCGGCGTCCCCCGGTATATCATTGTAAGTCCGGATAAAAAAGTGCTCGGCACCCCCAAACGCCGCACAGTCATGGACTTTGCCCAGGCGATTGCAGATGCCCAAAAGAAAATGGGGCTTGAAGAAAACGCCGATCTGCAAAGTTTTATCGAAAAAGTTTCCAAAGACCAGAAAAAGTTAGATAAAAAACTGGAAAAACTCAAAAGCAAAAAGAAAAAAGACAAAAAAGCAGATAAGAAAAAAGAGAAAAAGAAAAGCCGGAAAAAAGATAAAGATAAAGATAAAGATTGAAATACAACCCGATCCCGGCATATCACAGCCGGATGTCTTTGCAGAAAAAATCCCGTGCATTTTTCAACACACGGGATTTTCTTTTTTCTTACTTCAACGCATCCCGGACTTCGGTAAATGCCTTGATGGTATAGTCGATATCTTCCACCGTATGCGCGCTGGAAAGCTGCGTCCGGATCCGGGCAAGCCCCATGGGAACCACCGGGTAGAAGAACCCGGTAACATAGATTCCCCGATCCAGCAATGCCGCCGCCATCTTCTGCGCCAGCACCGCATCCCCAAGCATCACCGGAATAATGGGGTGATCCGCTCCGCGCAGCTCAAATCCGGCCGCCGTCAACCCGGCACGGAAACGGTTTGCCAGAGCAAAAAGGTGTTTGCGTTCCGCATCCCCCTGCTCCACCAGTTCCAACGCCTTCAAAGAAGCTCCGATGATCGCCGGAGAAAGACTGTTGCTGAAGAGATAAGGTCTGCTCCGCTGGCGCAGAAGATCAATGATCTCCTGCCGTGCAGCAGTATAGCCGCCCCCTGCCCCGCCCAGGGCTTTCCCGAATGTCCCGGTCACAATATCCACCCGGCCCATCACATTCCGGTATTCAATAGAACCCCTGCCGTGTTCCCCCAGAAACCCGACGGCGTGGGAATCATCCACCATCACCAGCGCACCGTATTTTTCCGCCAGATCGCAAATCTTGTCCAAAGGTGCGATCACGCCATCCATGCTGAAAACACCATCCGTGGCAATGAGTTTGAACCGGGCACCGGATGCCGCCTGAAGCTGTTTTTCCAAATCCGCCATATCGCAATTTTTGTACCGGTAACGGGCGGCCTTGCAGAGGCGGACACCGTCAATGATACTGGCATGATTGAGTTCATCGCTGATAATGGCATCTTCCGCCGTCAGAAGCGGCTCAAAAAGTCCGCCGTTGGCATCAAAGCAGGAACTGTAAAGGATCACATCGTCCATCTGCAAAAATGATGCCAGTTTTTCTTCCAGCTCCCGGTGGAAAGTCTGTGTCCCGCAGATAAAACGCACCGAACCCAGCCCGAAACCGAAACGGTCCAGTGCCGCCTGCGCCGCCTCCACGATCTCCGGCCGGTTTGCAAACCCAAGATAATTATTACCGCAAAAGTTGATGACTTCCTTGCCGTCCGCCAGTGTGATATGGGTACTCTGGGGCGTAGCGATCAGCCGTTCCTTTTTATAAAGCCCGCTCTCCCGGATCTCCTGAAGAACATTCTGCAAATGCGTCTGATAATTTCCGTACATGCTTAATCCTCCCAGTTCAAAACCACTTTGCCCGAATTGCCGGACCGCATTACTTCAAAACCCTTTTCAAAATCCGTATAGTGATAATGATGCGTGATGATGGGCGAAATATCCAGCCCAGACTCGATCATGGACGTCATCATATACCATGTTTCGTACATTTCCCGTCCGTAGATCCCCTTGATCTGCAAGCCGTTGAAAATCACCTGATGCCACGGGATCTGCGCATCGTCCGGCATGATCCCCAGCATGGCGATCTTGCCGCCGTGGCTCATATTGGCAAGCATGGAGCGGAATGCAGAAGCATTTCCGGACATTTCCAGACCAACATCAAACCCTTCCCGCATCCCCAGAGATTTCTGCACATCTTCAATGGATTCTTTGCTCACATCCACTGCCCGGGTGACACCCAGTTTTTCCGCCAGCGCAAGACGGTAGGGATTCACATCTGTGATCACCACATACCGGGCTCCGGCATGTTTGGCGATGCAGGCGGCCATCAAACCGATGGGCCCGGCACCGGTGATCAGCACATCTTCCCCCAGAGTCCGGAAAGAAAGTGCCGTATGGGTAGCGTTCCCCAGCGGATCGAAGCAGCTTAAAATATCTTTCGGGATCGCCGGATTGCAGTGCCAGATATTGGTGACAGGAATGGAAAGATATTCCGCAAAACAGCCGTCCCGGTTCACCCCGATCCCCTTGGTATTGGGGCAGAGATGCCGCCGCCCGGCAAGGCAGTTCCGGCAATGACCGCAGACAACATGGCCCTCTCCGCTGACAAGATCCCCCACCTTCACATCGTGGACATGTTTGCCGAAAGCAACCACATGCCCCACAAATTCGTGACCGATGGTCATGGGCGCCGGGATGGTTTTCTGACTCCACTCATCCCAGTTGTAAATATGCACATCCGTGCCGCAGATGGCGGTCTTTTCGATCTTCACAAGAACGTCATCTTCCCCGTATTCCGGCATGGGCACTTCCATCAGTGTCAATCCCGGTTTCCGCTCTGCTTTTACCAATGCTTTCATCGTCACCTCTCCTGCAATTCCGGAAATAATCTCCCGGCGTTTGAAATAGCAATCTATGTATAGTATATTACACCAAAATGGAATTGCAAGTCAAAATTTAAAATATTATATCATTTTTTAATATATTGAACGGCAGGTTTTTTATGTCAGACTATCCGGCAGTAGGTGCCAATGTCCGCAAAGAGCGGCAGAACCGTAAACTTTCACTGGAAGCACTGGCAGCGCAGAGCCGGGTTTCCAAGGCCATGCTTTCCCAGATCGAATCCGGCAAGGTGAACCCCACTATCATGACGGTGTGGAAAATCGCCCAGGCTTTGAAGGTGGATTTCAACGTTCTTCTGAAAGGGGAAGGCGACAAAGTCAGAAAATTCATTATCAGCCGCCACGGGGATCTGCCGTTGCTGGATACGGAAAATGACGGCGTGAAAATCAGTGTTCTCACGCCGTTATCCCAGGCTGAAGATCTGGAACTGTATCTGGTAACGCTGAAACCGGGTGCGGCCCTATCCTCCCACGCCCACTACGAGGGAACGGAAGAATATCTGACGATCCTTGCCGGAGAAGTTGCCGTCGATGCCGGAAAAAAGAGCACCGTCCTGCAAACAGGCGATGTATTGATCTATCAATGCGACATCGACCACTCCATTACCAACCGGAGCAAAACGGAGGCCCGTATCCACATGGTCGTCCGTTTTGCAGGGCGCAATCACTGATTTTTACAGCCCAAGCGGCTTGACTGCCCGGTCAAGAATACCGTGGATGGAGGCGATGGCGATCCCGTAATTGGTCATGGGAACGCCCTGCTCCGCAGCCAGTTTCTGCCGGTAACGCATTTCCCGGGGATTCAGCGTACAGCCGCCGCAATGGATCACCAGCCGGTAAGGAGTCAGATCTTCCGGGAAAGATGTGCCGGAAGAAAACTCAAAAACAATATCTTCTCCGCAAAACTGCCGTATCCAGCGGGGCAGTTTGACCGTTCCGACATCTTCGCACTGCCGATGGTGGGTACATCCTTCGGAAATCAATACTTTATCTCCGGCTTTCAGCTCTTTCAGGAGCCGGGCCCCCGCCACCGCTTGCGGAAGATCCCCCTTGCTCCGGGCAAAAAGAATGGAAAAGGAAGTCATGGCGATCTCCGGCGGCACTTGCGGGGCAACTTTGCCAAACACCTGACTGTCCGTAATAACGATCCCGGGCGGTGTCCGCAATGCCTCCATTTTTTCTGCAAGACCTTCCACCCCGGTCACAAGAGCGGAAGCCCCGTGATCCAGCAATTCCCGGATCACCTGCTGCTGGGGCAGGATCAACCTGCCTTTGGGTGCGGCGGAATCCACCGGCACCACCAATACAGCAATGTCACCCGCCGAAACAAGGTCGCTCACCAACGGACGGGAGAGTTCCGGCGTTTTCAAGTGTGCAAGTTTCTCTTTCAATTCATGGATGCCCTCCCCGGAAAAAGAACTCACCCAGAAGCCGGGACAACGCACATCCGCAGAAACCGTATCACCGTGGGTAAATACGAGAATATACGGAACCCCCAGCCGTTGAAGTTCCGTTTCCAGTTCCCTGTCCGGCGCAGTCATGCCCCGGCGGCCATCCACCGCCAGGATTGCCAATTCCACCCGCCGCAGGATCTCCCGGGTCTTACCGGTACGCAGATCCCCCAGTGCCCCGGTATCGTCGATTCCGGGGGTATCGATCAGCACCACAGGACCGAGGGGAAGTAACTCCATGGCTTTGGAAACAGGGTCCGTTGTGGTTCCCGGCGTATCGGAAACCACAGCCAGAGCCTGCCCGGTGAGAGCATTGATCAAACTGGATTTTCCGGCATTCCGGCAGCCGAAAATACCGATATGCACCCGGGAGCCGGAAGGAGTTTCATTCATGGACATCGTTCAAACCTCCAAAGGGCGACAGTCGCCCCGATCAGTCACCACCCGGAATCCGGCGGCGGCAAATTCATCAGCAAGCGACTTTACAGCACTTGCAGCTTCACTGCCGGAAGTGACTTTATTATTGTATAAAAGATATTTTTCCCGCACACTTTCCGGCGAAAGGTTGGGCATCACCACATTGGCCCCGGCAAGCAGTCCCTTCACCCTCCCCCGGGGGTCTGCCGTGGCAAGAGCCGTCGTTGCCGGAAGAAGTACATTGGGCAGAATGAGCCGGATCATCGCCAGAAGCAGCAGAGTTTCCTCACAGGAACCGTTTTTTTCCCCGGCAAAAGGGGTTTCACAATGGGGAAGAAAGGGGCCGATCCCCACCATCTGCGGCTGCAATTTCTGCAAAAAATGCAGTTCTTCTGCCAGAATTTCCGGCGTCTGCCCGGGGCTCCCCACCATAAATCCGGCACCGACTTGATAACCGATCTCTTTCAGGTCATGCAGACACCGGATGCGCCGTTCCCACTTCTGCCCGGCAGGATGGAGCATGGCATAATGATCCGGATCCGCCGTTTCATGCCGCAAAAGATACCGGGTCGCCCCGGCATCGAACCACGCCTGATAAACGGCTCTTTCCCGCTCGCCAACCGAAAGAGTGATAGCGCAATCGGGAAATTCCCTATGGAGTGCCTGAACCAGTTCAAAAAGTTTTTCATCCGGAAATCCGGGATCTTCTCCGCCTTGCAGAACAAATGTACGGAACCCCAAACCGTATCCATTACGACAGCACGCAAGAATATCCTCTGCCGTCAGCCGGTAACGGGAAACCCGTGGATTCCCGGCACGGATACCGCAGTAAAAGCAGTTGTTCCGACAATAATTGGAAAATTCGATCAGGCCGCGGATATAGACATCGTGTCCGTAATAACGCTCCCGGATCTGCCGGGCATGGGTAAACAGCTCCTCCCGATCCTCCGGAGAATAGCACCGGATAAAATCTGCCAATTCCGGTATCCCGGGAAGTTTGCCGCCGGAAAGTTGTTGAATAACATTGTGCATCAGAAAAGTCCCGCTCCTGCGTTGTAAATCGCCATACTATACAACTTTTCCGGCAAAAAACAACTTTTTTCCCGCATTTGCGGTCTTGCGAAAAAAAGAAATGGAACTATATTACTCCTGAAAACCATTTATCAACCATATCAAAATGGAGAATTGTTTTATGAACATTACCGTCAATCCCGCCGTGGTGCCGGAACTGGATCCGGCATTTGTGCCCGCCGTACTGTGGAACCGTGCATACCGCAAAGCAGCGGCCGATTCCGGCAAAGCGGTGGATATCGTCATCGCCCTGTACCGGCCCAATGGCACCGTTTCCACCTACGAAACGGTCATTCTGCCCATCTCGGCAGATACCATGGATCTCACCGTTCGCTATGTGGAACGGCTGGTGAAGTTCCTGCTGTGGATGAAGGGCGGCTGGAAAGTCGGCATCTACGGGGCTCCGGAAGTCGCCGAAGCTCTGGCCAAAATTTACAGCAAAGACGGCGAACGCAAGTTTGACTACGAAATGATGGGCGACCGTATTTACGGCCGCACTTTTGAAGTGGTTGCCCTTGCCGAAAAACCCGAATCCCATGAGATCCAGGTCCAGTTGGGCGGTCACATGGACGGCTGCCGCATCGGGTTCGACCTGGGCGGCTCCGACCGCAAATGCGCCGCTGTGGTGGATGGCAAAGTCGTCCACACCGAAGAAGTGGTCTGGGATCCCTATTTCCAGAAAGATCCGGAATATCACCGTCAGGGCATTCTGGACTCCCTGCGCCGTGCGGCAGAAAAGATGCCCCGGGTGGATGCCATCGGCGGTTCCGCCGCCGGGGTGTATGTGGATAATCAGCCCCGTCTGGCATCCCTCTTCCGCGGCGTGAGTGCGGAAGATTTCCAGAAGCATGTGGTCCACATGTTTGAAGAGATCCAGAAAGTTTACAATGTCCCCATGGTCGTCAGCAATGACGGCGAAGTCACTGCTCTGGCAGGTGCCATGTCCATGGAATCCAATGGTGTCATCGGCATTTCCATGGGTACCAGCGTGGCCGGCGGCTATGTGAATATGAACGGCAACATCACCGACTGGCTGAACGAACTTGCCTTTGTGCCGGTGGATTACCGTGACAATGCTCCCGCAGACGAATGGAGCGGCGATCTGGGCTGCGGCGTGCAGTATTTCTGCCAGCAGGGTGTGGCCCGTCTTGCCAAAGCTGCCGGACTGGGCTTCCCGGCGGACATGCCTTTCCCGAAACAGCTGGTGGAAGTGCAGGAACTGATGAAGCAGGGCGATGCCCGCGCAGCGGCCATCTACCGTACCATCGGGGTGTGCTTCGGCTATACGGTGGCACACTTTGCAGACTTCTACGAACTGCAGAACCTGCTATTCCTGGGCCGTGTTTCCAGCGGCGAAGGCGGCGAGATCATTATGGAAGAAGCCAAAAAGGTCATCGCCAAAGAATTCCCGGAATACGCCCACATCCAGTTCCGTGTGCCGGATGAAAAATTCAAGCGTCACGGTCAGGCGGTAGTCGCCGCCAGCCTCCCGGCTCTGGCAAAATAAAATTGCTGTGATCCCCGATCCTGCGGATGATGCTTCAAATCGTCCGCAGGATTTTTTTTGCACGGAAATTTGACAAAAGCAGATTTGCTGTGTATCGTAATGCAGTAATGCTTTACCAACCGGGAGATTTTTATGGGGTTACGCAGACTGGGATCGCCTTTTTTTCTGTTGACACTGCTTTTTTCAGGACTTTCTGCCGGATGTTCCACACCGGCACTGCCGCTGAATGAACGACTGAACAGAGTATGGCACGAAGCAGAAATCGAAACCGCTCGACCGCGCACCATCAGTGATGCCCATTTTCTGCGCCGCCTCTATCTTGACTTGACAGGACTCCCCCCGAAACCGGAAGTGATTTTGCAATTCCTGAAAGACAAAGATCCGGAAAAACGGATCAAGATGGTGGACAAACTCCTTGTCAGTGACGAATTTGCCGTCTATCAGGCGCATTTGTGGGGGGATGAATTACGGATCAAGGCGGAATTCCCCATCAACCTCTGGCCCAATGCGGTGCAGAAATACAGCCGTTATATTTATGAAACCATCCGGGACAATGTTCCTTATGACCGTTTTGCCCGGGAATTGCTGACATCTTCCGGAAGCAACTTCCGCATTCCGGCAGCGAACTTTTTCCGGGCAGCGGCGGACCGGTCCCCCAAAGGACTGGCGCAGGTGACAAGTCAAACTTTTTTCGGCAAGCCTCTTTCCGCATGGAGCGTACGGGAACAGGAACAATTTATTCCTTTTTTCACTTGCATCGGATACAAAAGCAGTAAGGAATGGAAGGAAGAATTTGTCTTTTTCAAGTCCCCTGCCCCCGGATCGGAGATGATCACGGCGGCTGTTCCGGGCCGACGGAAAGTGGAGATCCCCGCAGGCACCGACCCCAGAAAAATTCTGGCAGATGAAATCATTGCCTCGGAACCCTTTGCAGAAGCCATGGTCTGCCGTGCATGGCGGCGGCTTTTCGGGCGGGAACCGGTAACACCGGAATTGAGTGTTCTCCGCAGGGAAATGGCAGGTCGTTTCCGTGCAGGCGGTTTTGATTTGCGTCAGCTTTACCGGGAAATTTTGCTTTCCCCGGCATACAGTCTGCCCCCCGGCACACCGGAGGAAGAAAAAGTTTTTGCGGCCTACCCCATCCGGCGGCTGAATGCGGAACAGATCTCTGACCGCTTGAGCATGTTTCTCCGGAAACCCTTTGAAAGTTATTCCAGCGTGATCCCGGAACCCTTCACCTTTCTGCCTCCGGGCACCCGGGCATCCGCCATTGAAGACGGCAGTATTTCCAGCCCGTTCCTTGATTTGATGGGGAAACCTCCCCGGGACTCCGGCGCGCCGGAAGAACGGAAAGATGTCATCACCGGCAAACAAAAACTTTTCCTGCTCAATTCCGGCAAACTCTACCGGGAACTCCAGCAGGCGCAGAAGCATTACCTCCGGCAAAAGAACGACAATTTGAAAAAGCGTGTGATTCGGCTGTATCTGGCGGCCCTCGCCCGCCCGGTAACACCGCAGGAACTGGCCTTTCTGGAAAAAAAATATAAATCCACGCCGCCCAAGCTCCGGGGCAGATTTTATACGGATCTCCTGTGGGCTCTGGTGAACAGCAATGAATTTATTTATCAGTATTGAGGGAACTCTCATGAAGATCACGGCAATTTTATTTTTGTTGGTATCCGGCTGCGTTTCCTTTGCAGGGCATCTGGGATATATCTTTCCGGCGGGCGGCCGTGCAGGAGAAACGGTGGAAGTCCTGATCGGCGGACAGGGGAACTGGGGATGCAACGATATTTATACAGGAACAGACAAGATCCGGAGTGTCCACTATGACCGTATTGTCAATGTTCCATTTCTTTACACCAGCCAGCGGGAATACTACCGGAAATATTTGCGGGAAAAGCATTTCAACCGCCCCATCCCTCCCAAACCGGAAAAGCAGGACGATTGGCGGAAAAACAAAATGCTCGATGAAATCGACAATCTTTCCCCCGTGCAGATGAATTTGCTGCTCCGGGCACTTTACACCCGCCCCAATCCGCTGCAAATCAGTCCGTCTATCGGGCAGAAAACCATTATCAAAATCGCCATTGCGCCGGATACCAAGCCCGGGGTGTACTATCTCCGGCTTATGGGGCGCGGGGTCATCACCAACCCGGTTCCTTTTATGGTGGGGACTGCCCCCGAAATTCAGGAACAGGGCTACCGTCCGCCGTATATCAAAAAGGAGATTCCTGAATTCACACTGCCTGCCAGTGTCAACGGGCAGATCCGCCCCGGGGAAACAGATGAATACAAAGTCCGGCTGAAAGCCGGGACCCGCTGTTATTTTAAATTATACGGCCGCTTTTTCAAACCCTATGTGGGTGACGGGGTCCCCGGATTCTTCCAGCCGATCCTTGAATTGCGGGACGAAAAAGGGAAACAAGTCGCCATTGCTGAACGCACCGGCGTGGAGATCGATCCCCTGCTGACCTGCACCGCCCCGGCAGACGGGGTTTACACACTGCTTGTCCGGGATTCTCTCTATCGGGGAAGAGAAGATTTTGTGTACCGGATCGACTGCGGTACCGGTACTGCTCCGCAGGACACCGTTGCTTGCGCGCTCCCCGAACTTCCCCGCAAAGTCTATCTCCCGGGCATGAGCGTTACGGAACCGGTTTTGATCACTGGAGTTTTGGCATCCGGGCAGAAAGTGGATATCCGTTTTTCCGGTAAAAAGGGTGAAGTCAAAGTTTTTGAAACTTTTGCCCGCAGGATTGGTTCCACGCTGGACACGGTTTTAAGACTATACGCCCCGGACGGCAAACTGCTGGCGGAAAACGACGACACCACGCCGGAAGTTCTGGCAGGGAACGCTATGCACTTTGCTGATTCCCATTTGATGGTGACATTGCCGGTTGAAGGCGATTACCGTCTGGAAATGGCAGACCGTGCCGATGAAGCGGGAAAATTTTTCCTGCGGATCGACCGCCCCCGTCCGGATTTTCAATTGCTTGTTACCCCGAGCGGACTGGAAAGCATCCGGGGAAACAGTGTTTCCGCCACCCTTTTCATCATCAAAAAAGAAGGATTCAATGCCCCCATCCAGCTTGCCCTTTCCGGCAGTAAACTGGCTAAATTGACCGGCAACACCCTTGTCCCCCCCGGAGTCACACAAATGCCGTTATCCATTTATGAACCCGGTAACAGAAAAGGGTTTGCGCCGGAAATCCTGCGGCTCTCCGGAACAGCAAAGACTTCTGACGGCAATCTTGTCCGTTATGCAACGGCGGCAGATCCGGCAATGCAGGCGTTTGCCTACACCCATTATATCACTGCTCCGGAATTTCTCCACACCTCGCTGTGGCGTGTTCCCGGCAGTGTCTATCCGGGGGCTCTCCCGAAAGAAGTAAAGATCCCCTGCGGAAAAACAAAAGTTCTGACATTCCGTGCCTATTCTCTCCCGGCAAATGCAGAATTTTCCGCCCCGAAGATGCCGGATGCCCCTGCGTGGCTGAAGGCTGACACGCCGGAAATCGTTTCAAAAGATACCAAAAAACGCATTACGACCCTGAAAATCACCATTCACATCGCCGCAGATGCTCCGGCAGATGCCGATATCGTCCAGGCACTCCAACTGCCGTTCCAGTATGTTACAGTATCTAAAGATAAACAGTCCCGCACTCGCAAAAGCGCACTGCCGCTGCCGGCCATGCGGATCAAAACAGAAAGGATCAACAAATGATCGCTTACTCCACCTTTACCGGCAGTGCCGGGATGCCGGAATTTTTCTTTGCCGGAGAAGCCGCCAGAGGAGAGAATTTTGCAGAAGAAATCGCCTCTCTTCTGCAGGAATATACCGCAATCATGGCTGAAACAAACTGCTCGGAAGAGTCGGAAGTCCTGCTGCGATTTCATATCAGCGATCCAGCAAACCAGTATCCGGTTCTGCGGAAAGCTCTGGCGGGGCGCAAGGGCGGCTTTGTTTCCGTCATCGGGCAGCCGCCTGCTTCCGGCGCACGGGCAGCGCTGGAAGCGTGGCACTGGCAGGGCGTTACAGAACAGCACAAACACCGTACCCGCAATGCCGTGAATATTCAGCTCAAAGGCGACGGCGCCGCCATTCTGCACTCGCTGAATGAGATCCCCCATGGAACCAGTGCCTCCCACACCGGAGCGGAATTTGAATCGCTGGCCGCATATCTTATGCAGTACGGCGGCAGAGTGGCAAAAAATACTGTCCGCACATGGCTCTATTGCAGGGATGTGGATAATCAATATGCAGGATTGGTAAAAGCCCGCAACATCTTTTTTGACCGCATCGGCCTCCGGCGGGATACCCGGTACATTGCCAGCACCGGCATTGAAGGCAAAATGACCGATCCCCACCGGTTCGTAAAAATGGATTCGTTGAGCATCATCGGCTTGAATGAGCGGCACCAGCGGCCGGTCACGGCTCACGATATGCTCCCGCCCACCCATGTTTACGGCGTGGCTTTTGAGCGGGGGATGCAGGTTTTCTGGTATGACCGGGAATGGTGTTTCATTTCCGGCACAGCCAGTATCGACAAAGACGGCAATGTGATGCACCCCGGAGATGTGGTCAAACAAACGGAACGCATGCTGGAAAACATCACCACGCTCCTTGCCAATGCCAACATGAACTGGCAGGATGTCAAAACCGGGACCGTTTATCTCCGGGATGCGGCAGATGCGGAAGCCGTGACGGCCGTCCTGCGGCAGAAACTTCCGGAAGGGCTTCCCCGCATCATCGTTTCCGCCCCGGTCTGCCGTCCCGGCTGGCTGGTGGAAATGGAGTGTTTCAGTGTCCGCAGTCAGCCCCATTCCGACGGGCTGAAGCTGGAGGTCTGAACGGGGGCGTGTTCCATGGACCTGTATCGATTCAATACGCCGGCCAACCGGCTTTTTCTGGCAGGATGTGCGGCGGCAATGCTTCTCCACATTCTTTTGAGTCTGCCCGGTCTTGCTTCGGCAGATCCGGCGGGATTCTTCTCCCGTCCGGATACATGGGGATATCTTGCCCCGGCACAGGCATTGGCCTCCGGGAACGGGTTCGGCGGATTTCTGGAACGGGCTCCGGGATTTCCCATCCTGCTTGCAGGAGTGTATCACGCCCCGAAACTGGCAGCGATCGTTTTCGGCCTGATCGGTGTTTTGACCGCCCTTCCCGTTTATCTTGCCGCAAAGAAATATGCCGGAAATGCGGCGGCACTTTGGGCGGCGTTTCTGTTCCTTTTCAACCCCACCGCCGTGGCAAACCGTCCCCTGTGGCTCTCTGACACATGGTTCGGTCTTTTTGCGGCATGGCAATGTTATTTTCTGCTGGAATATCTGGCAGAAAAGCGTTGGCTAGACTGGTATATCACCATCGCCATCGCCGGTTTGGGAACGCTGATCCGCCCCATCAATCTGGCGTGGATCGCCCCGGTTCTGTTCATCGGCTTCACCCTGCGTGGCATTCCCATGCGGACAAAACTTTTGCGGGGAGCGTTGGGGACGGCCCTGTTTTTTGCTCTGCTTTTTCCATGGCAGGCAAGAAATGCGGCACTGGGAGCCGGATACTGCATCGACACCAATACCGGAGCCATGTATCACCAGAATGGAGCCATGATCCTTGCCGCCGTGAACCATTCCAGTTTTGAAGCGGAAAAGGCAAAGATATTACAATCTCTGGATCGGGAATTTGCCGATAAAACCCGTTACCCGGATGCGGCAAGCAGAACAGAATACCGGATGAAAAAGTTCAAAGAATTGATTTATGCACATCCTTTTATCTGGATCCGGCAGCATTTCCGCATCCATGTTCTGCTCCCGGATGCTCCGGCGTTGTGTGAAAATATGGGCTTTACCTCCTCCGGAAAAGGAACCCTGGATGTCATGCAGAAACAGGGCATTTTTGCCGCCATCCGCCACTATTTCGGCGGACGCTGGCACATTCCGGTTCTGCTTCTGCCCCTGCTTCTCCCGGCAGGGATATTGCTGGCAGGAGTTCTTCTTGAAATCATCCGTCTCTGCCGGAACATCCGGCAGAATTATCCCCTGCTTCTGGCACTGCTGGCATGTGCGGAATATTACTTTTTCCTGCCGGACCCCATCACGGTCCCGAGATACCAGATCCCGGCGTTGCCGATCCTGTGTATTCTGGGGGGGGCGGGGATTTACCGGCTGCTTCGGCACTTCCGCAGCAAAAAAGCACCTGAAAACACGGCTCCGGACTTGCATTTTCAGGAAAAAGCTCTATCTTATGTAAGTAAAAAGTGACCTTATTAACAACTTATCAGGAGGATCATAACATGAATCGGACACTGAAAGTCGGTATTATCGGGCTGGGGCATTTGCATCCCTTCACTTACATGCCGCATTTCAAACGCTGTAAGCTGACGGATGTGGTTGCCGCCGTAGACCGCAATGCGGCTCTGCGGGAGGACTTCACCAACCAGTTCAATCTGCCCACTTATACGGACTACCCCGAAATGGTGGAAAAAGAAAAGCCGGAACTCGTTTACATCTTCCTGCCTCACTGCGAATGTGCTGATGCGGCAGTGTACTGTGCGGAACGGGGCATCCACGTGGTGGTGGAAAAGCCCGTCGCCCACACTTCCGAAGATGCCGCCCGTATTGCGGCTGCGTGTGCCAAGAACAACGTTCTCTTCTCCACACCCTATCTGTGGCGTTATCATCCGGTGACCCGCAAGATGAAGGAAGTCATCGAACAGGGTTATCTGGGCCAGATCGTCGGCTGCGAAGGCCGTTGTGCCGCAGGCGGTCTGCACCGTTATATCGAAGGCCACAGCGAATGGATTCTGGATCCCAAGAAGTCCGGCGGCGGCCCCATGTATAATCTGGGCGTCCACTGGATCGACCTCTACCGCTGGCTGCTGGATTCCGAAATCACCAGCGTTGTCGGCAAGAACGTCCGGGTCAATCAGGCCTATGAGATCGAAGACAACAGTTTTGCCATTGCCACCTTTGCCAACGGAGCCACGCTGGCACTGGACATCAGCTACACGGTTCCGGATTCCTATCCCTACGGCCGAGACCTGTATCTGGGCATCCGCGGCACGCTGGGCTGCATCAACTTTGCCCCGTCCTTTGAAGGCACCCGGCAGACCATGATGATCTGCAGCAACCACCCGAAATTCGGCGGTGCGCCCCGTCAGGTCATTGAATTTGAACTGGATGCGGTCCCGGGCTACTGCGGTTCTCTGGGGCTGGAATATGTCAATGAGATCGCCGAACAGATCCTGCGCGGCGACCTGACGACCTTTGTGGACGGCAACGATGCTGTAAAGGTTCTGGAAGTGGTGGAAGCCATCTACCGTGCGGACCGTGCAGGCGGCTCTGTTCAGGTTGAATACAAATAAATTTTCCAATAAAATAAGGAATAAAATATCATGGCAGCATTCAAAGCAGTGGTCACCGACTACATTGAGCCGGACTTGAACATGGAAGCCAAGCGGCTTCAGGAACTGGGGATCGAATTTGAAGCGTTCCAGCTGAAATTCCGTCCCGAAGATGAAGTTTACGAAGCCATCAAAGATGCCGATGTGATCGTGGTGAACATGGTCAAGATGCCGGAATCTTTGATCAAGCGTCTTACCAAATGCAAACTCATCATCCGTCACGGCATCGGCTATGACAATGTGGACTGGAAGGCTTGCGAAAAGTACGGCATCCAGTTTGCTTATCAGCCGGACTACTGCAAGGAAGACGTGGCGGAACACGCCATCAGTCTGATTTTCGCCTGTGCCCGCCGTCTTTTCCGTGCCCGCACCTGCCTGGATGAATCCAGTGCCAAGGGCGCATGGGATTTCGGCGACCTCTTCCCGGTGTACCGTTTGGACGGCAAAACGCTGGGGATCCTCGGCTGCGGCCGTATCGGCAGCCGTGTTTTCCGCAAACTGCGGACCTTCGGCTTCAACATCATCGCCTGCGACCCCTATCTTTCTGCGGACCGCAAGCAGGCTCTGGAAGAACAGGGTCTCCGTTTTGTGGACAAGGAAACCTTGTTCCGCACCTCTGACTTTGTGACCATCCACACGCCGAACAATGAAGAAACCAGGAAAATCGCCAATGCCGAAACCATCGGCATGATGAAGAAGACGGCGTATCTCATCAACACCGCCCGCGGCCCGCTGGTGGATACCGAAGCTCTGGCGGATGCCCTGAAAAATGAACGCATCGCCGGTGCCGGTATCGATGTGTTTGATGTGGAACCCCCGGCTCCCGATTTCCCGCTGTTCGCCCTGAAGAATGCCATTCTGACCCCCCACATGGGTTGGGCCAGCGAAGAATCTGCGGAGGAAATCCGCCTGAGTATTCTGGACGACATTATTGCAGCCTTCCGCGGCCAGCCCGCCCGCTGCATCGTCAATTCCGTCAAAACCTACACTAAATAATTCAACAGGAGAGAATATTATGAAAAAAGCGATTTGCATGAAGACTGCGATCCCCGGCCCCAAGACCAAGAAACTCCAGAAGGAATGGCACAAGTATGAAGTCAATGCTTGCGGCTATCAGGCGAATGTGGTCTGGGCGGATGCCAAAGACTGCCTGGTGACGGACGTTGACGGCAACACCTTCATCGACTGGACCAGCGGTGTGCTGGTGACCAACGTCGGCCATTGCCATCCCAAACTGGTCAAGGCCATGCAGGAAACTGCCGGCAAGCTCCTGAACAACTACGAATGCCCCCATCCGTGGCGTATCGAAGCCGCCAAGGCTCTGATGAAGAAAGCCCCGAAACACATGGGCAAATGCTTCTTCCTCTCCACCGGTGCTGAAGCCACTGAAACGGCTATCCGCATGATGAAGCGCAAGAGCGGCAAATTTGAGATCCTCTGCTTTGAATGCGGTTTCCACGGCAAGACCAGCGGTTCTGCTTCCGCCGGCGGTCTGACCGGTCCGAAGAAGGGTTTCGGCCCCACCGTTCCGGGTGTGATCCGCGCCATCTTCCCGAACCCCTATCGTGACGAAATGGGCTTCTGTGACGGCGATCCCAAGTTCACCAAATATTTCAACTACCTCGATTCCGTCATTGCCGCCAACTCCGTTGGCAGCCTTGCCGGTGTGATCGTGGAACCCTATCAGGGTGCGGGCGGCTTCATTTTCCCGCCGAAGGGCTGGCTGAAGGCTCTGGAAAACTGGGCACATGCCAAGGGCATGTACTTTACGCTGGACGAAGTCCAGGCAGGCTACGGCCGTACCGGCAAATTCTTTGCCGCTGAAAACGAAGGCCTCAAGCCGGACGTCATCACGCTGGGTAAAGGTATCGGCAGCGGGGCCTCTGTTTCCGCAGTGATCGGTACGGATGAACTCTTCAGCGCATTCGGCCCCGGCGAAATGTCCAGCACGCTGGGCGGCAACCCGGTTGCCACCGCTGCGGCCAAAGCTGTTCTGGAGATCTTCGACGAAGAAAACCTGACCGAAAACTCCGCCAAGATGGGCGCATACATGAACAAGAAGCTCAAGGCCATCATGAAGGGCTGCAAATATATTGGCGATGTCCGCGGCATGGGTCTTATCAACGCCGTTGAAATCGTGGCGGACAAGAAGACCAAGGCTCCCGCCTCTGCCGATATGATCCACAAGATCATCGACGGCTGCGCCGAAAAGGGTCTGCTGATCGGTTCCGTCGGGAAGTTCGGCAATGTGATGCGTGTTGCTCCGCCGTTGACCATCACCAAGGCGTTGATCGACGAAAGCTGCGCAGTGTTTGAAGAAGTAATGAAGAGTCTCTGATCATGGCAGATGCAATCAAACAGGCGGTAGCGGAACTTCTGCCGCAGGCACAGGCTTTCCTGACCGATATTATGAAGTTCCCGTCCACTCCCGGGCAGGAGCATGAAGAAATGCTGTTCATCGAACAGGCTTTCAAAAAGCTCCCCAATGTAAAAGTGGAGCGTGTTGACCTGCATGACACCATCAAGCAGGATCCGGATTATTGCGACCCGGTGCCGGACATCAAGTATGATGGCCGCTTCAATCTCCGTGTGGAATTGAAAGGTACCGGCGACGGCAAAAAACTGCTGTTCAACGCCCATACGGATGCGGTCCCCGCTTCCGAAGGCATGACCGAAGCCTGGAATCCCCGGCTGATCGACGGCTGTCTGTACGGCCGCGGTGCCAGCGATGACAAGGGGCAGGTCGCCGTGTTTTATCTGATCTGCCTCGTGGCGGGCAAATTGGGCTTGAGCTTCAAGGGTGACGTGGTCGGCCATCTGGTCAACGAAGAAGAAAACGGCGGCAACGGTTCTCTGGCCATGGCGCGCACCGGCGAAAAGGCCGATGCCTGCGTGGTGCTGGAACCCACCGATGAACGCATCCTGACTGAAATCCGCGGTGCGGTGTGGTTCAAGGTGCTCTTCAAGGGTGTTGCCGGTCACAGCGGACAGGCGGGTCTTACCAAGAGCGCACTGCTGCTGGCGCATCAGGGCATCACGGCATTGAGCAAGTACCATGATGATCTGCTGGATGCCTCCAGAGGCTTCCCGCTCTTTGATCCGTACCCGAACCCCATGCCCATCACCTTCGGGAAACTGCACGCCGGCAACTGGCCTGCGGCGGCGCCCAACAAGGCGGTGCTGGAAGGCGTTCTGGGCTTCCTGCCCAACAAGACCAAGGAAGATATCCAGAAAGAAATGCGTGAAGCTCTGCTGAACGCCGGTCTGACGGATGAAGAATTTGAATTGAGCTTCATGTACCGCCATGACTGCAGCGTGGTCCCCAGTGACCACTTCCTGCCCCAGGGCCTGCTGAAAGCGGCGGATGCCGCCGGTGTGAAGCTCACCATTGATGCCTGGACCGCTTCCTGCGATGCCTGGTTCTACAACAACCAGCTGGGGATCCCCACGGTGGTTTGCGGTGCAGGGTCGCTGAAGGTGGCGCACTCCATCAATGAACACATCGAAGTTGCCAGCATCGGCCGCACGGCGGAAGTGATGCTGAAATTTATGGGTGATTTCTGCAATTAATTTGCGGCCCCCCGCCCTGCCCTCTCCGGGCAGGGAGAAAAAGAAAGCGCATAAAAACAGTCGTTTTTATGCGCCTCTTTTTTTGATGGCGTGGTGCGGAACAACGCCTGATCTTCCGGTGTTCCGGATCGCCTTGCAGCGGTTCCCTGCAAGGCTGGACCGGCGGGCTGCCCGCACACTGAAACAGCTTATGCCAGCTTTACGGGTTCGCCGGTTTCGGCGGAACGGTAAATGGCGTCCAGAATACGCATGACGGTCACCCCCTCTTCCGGCTGAACGAGGAACGGGGTATCGTCCCGCACCGCATCCGCAAACAGCGCAAAAGAACTGGGCATGGGGGCGGCATTGTGCATGGCGCAGTCAAAAGCACGCCCGGCAAGTTCATTGTAATATTCCACCTGATAGGAATAACCTTCATTCAAATTGTACTGATACATGCCGCCCTTTGTCCCCAGAAGACGGATGGTCTGCAATTCATGTTCCTTGATATTGCATGCCCAGGAGGCATCCAGTTCCAGCGTGGCGCCGTTGTCCAGCTTGATCATGGCGCAGGCAAGATCTTCCACGGTATATTTGCATCCGGCCTTGGCGGCGATATCCGGGCCGAACTTGGTATAAGTGCTTGCCATGACCCAGGTGGGTTTGGGATAACCCATGAGCCACAGTGCAAGGTCCAGCCGATGCACGCCGAGGTCGATGAGCGGGCCGCCGCCGGACTGGGCTTTGTCAAAGAACCAGGAGCCCATAGGGGCGGAGTTTGCGGCACCGGTATTGAAGTTGCTCCGTGCCGTACCGGGAATACCCCGGCGGCGGAACCAGACACTGCGTCCGTAATAAATATCCCCCAAAGCACCTTCAGAAATCATATCTTTCATGGCACGGGACTGGGGGTAGAAACGGTAGGAAAAGTCGATCCCCAGTTTCCGGTTGCAGCGTTTGGCGGTATCCAGCATCTTCTGCGCTTCAGCTTCGTTCATGGCCATAGGCTTTTCGCAAAGGACATGGGCACCGGATTCCAGCGCGGCAATGGTCAATTCCATGTGCTGGTTATTGGGGACAGCCACGGAAACGATGTCCAGTTTTTCGTTCTGGATCATCTCCATACCCTCGGTATAGACCTTGCCCTTGAAATCAGGGTAATTGGTGGGCAGCAGAGCCCGGCGGTCTTCCCGGCGGTCGGCAATGGCCACCACTTCCACATCCGGGTGGGCCAGATAACCCGCCAGATGATTTCCCCCCATCCCCAAACCGATCACACCGGCTTTCAACATCTTTGCCATTTTTCTCTCCTTTCAATTGAAATACAGAAATGGTATATGTAAAAATCTACAACCGGAAACAGAGATTGCAAGCCCACAATAATATGCAAAATGTGATATTTTCTGCATCATTTGTGAGAACACGCCCATTTCCGTGGATTTTTCTGCACAAAATGAATGATCCAAAAAGAGTTTTATCCACTTGAAAATCGTCAATACGGAACTACATTATACGCCGGATGTGATATATTGATCCGCAGGAACAACAACCATGTACCGATACGAAAAGATCCGTTTGTGGGAAGTCCGCTTTCAGGAAGACCGTGCTTTGGAAAGTTTTCCGGTCCCCCATGAGATCGTGCTGGAGCGCCAGACCTCGCCCCGGTATTATATAGCGGAACGCCTGCGCCCTGCCGGGGAATTCAGCCAGATCGTCTGTACCGTTTCCGGCGAAGGTGCGTTCCGTTACGGAGATACGGTGTATCCGCTGCTGCCGGGAACCGTTTTTCTGGCAGCCCACGGGGATCCGCAGGTATCGTATTACTATCCCGGACATGGGGAAAAACCATGGGAATTTCTGTGGCTCTCGCTCCGGGGCAAAACCGCACTGCAAATGCTCAATGATCTCATTTCCGCTTACGGGAGGATCTTGCATGTACCGGAGGATGCAGGGTATGTCCGCTATCTCCAGAGTTTCCGGAACGGCCGCCGTTCCCTGCGTTTTGTCACACCGGCAGAAGGGGCCAAAATCGTATTGGATGCCATGACCCTTCTGACTGTATCCCCTGCCCGCGCGGCGGAGGATACCCCCGCAAGTCAGATGGTGCGGGCGGCTCAAACCATGATCACAGAGGGACTGGAGCAAACATTCCGGCTGCAGGAAGTGGCAGACCGGCTCCATGTCTCCCGGGAACATCTCTCCCGGGTATTCCGGGAACACACGGGGGTGACCCTGCAGGATTTTGTACAGGAGGAAAGGATGCAGTTTGCGGCCCGGATGCTGCGGGATGCGTTCTCGCCTGTCAATGCCGCCGCAGAACGGGCGGGCTACATGGATGCAGCCAGTTTCAGCAGAGCATTCCGCCGCAGGTTCGGCTGCACACCTACCCAGTACCGCCGGAGATTTGACCGGAAACAGCCGCGCTGATCTCATCCGGGAAGCTGGTTGAAACTAAAAAAAAATGCTGCAACCGTTTCCAGCTGCAGCACTCTTTTCCGGCAAAACAGTATCAGAGATACCCTTTCCCCATGAGCCGCCATTCGGTCCCGGCGGCAGCGTTCCCGTCAATGCCGAAAACTTTTTTCGGTTCCACATGACCGTCAAAAAAGAACATGTTCAACGCATCATTGTGCCGCAAACGGGGATCTTCAGCAATATTCCGCTGATATTTGGCATAACTGCTGCCCACACCGTCCGTCCCCGGACTCCAATTCGTCAAAACATTGGTAAAAGAGATATTCAACCGGCCATCTGCCCCCGCAAAAGTACGGGAGGGATAAGTTACCTTGTTGATCTTTTTCGGGTATCCGCCGGGCAAATGAGCGGCCTTTGCGGCATAGCCGAAATACGCAGGTCCGGTATTATACCCGTAAGACATCCCCAGCTTGTAATAAACCTGTACCCACTGCGCCTTCGGGCAGTTGAGAACAGGGTTGATGGTGGGATCGGTCAAGTTCTTATTGCTGGCACCGAGGAAAGGCAGGATCTGGTGATGACCGGTTCTGGTCCCGGTAACTTGATCGTAAATAAAAGTCAAATAGTCATCATGCGTATTGACATACTGCAGCACACCGGAACTGATCTGCTTCAAATTATTTTTGCAGCTTGCAGCCTGGGCAGTATCCCGGGCCTTGTTCAGTGCGGGCAGCAGCATAGCTGCCAAAATGGCAATGATGGCAATCACAACCAAAAGTTCGATCAGCGTAAAGTGTTGTTTTTTCATTGCAATCCCCTTTCTATATTTTTCAAAATCAGAGATACCCGCGGGAAAGCAGACGCCATTCAGAACCATACGGAGCACCATAACACTCTATACCAAAAACTTTCCGGGCATCCACGTGACCGTCAAAAAAGGTCATATTCATTGCGTCATTGTGCCGCAAACGCGGATCCTGGTTAACATCCTGCTGATAGGCGGCATAGGCGGCCTGATTCACCCCTCCGTTTCCATTCGGCAACACCTTGGTCAAATCTGTCGTCAATGAAAAATTCAACCGGCCGTCCCCCATGGCGCAGGTTCGGGAAGGAAACTTCAGTACATTGATTTTTTTCGGCAGTCCATTGGGAAGATGAGAAGCATTGCTTGCATAACCGAAATACGCCCCGCCAATATTAAATCCGTAGGAGGATCCGAGATAATAATAAAACATGGTCCATTTGGCAGTCGGGCACTGCTGGACTTTATTGACATACGCCGTTGTCGGGTTCGTATTGCTTTCCCCCAAAAATGGCAACATTTGATGATGCCCCGTTTTATGCCCGAGAACCTGATCGTACACAAAAGTCAGGTAACCATCATAAGTATCAACATACTGGGTCAATGCGGTACTGATCTGCTTCAGATTCCCCTTGCAATTAGAGGCATGTGCCGTGGCACGGGCTTTGTTCAGCGCAGGCAGCAACATGGCTGCAAGAATGGCGATGATGGCTATCACCACCAGAAGTTCGATCAGCGTGAAACAACGACGCATAATATGCGTTCTGTTAACCTTTTTTGAACTTGATTTCATTTTTTTTACTCCCTATTTTCGACCGAAAATCGAATTTCACCCTCACTAAACTTAACAGAACGCATATTATGCGATCTTGTAAACGAAAGCATTCCTTGATGCAATATAGCAAGAAATCAGAAAAAATCAAGTCATTTTCTTACAAAATAACTTATTCCGGCTGAACCGGAACAGAGAAAATTTCGTGACTGCGGATAAAATAAAGCCTGCCCTTGTAATACGCCGCCCCGGAAGTGATCTTCCGCTCCTCTGAAGCAAAAATACACTCCACCTCTCCTGAAGGATGGCGCAACTGCCCGATCCCGCGGGATGAAAAGAGATACAGCACACCTTCAGGAGAAACCAGCACCGGCGTTTGAGTTACACAGATACTGCCCGCAAGCCGTGTCCGGACAGTGCGTTTCACTTCCAGTGTCTGCGGGTCGAGCAGATACAGTTTCCCCCTATTCCCCACCGCCACCAGAACGCCCTGCCACGGGATCACGCTGTCGATCAGCCTTTCGCCTTCCAGCATTTTTTCTGCAACCATTTTTCCTGTACGGGGATCAAACAACTTTACCGCCGCATGTTTGGCAAGGACACGGCCCCCGCCCTGCGCCCGGATGGTAGTCCCGATGGCGAGCAAGCCGTTTTCCAGCCATTGCAAGTCCTCCACACTTTCCCCGGGCGCAAGAATATCATGGATCAACGACTTGCCGGAAGCGGTGTCGTATTCAATCAGTTTCCCGCCGCTCAAACCATACCCGGCAAGTCCGCCCAGATAAACTTTTTTGTTATCCGGGGATACCGCCAGGCCCCGGGGCTGGCCTGTTTCGTTGATCCAGAACCCCAGACTGCGGGGATTTTCCCGGATGCCATCGCCCCATTCCGCAGAGCGGTCAACTTGCCCGATCTCAAACGCAACCATACCCGTCATGGCCTTTTTATCCGCACAACGGATGCTGAAAACATGTTCTCCGGCAGAAAGTTCCACAGGATAAGACAATACCGGCGTAAAACTGACGACGGCACTCTTTGTCTGCACCTTCCCAAGGGCCTCTCCGTCCATTTTCAGAAAAACATCTCCATACGCAGGACAGGTGAGAAACATGATATTGACAAAATACCTCCCCCCCGTCCGCACGGTAAATGTTTTCGTCTGCCAGTCCGCCCCCCGGAAAAAAATCACATCCGGCGCATTCAGCCGGGCACAACGGGTTCCGGGCGGCGATTGAAAACTCCGGGCAAGTTCCACCGGATCACTTTTCCCGAAAAGCGGCTTGCTGATCCCCGGGTGCATCCATGGCAGGGAGGGATCATAGACCCACAAGCCGCCCCCGGCATATTGTCCGGCATAGATTTTGCCATCCGGCGCACGCTGCATCACTGTAAATGTCCCTCCGGCGATATAGGGAATGGGCCCGAAATCATGGAGTTTCCCCGTATTCAAGTCAGCTGAAGCCAAATGCATAGGGTGTCCGCTGGAAAGAAAAAGTTTGCCGTCCGGCATCAATACTTTCCCGCTCAACCTGGTCCCGCCGGAGTGTTCCCCCAGATCCAGATGCCGCAACGAGTCATCGGCAAGCTGCAATGTCACCCGGCGGTTGCCGGTGTCATAAAGAAAAACCGATGTCCCGTCCGGGAATGTTTTGTTATACGGGGCTAGATAGGTGGCACTATGGAAATCCTGTGCCCGGGCGGCCCCCTTGTTCACCCATTCCAGAGAACCGTTATACAGCCGTGCGATCCTGCCGTCCACCGTGGTATATACAGCACCGTCACGCCCCAGGTAAACATACAATCTGCCGTTTTTCCGCAACGCATCTGGAAGAAGCTGCCGTTTCTCCCCGGTTGCCGGATGATACGCAACAAGTCCCCGCCGTGTCTGTGCAATGGCTCCGTAAAGAAAGCCCCGGTCATCCTGCGCCAGACTGGTCAAATACGCCTCTTGGGGATCCATTCTGCCGTGATCGGTTACGATTCCGGTCTTCCGGTCGAGGGAAAGAAGTTTTGTTTTGGGATAGCCTCCGCACCAGACTGTACCGTCAGCACCTTCCGTAAAAGCAAAATAATACGATGTTTCCGGATCGATCTTTCCCCACACACGCCATGATTCTTTCCGGAGATCGCAGGAGAGAACCACATTCCCCTGTGAATAGAAAAAATGACGGTCCCCAGTCACCATTGCACCGAATGAATCATCCTGCACCACTTCCGGTGGATTCTGCAGCTTACGGGTCCTGCCGGTCAAAAGATCGGTTTTCAAGAGATACCCCCGCTCCGCATAATCCTGCACGTCGGCAATGATATACCGCTCTTTTCCGTCCACCACCGGAAAAAGTGTCCGCATTTCCGACTCCCGGACCGGTGTCCCCAGAGAAATCTCCTTTCCGACAAGTCCCCATGTCAGAAAACAGCAGCAGCCCAACAGAATATATTTTATTTTCATTTTTCAACCCCATGTAATAACGCCATACTCTATCATCCGGCAAGCCCTTTGTCAAGCAAGATCCTCCACCGCAAATTGCACGGATCCACTTGACTTTTTGCCTCAAAACGGTATATTATCGGCATTTTTTCACAGAAATATTGCGGCAAGACCGCCTTTCAAAAGAGCGTTCAAGCCCGAAAAAAACAAGAGAAATCCACCATGCAGTCATACCGCAAAATCAAAAAGGTTATTCTATTTCCGGCGGGCTTGACACTTGCCGGACTCGGGGTGGCACTTTATCAAAATTCTGCATAAAATATTGTTGCACTACTTGTTTTATAATATGCCATGCGGTATATTATCCGGTTGTGTACCAAATGCAGACTGATTTTAGAAGCGCAGACGATTTTCAATCGTCAAGCGACGAGTCAAGGGGCGGCATCGTGCCGCTGCGGAATGGTCGGCTGTCGGGCTTACGCCCTCTCGAGCCTCCGGCACTGAAACGAAGTGGAGGTGCCGTTACATGCCAGCGGGCTTGCCACGGCGTAGCGTAGCGGAGATGGGTGCTACCCGCCCCCGGCCCCCCGCT